>CAZQXX010000019.1:0-18231 GCA_964597105.1 uncultured Anaerolineales bacterium
GAGTTTGAGCCTCATATCGTCGGTATGTCGGCCCTGCTCACGACCACGATGCGCGGGATGGGGGATATCATCAAGGCCATCGAGGAAGCTGGGCTGCGAGATCAAGTCAAGGTGATGGTCGGCGGTGCCCCGGTCACCCAGCGGTTCGCGGATGACATCGGCGCCGACGGCTACGCGGCCAACGCTGCATCTGCGTCTGATCTGGCAAAGAAATTCGTTGGCGAAGCCTAGTCTGTTCCATCCTGGGACGCAACTGGAAGGCCCGAAGGCCACTGCCAGGGACTTGTCCCGGGGATTGTCAAGAACAAGGAGACCTTCTAAATGAGGACAAACTACCAAGTTAACTCAGGTGTGCGCTTTCGTATGCTCACAGACGATCAGTTGCAGGAGCTATTCGAAGGCGTGTTGCATGTCTTGGAGAGCACCGGCCTCGAAGTCCATCACGAAGAATCGCGTCAGATTCTCAAGGACGCTGGCGCGTGGGTGGAAGGAGAACGGGTTCGGGTTCCCTCCTGGCTGGTGAAGGAGGCTTTGAGAAAAGCTCCGCGCAGCTTCACGATCTACGCTCGCGACGGCAATCGTGAGCACGATATCCACATCGGGCCAGGCCGAGCCCACTTCGGCCCCGGTCCGACGTGCCCCAATTTCATCGATGTCGAGACGCTCGAGCGTCGGCCCTACGTCAAGGACGACGTGTCCAAGGTGGCGAAGGTAGTGGACGCCCTTCCTAACATCGACTTCTGTGAGTCTCTTGGCTCCGTCGATGACGTGCACGCAGACTTGAGCGCGCTCTACGAGTTCGCTCACATGTTCCCGAACACCAGTAAACCTATCGTCGCCTGGTCGTTCGACAAGTACGATTCTCAGGGGATCCACGAGATCGCTGTCGCCGAAGCGGGTGGGCAGGAGGCTTTCGAACAGCGTCCGAACTACGTCCACTATTGCGAGCCGCTCTCGCCGTTAGTCAGCACGTTTGAGGCGCTTGATAAGCTCGTCTTCGCGGCCAGGAAGCGGATTCCTTTGGTCTTTACCCCCTGCCCCATTGCCGGTGGCACTGCACCCATCACACCCGCTGGCATCATCACGCAGGGCGTCGCCGAGTCGTGGATGGGGTTGACCATCGCCCAGGCGATTCAGCCTGGTCTGCCCTTCATCATGGGTGGCGTCTTCTCTGTGATGGATATGAATGCCATGATATTGGCGTACGGCGCGCCGGAGCTGCCGCTGATGATGGCCGGCCTGACCGAGCTTGCTCACTACGCTGGCCTGCCGCTTTGGCAGACGGGCGGCTGCACCGATTCCAAGACGCTTGACGAGCAGGCTCTCATAGAGGGCTCGATGTCCGTCTACTTCTCGGCCCTGACCGGGGGAGACCTATGCCACGATGTGGGGTACACAGAGAGCGCTATGACGGGCTCTGTCTTCCAGCTCGCCGCGATGGATGAGGCCATTGGCTACGCACGTCGCTTGACTCGCGGAATCGAGGTCAACGAGGATACCCTGGCCACCGAGGTCATCAACGACGTCGGTCCCAACGGTCACTACCTCCGCGAGCCGCACACGCACCGCTACTACAAGAATGAATTCTGGTATCCCAACCTCCTCGACCGGCGTAACTATGAGGAATGGGATATGATGGGCCGCAAGACGATGAAGGACCGCACTGTTACTCGCGTGCGCGACATCTTGGCCAGTCACGAGCCTGCCCCGTTGAAGGAAGGCACGGAAGACGTGATCCAGGAGGCGCTGGAGAAAGCCGAAGAGCGCGTCGAGCAAGACTGGTGGCAGGATCGCGAGATCGCTGATTGACAGACTGCCTGAGGACAAACAGATGTAGGTCGGATTTGCTGTCCGGCCTGCTTGAGGACAACCAGAATCAGAGGAGCAAGACAATGAGCACAGTTTATGAGAGACTCGCCACTGCCGTTCTTGAGGGCAATAACGATAAGGTGCCCGACCTGATCCAGAAGGGTTTGGACGAGGGTAAGACAGCCAAAGAGCTTCTGGACAACGGGCTGGTCGTCGGGATGGATGAGGTCGGCGTGCGCTTCAAGCGCGGCGACATGTTCGTGCCCGAGGTGCTGATGTCGGCTGAATCGATGAAGGCAGGGATGGGCGTATTACGTCCGCTCCTCGCCGAGGCCGAGGAGGAGATGATCGGCACCATCGTGCTGGGCACCGTGGAGGGCGACCTGCACGACATCGGCAAGAACTTGGTCGGTATGATGTGTGAGGGGGCCGGATTCGAGGTCGTCAATATTGGCTTCGATAAGCCACCCGAGGCGTTCATTGAGGCCATCAAAGAGCACCAGCCCGACATAGTAGGTATGTCAGCCTTGCTCACCACCACGATGCGCGCCATGGGCCACACCATCAAGGCTATCGAGGAGGCTGGCTTGCGCGATCAGGTCAAGATCATGGTTGGCGGCGCGCCGGTCGATCGAGAGTTCGCCGACCGCATCGGGGCTGACGGATACGGCTCCAATGCCCCTTCCGCTTCCGATCTGGCGAAGGAATTCGTGGGCGCTGCCTAGGGCATGCCCCCTCGACCGGGCTAGGTTCAACATAGGAGATTGTCCATGCAAGTTAAGAAGACGAATTACACAGTGAATGCCACCCCCACCTTTGAGGTGCTTACCGAAGACGAGATCGAGGCCATCTACTTCTCAGCTCTGCGGGTTCTGTACGAGACCGGCGTTCGAGTTTACGAGGAGGAGGGGGTTGAGGTTGCCCATTCTGGTGGTGCCATCGTGGAGGACACGACGGAGGACAGCAGTCTGGTCAAGATTCCACCGTGGATGGTTGACAAAGCCCTGTCCACGCTGCCGAGGAAGGTCGTCGTAATCGGACCGGATCGCCAGCACCGGATGGAGCTCTACAAGGATCAGATCTACTTCGGTGCTGGATCCGACACACCGTTCACGTGGGATCCCTACACCGGCGAGCGGCATCGCGCTACATACGAGGATGTCAAGAACTTCGCCAAGATAGCGCAGGCGATGCCCAATATGGATTTCCACATGTCTCTCGGCATTGTCCAGGACGTCAACGTCGGCACCTACGACCGCTGGCAGTATCTGGCCATGCTGGAGGGCACGACCAAGCCCATCAACATCACCGCCGTGGATCTGGATGGTCTTCGCGATCAGCTCGAGATGGCCTATATCCGCGTAGGTGGCAAAGAGGAGTTCGAGAAGGGACCCATCTTCTCGCTCTACATCGAGCCTGTGTCTCCCCTGAGCCACTCCGAGGAGGTGGTGCAGAAGCTCCTGTTTGCAACCGACCATGGCATCCCCTTCGTCTACACCCCCTGCCCTTTGGCTGGGGCGACGGCGCCGTCCACGCTCGCTGGCACGGCCGTCCAGGCGCTCACCGAGAGCCTGTTCGGCATCGTTCTCAGCCAGCTCCGCAAGCCGGGCGCGCCCATGATCATCGGGGGGCTGATGTCCAACATGGACATGCGGACCACGATCTACTGCTATGGTTCCCCGGAGATGGCGCTTCTCAGCGCGGCCTACACTCAGATCACCAAGTGGTTGGGGGTCCCCATGTATGAGACCGCCGGCTGCTCGGATGCCAAGATGTTCGATGAGCAAGCGGCTATGGAGGCCACGTTCAACGCCACCACCGCTGCTCTCGTCGGCGGCAATATGATCCACGATGTCGGCTACCTCGAGCAGGGGCTGACCAGCTCGATGGAGATGATGGTTGCCTCCAACGAGATCATCAGCCGCGTGAAGCGCATCCTCCGCGGCATCCCTGTGGACGATCGCAGCAAGGCGCTGGACGTGATCGAGGATGTGGGTCCTGGCGGCCACTACCTGGAGCATGATCACACCTACACCCAGTTCAAGGATCTGATTTGGCAGGGCGAGCTGACTGACCGCCAGAACTGGGAGGGTTGGGACCTGGGCGGGCGCCAGACCTTCCGGGACCGCGTCCACGCGAAGGTGCTTGAGATCCTTGAGGAGGATACCGAGCCGCTGATGGACGAAGACATGTATGAAGAGCTCCGACACATCTGCGAGGTGGCCGACGAGCGCCACAAGGATGAGGAGCTGGACTTCGAGATGTTCGTGTGAGCCGAGCCGCTAGTCTGTCTGCAGCCGGACGGCTGCAGACAGACAGCGGCTTTGGCCACCCTTGCGAAGGCCATGACAGCCCTGTCTACGTCGCTTTCACTGCAGGCTTGAAGGCACCCTTCATCGAAGCTCGATCGACGTAGCAGCTCAATGCTGGATTAACAACGGACTCGCTGCCAATCGGCAGCCGCTGCCAACCGGCAGCCGCTCCCTTCAAAAAAGGGCGTCAGCGCTGATCATTAACGTCGCTGTTCGCTGCTGCTCGAACGACGATTCCTTCCATTGATGGTCGAGATTGCCTTTGCTCAAGAGCTGTTGTGAGCCTTCGCAAGGGCCTAAACTCAGACTTTGCTAGTTGGCCCCTCTTCTCTCCATGGGAAGAGGGGCTAATATCGGTTTGGCGAGGTGAGCATTGGATAAAGATAACAACTCACGGAAGTTAGTTCTAGGTGTGGACACGGGCGGCACGTACACAGACGGCGTGTTGCTCGACTACGATTCCCGTCGGGTGCTGGCCACGCACAAAAGCCTGACTACCAAACGTGACTTCGCTATCGGGATCGAGCGGGTCATCGAAGGGATCGCTATTGAGGATTCCTCGGAAATTCGGATGGTGTCTGTATCGACCACGTTGGCGACGAATGCCATTGCCGAGGGGAAGGGGAAGCGGGTTGCCCTGCTGTTGGTTGGGTATGACCCGGAGCTCATCTCATCCTTCAACCTGGGGGCGCGGTTTGCCACCCCCAATTACCACTATTTCGAAGGTGGTCACGATCTCTATGGTCGGGAAAAAGAAGGGCTGGATCTGTCGGGCATCCTGGACAAGGTCAGTCAGATCAAGCGCGACGTCGACGCCATCGCTGTCTCCAGCTACTTCAGCCCACTGAATCCCGAGCACGAGAATCGCGTCTATGAGGCCCTCTCTCGCGTCTGTGATCTTCCTGTTGTGCTCGGTCACCAGCTATCCACCAGGCTCGGTTCGGTGGAGCGCGCCACAACGGCCGCACTCAATGCCTCTCTGTTGGCTGTCTTGCAGGACTTCGTCATAGCCGTGCGGCGCGCCATGGAGAGCCGCCAGATTGACGCTCCACTGATGATGGTGCGTGGTGATGGCACGCTTATGAGCGATGAGTTCGCCTCCAGGACCCCGGTGGAGACCATTCATTCTGGTCCCGCTGCCAGCGCAATTGGAGGCCGCTTCCTGTCGAGGTTGGATGACGCCCTAATCCTGGACGTTGGTGGCACGACGACTGATCTGGCGCTCATCGAGGGCGGAGAGGTCACCGTCAGCGAGGAGGGCGCCACCGTTGGAGATTATGAGACGGCGGTCAGCGCAGCCGATCTCTTCTCTGTCGCCCTGGGTGGGGACAGTCACATCACTCTCGACCGCCACAAACAAGTGAGGCTGGGGCCTGAGCGAGTCGTTCCTCTCGCTCATCTGGCAGCGGAATATCCCAACGTCAAGAAGCGTCTCCAGGCCCTGTCGCGCCGATCATGGTCGGAGGCTGGTCCCGAGTGGCTGGAGTATTGGTTCTTGCTCCGAGAACCTGAGGACAAAAGGATGCTCCACTCGGCTCAGGCGAAGAAGCTGACCGAGTTCCTGCGCAGCGGTCCGAAACCGTTGCCCGAGATCATCGATCACCTCGACGTGCTCCACGTGGCGCAGATCGGAGCGGAGGACTTGTGGCGCCAGGAGATCGTTGGGAAGGCCGGCCTGACACCTACAGATCTGCTACACGTTGAGGGGCGTTACGATCCGTGGGATCGAGAAGCGTCTGAGCTGGCCTTCCAGGTGTTCTCCGACTACCAATTCAAGGAGCCTGATGAGGTCGGGACAGAGGTTTGGCGGCGAGCTGTGGAGATGATTGTCCACGCGGTCGTGACCTTCCTGAGTAAGCAAACCCTGACACCTCCCACCGAAGTAAGGCGGGAGGGGGAGGACGACATCGGGCGCTGGTTCTTCCTCAACAGCATCTACGATACTCACCCTCACCTGGAGACCGTGTTCCGGCTGCGCAAACCCATCGTGGGTATCGGTGCGCCGGCCGACTTCTTCCTTCAGCAGGTCGGTGAGGCGCTCCACGCAGAGTTGATCCTTCCCGAGCACTATGAGGTCGCAAACGCACTCGGTGCCGTGGCCGGCAGCGTGATGGTCGTCGAGGAGGTCTTGGTCTATCCGAGGCTCGATGGCTCCGGGCTGGAGGTTCTTGGCTACTATGTGCAGGCCGGTGAGGATCGAAGAGACTTCGAAGAGGATGCATTGGAGGAGTGCCTAGCCTATGCCAAGCATCTGGCTCACGAACGAGCCCTGGGTGCCGCGATCCGCTCTGGCGCAGACAATCCCGAGGTCGTCGTGGAGACAGACACAGAGGGGCTGGACACGTACCGTATCCGGGCCAGAGCCATGGGCAATCCCCGACTGGCACGGTGAAGCGACACACATGAAGTGAGCTGCTGGTTCTGACCGGAAGCAGCTGAGTTTCTGTATTGGAGGTGACTATGCAGTTGGTGAGAGTTGACACACAGCGTGCCTATGATCTGCTTTGGGGGAAGATCACGACGCTGGAGCTGGCTCCCGGTGCCCCGATCAATGAGCAGGAATTGGCCGAGGATCTCGATATGGGCGTGTCCGCGGTCCACGAAGCCCTCAAATGGCTGGCCCACGAAAACCTGGTTGACGTCACGGAACGCCACGGCATCTACGTCGCCGACGTCAACGTCGGGGATCTGCAACAACTCAGTGAGATGCGCCTGTCACTGGAGTCACTCAGTGCCCGACTCGCAGCCGAACGGGTCGAGCCTGACGACCTGGTGGTACTCGAGGCGCTGCGCAAAGAGCAAGCGGCCGTCACGCCGGAGGAGAGCCGTGATCTGTTCGATCTGGATCACCGATTCCACCAGGCCGTCGCTGCGGCAGCCCATAACAGATATCTGGCGCAGACGCTAGAGCGTCTCTTCGGCTTGTCACGCCGGCTATGGTACCTGGCACTTCCCCACTTGGAGTTGCTGCCGTCCAGCGTTGAGAAACATCTGGATCTGGTCGAGGCCATCGAGAGTGGTCACGGCGATCGCGCTGAGGAGATCATGCGGAAACACGTCAAGGAGTTCTACGATGAGGTTCAGGAGATCCTGCTGGCTCAACAGGAGAGAGAAGCCTGATCGGCGCTGGGTCTCCACCCTGTATCGGTCTTTACTACGGTCAAGAAGGTGAGTATGCCCGAGTCGACGACCACGGATGAGCAGGCCTCACTAAGATCTAATCAGTGGGGGTATCTGGCAGTCCTGTTTGCCACCGCCTGTTGGGGAACCTCGGGCATATGGGTCCGCTTCATCGTCGACGCTAGCGGGGTCTCGGCCCTGGCTTTGGCTTTCTGGCGCGACTTCGCCACGTTCCTCACGCTGTTTCTGGGACTGCGCGTGTTGCATCCAGCCTGGCTCAAGGTGAAGAAACGGGATCTGAAATGGCTCGTCGGCCTCGGTGC
Source organism: uncultured Anaerolineales bacterium (assembly GCA_964597105.1). Classification (GTDB taxonomy): domain Bacteria; phylum Chloroflexota; class Anaerolineae; order B4-G1; family B4-G1; genus SKLM01. The sequence continues at coordinate 7,565 of CAZQXX010000019.1, forward strand.
CAGCTTGGGGATTTTCCACGTTTTCTGGAACTTGGGTGTGTTACTGAACGGAGCTGCGGTAGCCACCGTCCAGCAGGCAGCGATGCCCGCTATTGTGGCCATCGTTGCCTCCCTGATCTGGAATGAGCCCCTGACAACGCGGAAGGGCCTGGCCATCATCCTCACCTTTGTCGGCACCGTCCTGGTATCAGGTTTGGATGTTCTGGGACAGGCCGATATCTCTTTCGGCGGTTTTCTCATTGGCCTGGGGATCCCTATTATGTACGCCGGGTGGAACCTGTTCGGCAAGCGAGTGAGGGGAGACTACAACCCGGTCACCACATTAACCTATGGGTTCGGTTTCGGAGCTCTGGTGCTCCTTCCCTTCCAGTTCTTCATTCCTCAGCCGTGGCCTGTATCCATTGAGGCGTTTCTCTGGTTCGCCGGTCTCATCAGCGTGGCGACTATTCTCGCTTTCTCCTTCTACACCTTTGCGCTGGGCCGGCTCCAGGCCAGCGTGGCGAGCATCCTCGCTATGGCGGAGATTCCCATCGTCGCCGTCTATGCTTATTTCCTGTTGAATGAGCGCATGTCTCTCGATCAGGTCGTGGGCGCCGTATTGGTCGTCGCTGGCGTCTTGATGCTGTCGAGGCGCAGAAAGAGGCCGCGCCCGCCCCTGGCTTGACTTGCGTGTCAGACTTGTAGGAGGATTGGGATGGCTATCAGAACCTTGCCGATGGAGTTACTGGAGCAGAAGGGCGTTCCCTACACGGTGCACCAGCATGGGGAGGATCAGTACACTGCCGAAGGTGTAGCGCAGGATCTTGGTGTGCCGGTGGCTCAAGTGGTGAAGGCCATGCTTGTGCGTTGCGATGGGAGCTGGTACGTTCTCGTCGTCGTTCCGGGGGATAAGAGACTCAGCCTGGAGAAAGTGAGGGCGAGCGTAGGGGCCGCCAAGGTGAATCTGGCCTCAAAGCAGGAGGTGGAACGCATCACGGGGTATACCGTGGGTGCTGTTTCCGTGATTGGTCTGAAACAGGGTGGGGTCCTCACGTTTGTGGACCAGAGCGTGCTCGATCTGGAGCAAATCATCATTAGCTCAGGGCGCCCGGACGCCGGCTTGGCCCTGTCACCCGAAGGCCTTATTGCGGCCCTCGACGGCGGTCAGCTGGGGGATTTCTCCGAGTAGACGGCTCGTTTCTCGATAAAGGATGCGTCATGAAGGTTGTCTTAGGGATTGATACCGGCGGAACGTACACCGACGCGGCCCTGGTCGACCACGAGACCGGGAACGTTCTTGCTGGGGCGAAAGCGCTGACCACCCGTCACGACCTATCGATCGGCATTCGCCGTGCGATTCGGGCCGTGCTGGCTCGGCAGGCGACGTCACCCGATGACGTCTACCTCGTTGCCCTCTCCACCACGCTTGCGACCAATGCGATTGTCGAAGGACAGGGGCGTCCCGTTGGGCTGTTACTCATCGGCTACGATCAGGACTTGGTTCGACAGTACGAGCTTGAGCGCGAGCTGGCAACAGAGCGTTTCGTCTACATAGCCGGAGGGCATGACGTCGTTGGAGACGAGGTGGAGCCGTTGGATGAGAGGGCCGCTCGCGAGGCCATCCTGGCCTGGAAGGACGACGTGGAAGCCCTCGCCGTCTCTGGGTTCTTCGGTGTATACAATCCAGGTCATGAGTTGCGCGTTAAGGCTCTCGTCGAGCAGCTGACCGACCTCCCCGTGACCTGCGGGCACGAGCTCACCATGCGGCTCGACTCCGTTCGTCGGGCGACGACGGCTACGTTGAACGCTCAGTTGATCCCTTTGCTCCGGGAGTTGATCGCCACACTGCGTCAGACCCTCGATCGGCTCACCATTCGGGCCCCTCTTATGGTGGTGAAGGGCGATGGGTCTCTGGTCCAGGCCGAGTGGGCCATGCAGCGGCCCATCGAGACGATCCTATCAGGCCCTGCCGCCAGCGTCGTCGGCGCCTGGCATCTGGCAGGGCGCCGGGACGTGTGGACCGTAGACGTCGGCGGTACGACGACCGATATTGTCGCGCTGCAGAATGGACGCCCGCGGCTCAATCCTGAGGGCGCCCGGGTCGGCGGGTGGCGGACGATGGTAGAGGCAGCTGACGCCTATACCGTGGGCCTCGGTGGCGATAGTCACGTCCGTCTGAACACTAGCAAGCTGGTAATCGGCCCACAGCGCGTCGTGCCTCTCTGCCTGCTTTCCAGCGAGTATCCCCACGTCCTGGATAAGCTCCAGATGCAGGAACAGGAGAAGAAGGGCGGACGGATCGGCCAGTTCGTCGTGGCTCAACGGTGGGATGTGCAGGGCCTCTCCATCGAGAAGCGGTCCATCCTGCAACGCCTGAAGGATGGTCCCCGGCTCGTCACTGAGCTGGCGGACGAAGGCCCTCTCGTCGGCCAATGGATCAGCAGCCTGGAGGCTCGACAGATCGTATTGCGGTCTGCCTTCACTCCCACCGATGCGCTGCACGTGCTGGGTCGCCTGAACCTCTGGGATGCCGAAGCGTCTCACATCGGGGCGCGTTTGCTGGGGAGACAGGCCGGCTTGAACGCGGAGGCGGTATGCCAGCGGGTCGTTGACGGCGTGTCAGACCGGGTCTCAAAGGCCGTGGTCACTAAGGTTCTTGGCGATGAAGGGACGTTGCCCGACTGGGACCGCGAGCCGGCGGCGGCGGCCATGTTGAGCCGGGCTCTTCGACCCCGACTCGATTCCGATCTCGTCTGTCAGATCAGCTTGCGGCAGCCCCTGGTAGCCATCGGCGCGCCCGTCGAGGCCTACATGCCGCGCGTGGCTCAGCAGTTGAACACAGAGTTGGTCATTCCATCCCACGCAGAGGTAGCCAACGCTGTTGGCGCAGTAACCGGCAGCGTGGTCCAGCAGATCCGGGTGATGGTGCAGCCGCTGGAGGATCAGTTCCGCCTCCACCTTCCCGACGGCCCCCAGGACTTTTCCACGCTGAGCGAGTGTGTCCGCTATGCGGAAGGGGTTATGTCGGAGAAGGTTCAGGAGCTGGCCCGACACGCCGGTGCTGACCAAGTCGAGGTGCGGGTTGAGCGTGAGGATAGGACCGCCCCTGTCCGGGGGAATCGTATCTATCTCGGTACTGAGTTGACGTTCACAGCGGTGGGGCGCCCAGGGTTGGCAGCCTGAGAGATTGCTGGGTTGATCGTCCTAACGGCAAGCTCCCGACTCGTCGCTGTGCCTGCGACGAGTCGGGAGCTTTGCTCCGGCGCTCTGTTCTGTTCCTCTGACGTCAGGGCCTTCTCAGCCGTTGGTCTGCTACTCCAGCTCCGCCGTGCAATGCGGGCAGCGCGTGGCGCCGAGCGGGATGGTGGATAGACAGTAAGGGCATTCCTTCGTCGTCGGCTCCTCTGGTTTCTCTTCCTCCGCCTCCCGCTGCAACCGATTGACCTGGCGCACGATCAGGAAGAGCACAAAGGCTATGATGAGGAAGTCGACGAGGGTGTTGATGAATAGACCGTAGTTGATCGTGACGGCTCCAGCCTCCTCCGCGGCTGCCAGGGTCTCATAACGTCCTCCTGTGAGGTTGATGAAGAGATCTCTGAAGACCGCGTCTCCCAGCAACAGCCCGATCGGGGGCATGATGATGTCCCTGACGAGTGAGTTGATGATCTCGCCGAACGCTGCGCCGATGATGACACCGATGGCCAGGTCAATCACGTTTCCACGCAGTGCGAATTCCTTGAATTCCTGCAGCATTCGTTACTCCTTTCTGACGCGGCACCGAGCTATGCTATGAGACAAGTATACAAAATCTCATGCGAAAGTCAATCGGCTCGTCCTCGCAGACTGATCGAATCAGCTGGCGGAGCGATCGACCCTTGTATGTCGCCTCAGGAGCAGCCGCGGCAGCTGGCGCACCTCCTCGCTTCCAAGCAGAGTGGCCGTCATCACGTAGGTCGCTCCTCCTACTGCGAGTCCGCTGATCCCCATCAAGCGGGACCCCAGGTCGGGAGACAGGGCACGGAAGCCAATCACCGCTACGGCCATCAGAGCCGATGCCATCAGGGTCCGTGTCAGCGAGACGACCAGCGTGCGCTCCTCCATCCCCCCCAGTCGACGTCGGGCTACCAGGAGTAGCAGACCCATCTGGACGCCGACGGCAACCGAGTTGGACAGAGCGATGGCGCCCTGCGCCAGAGAGGGTAACAGCAGCCACCCCAACGTTACATTCGTCACCACGCCTGCAATGGCCGCCCAGAGGGGCGTCCACATATCCTGTTGAGCGTAGAACAGGCGGCTGACCACTTCAAGGGCGCTGTGGAATACTAGGCCGAGCGCAAAGAACCGAAGCGCCAGATACACTCGGTCCGTGGTGGTCGCGTCGAAGGCGCCTCGCTGGAAGAGGAGTACCGTCAGGGGCCTTCCCAACACAAAGATCCCAACCGCTGCTGGCACGGCAAGCGCCAGCACTAGGCGCAGGGCCCACGACGCGGTGCCCCGTAGTCCATCTCGATCGCCTACATTCGCCAGAGCCGCCAGGGTTGGGAACACCGTGATTCCCACTGCCGTGCCGATGATCGTCTCTGGGAACTGCATGAGCCGCCAGCCGTACTCGTAGGCCGATATGGCCCCCGCTGAGAGCCGTGAGCCCAGGAACGTCGGCAGGACGAAGTTCAGATACGTCGCACCCAGGCCAAGCATCCGTGGGGCCATCAGTTTCAGGAGGGCTCGCAGGTCAGGATGGGTCAGCGTGGGCCACCAGCGGGCGCGAAAACGAACTAGGCCCGGTAGGAGAACCAGAAGATATACCACAGCCCCGCCAACGCCACCCCAGGCCAGGCCGAAGATGCCCCAGTGAGGTGCCAGCCACAGTGTCCCCGCGATGCGGCCCAACGTGTAGCACACCGGTGCCAGAGCCGGGAGTAGGAAGTGTTGGTACGCTCGCAGCACGCCCACCAGGATGCCGCTGGCGGTGAACATAAGAGTCTGGAGTAGAACCAGACGCATCAGCGTGGCTCCCAACGCGACCTGTGCGGCGTCGAAGCCGGGAGCGACTGCCTGGATAACCTGTGGGGCGAATAGGGCCGCTACCACCCCTACCCCGGTCACGAGGAGAAGAGCCAGGTTGATCACTGCGGAGACCAGTCGCCAGGCCTCCTCGTGCTCGCCCCGGCTGATCCGGGACGACAGGATCGGTATCAGCGTAGTTGCCATCGCGCTCCCGGCGATGATCGTGAATAGACCATCCGGGAGCTCAAACGCCGCGTAGTAGGCGTCGAGTTCGGCCGAGGCACCGAAGGTCCCGCTGATGACCATGTCCCGTCCCAGCCCTAGGACCTTATCGACAGCGAACAGCGCCGCCACCAGCGCCGCAGAACGCGCGACGTGTGAGGCTGAAGGCTGCGATGAGACTGACATGCCCGGCTAGAGCACCTCTCGCTTGATCACAGACGTGTGAGCGGGACTACTCCATCTCCAGGATCACGACGTCGACCGGCGCCTTCTCTTTGAACGTTTCGGCGGCTTCTGGCGAGCCGATCCCTCGTCCCACGTGCATAGGAATCGCAGTCTTCGGCTGGATCGTCTCGGCTGCCTGAACGGCTTCCTCGGCAGTCATGACGTAGGTGCCGCTCACGGGTAGAAGCGCGATGTCGATATCCTGCAGTTCCTCCATCTCCGGAATGACGTCCGTGTCTCCAGCGTGATAGATCCGCTTACCGTCTACGGTGATCACGAACCCTACGTGTCCCGCCTCTTTCGGATGATATGGAGTCCCTGGGCTCCGGAACTTGTTCACATTATACGCCGGCACCGCTTCTACTCCTATCCCCCGCACTTCCGTGGTGTCGCCCGGCTTGACGATTTCTATCTCGCCCGTCAGCTTATCGACCGCCTGCGCCACGGTCACAATAACCGTGTCTTCTCCCCTGATCTTGTCCACGTCCTCCGGTGAGCAGTGGTCGTGGTGATCGTGGGAGATGAAGATGATATCTGCCTCTGGCACTCCATCTTCCAGTTCGTACGGATCGAAGTAGATGGTAGGCGGTCCGTCAATCCGAAACGTGTCGTGACCCAGCCAGTGAATCCGTTCTATCATCCCTAACCCTCCTCTGTGTCTGTGTGAGAAAGCTACTTCGGTTCGCCGTTCCCGCTTCCTGGTACAGGCACGAATGTTGTTGCTCCACCGTCGGGTACCACCGTAGGTACACTCTCATGTCTGTCTCGAGTCGTCACCAGACGGGAATCGCTATCCAAGATTATACCCGATTGACGTTGGTTCAAAAGGCGAACGTAGGTGCCTCGAGCCTCGGCCCAGTCTTTCCATGGCTGTGGGATGCCGCGCGCAGGGAGGACCTGCCGCATCAGCACATACGGGCCTGCTGGAACGTCAAGGCTCTAGATGCAACGATGCCGATTCGAGGGGCGGCTCGGCCCGTCGACGAGAGCCTCGCCTAGCTCAGGATCCAGCCCGTGGCGATGGGGCTCCACCTATGCCCCCTCCACGGAATGAGGAGTAATCACCAGGCCCGTTCGGTATTAGAGACGGTGACGGGCCTGGTCGATGAGGATAACGTGATCACCACGCCGTACGATGCTGAGTCTGTGTCGTGGGTTTCTGGGGAGTACAGTCATTCGGAGACCACGTGCGTGATCTCCAACTGGGCTTATGCTGTCGCCTGTTGGATCGCGGGTCGGAACTTGTAACCGTAGATAATGGCACCTTCTTCGCCACCGCTCTGCACGCGGCGCGTCACCATCTCGACCGGCATGCCGATCTCCACCTGGTCTGCATCCACGTCGGTAAGTTGCGCCGTGACCATCGGGCCTTCCTCAAGGCGAACCAGGGCCACCGTATAGGGCGCAAACTCCTCGAAGCCCCGCGGTGGATGGTACACAGTGCTGTACGAATAGACCTCGCCTTTGCCGCTGAAGGCGACGTCTCTCTGTTCAACTGTCTCGCATTCGGGGCAGACGTCGCGGGGCGGGAATATCCTCGCACCGCACGCCTCACAGATCTCTCCAACCAATCGATAACGTTGTTGCTGCAGTCTCCAGTTCCTCGGAATATTGCTCACGTAAACCTCCTAGATCGGTGAACCTCTTAGGAGTCCACCGATGCTCACTGTAGTCTTTCCAATATATGTGTAATCACCGTCGCGCCGCTGCCACCGATGTTCTGAGCCATGCCAAGCCGCGCGTTCGGCACCTGATTCTTGCCCGCGAGCCCTCGCAGTTGTTGCACCACCTCGACGATCTGATAGACCCCTGTTGCTCCGACGGGATGGCCCCGGGCCTTCAGCCCCCCCATCGTCGTCACCGGAATCCGTCCGTCGATCCCGATTTCTCCGTCCAGCGCCAGTGCCAGACCCTTTCCCCGGCCTGCGAATCCCGCTGCTTCCAGGCTTAGGGCTGCCATAATGCTGAAAGCATCGTGGAGCTCGAAGAGATCGATGTCTCCAGGTCCGACACCTGCCTGGCTATATGCACGCCGTGTCGAGAGCCCCGCTCCCTCAAGCACCAGTGGTTCACGACGGTCATGGACCGCAACCGTGTCCGTTCCCACCGCCGAAGCAGCCACTCTCACCGCTGCCGTAGATTGGTTGCGTGCCTGATCGACCGGGGCCAGGACCACCGCTGCCGCACCGTCGCAGATCGGCGAGCTGTCCAGCAGGTTAATCGGGTCAGAGATCATTCGTGCCCTTCCGAACTTCTCCGCGCTTACCGGGAAGCGGAACATCGCATACGGGTTGTTGACCGCGTTCCGGTGCGCGTTTACGGCGAAGGGAGCGAAGTCCTGGTGGCTGTAGCCGTATTCGTGCATATAGCGCTGCATCAGCAGCGCGTTGATTGTTACAAAAGACGCTCCATGGGCTGCCTCGTAATCGGCGTCAGCGGCCATGGCCAGTGCTGCCGTCGTGTCGATGCCGAGTGTGTCCGTCATCTTCTCCACGCCGACCACGATCACGATATCCGCCAGTCCCCCGGCCGCCGCGATGTATCCGATCCGCAGGGCTGCGGCACCTGATCCACAGGCTGCCTCTATCTTGAATGCCTCAATGCCGCGCAGCCCGGCGAAATCAGCGACCAGGGCTCCCAGGTGTTCTTGCCCTTCGAGTTCCCCCGAAAGCATGTTTCCCACGTAGAGCGCATCGCCATTCATGACGCCCGCGTCCGCCATAGCGGCTTGTACTGCCTCCAGCGCCAGATGGCGGAGGCTGGTGTCCCAATGCTCTCCAACCTTGGTCTGCCCGACTCCAATAATCGCCACGTCTCTCATAGTCAAATTCGGCGTCCTCAGTCGTCTCGCCCCATCGTCCGCTCTAGCTGACCATCACGTGGCTAACTTCTTAGTGTAACGCACGTAGGTCGCGTAGTCAACTTCAACCCGTCGCGCAATGTAGTCCCGTGTCGCCGGTGCTCGGTGCTGACGATCCCTTATGGCCTCCGTGACCTGGAGTGAGACAGCGTCCGACCCCGCGCCAGAGCCGTAACTTGCCAGGAGCACCCTCTCTCCCGGCTGAGCCACGTCCAAAATCGCCGTCAGTCCCAGGGGCGAGGAACCGGCATAGGTGTTCCCGATCTCGTTCACCAGAAGCCCTTCCTTGATCTGTTCCTTGGTGAATCCCAGTTGTTTGGCCATCTTGGACGGGAACTTCACGTTCGGCTGGTGGAACACCGCGTATCGGTAATCATCCGGCGTCCTGCCCAGCGTCTCCAGCAGGGCTTCGACGGCCCCTGCAATGTGGGTGAAGTAAGCCGGCTGACCGGTGAACCGCCCGCCATGGGAGGGATATCGCTGATACGCTCGTCGCCAGAAGTCGGGGATGTCCGTGGCGTAGGACAGCGACCCCTCGAACACAGCGAGGGCTTCCTCCGCCGGTCCCAACAAGAAGGCAGCGCTTCCGGCGGCGGCCGTGTACTCCAGCGCATCAGACGGACGCGCCTGGGCGGTGTCTGAGCCGATCGCCAGCGCATACCGCGCCATGCCGGAACCGACGAAACCGATGGCTGCTTGGATTGCCTCTGTGCCCGCCTTGCACGCAAACTCCCAGTCGCCCGCTTGCGTATACGGTGTCGCGCCGATCGCCTCGGCGACGATTGTCGAGCTCGGCTTCACGGCGTAGGGATGAGATTCGCTGCCGACCCACACAGCACGAATCTGTGCTGGGTCAACGTGACCCGCACGGATCAGCGCGTTACGGGCCGACTCGATTGACATCGTGGCCACGTCCTCGTCCGGTCCCGGCACCGACTTCTCCTTGATCGGGGTGCCGCCCTTTCCGTCCATCCACACGCGAGCGACCTCGCTGCCCGGCAACCGATAACGTGGCACATAGGCGCCGTGGCCTATGATACCCACGTCGTGTTCTGGCTTGAGCACTGCTACATGATTGTCAGTCACCATGTTTACCGATCAATCCTTGAATCCAATACAAGTGTACCCGCGGCTTCGAGCAGGATCCCCCTGGCCCGTCGATCGTTCTTCTCAGTGTAACACGAGCGCCGGATAGCAGGCAATGGGACTTTCGGGTGATTGGCCTCGAGCTATTACCCAGCACGAATCTCCGCCAGAACTGCCTCCGCCTGATCCGGACGAATGACGCCTCTGTCGATCATCCTCTCTGCCACTCGTTCGATCTCGTCGCGCTTCGCCCCCGCCGCAATGGCGACCTGCCGTGCATGGAGCGCCATGTGGCCCCTCTGGATGCCCTCTGTGGCCAGCGCCCGCAATGCGGCCAGGTTCTGCGCCAGACCTACCGCGGCGGTAATCTCCGCCAGCTGCTGCGCTGTCTCCACCTGGAGGATCTTGAGCGCCACCTGTGCTGTGGGATGTACCCGAGTCGCGCCGCCGACCGTCCCCACGGCCAGTGGCATCTCCAGTGTGCCGGCCAGGTTGCCGTCTCTGTCCCGAGCCCATTTGCTCAGGCTCGTGTATCCGTCCTCTTGCGCGGCGTAAGCGTGAGCGCCTGCCTCGACCGCCCGCCAGTCATTGCCCGTGGCCAGCACGACGGCGTCAACGCCGTTCATGATGCCCTTGTTGTGCGTCGCAGCTCGGTATGGGTCAGCGGCGGCAAAGGCGGAGGCCTCCACGATGCCTTGCACGACCTCCTGACCGGAGAAATCCCCAAACGCCAGCGCATCGGCCGGCACCGTGCAGCGTGCTCGCGCCAGCCGTCGATCGGCCAGGTTCGACAGAATCCGAAGCCGGACGCGTCCTCCCGTTATCTCTTCGATCCGGGGAGCCAGCGCCTCACATGCCGTGTTGACGGTATTGGCTCCCATCGCGTCGCGACAGTCGAAGATGAGGTGGACGATCAACATCGGGCCGACGGCCGTTTCTTGGAGGATTCGTACGTCGATGTCCCGGGCCCCGCCACCCAGCTCCACCAGAACGGGATCGCTTGTGTTCGCTCGAGTCAGTAGCTCTTCGCGCATAGCCAGGATGTCGAAGCGTGCCGAATCCAGGTCGGTGACGTCCAGGATCTGGATTTGGCCAATCATCTCCGGCGGTGTTGTCGTCGCCCGGAAGCCCCCTCCGGCGCGCGCCAGCTTAGCTGCGAACGACGCGCCCGCGACGACCGATGGCTCCTCAATGACCATCGGCACCAGCACGTCCTGGCCGTTGATCAGGAAGTTGACCGCGATTCCCAGCGGCAGGGCGTGCACCCCGACTACGTTCTCGATCATCT
>CAZQXX010000019.1:18331-21651 GCA_964597105.1 uncultured Anaerolineales bacterium
TTGACCGCGATTCCCAGCGGCAGGGCGTGCACCCCGACTACGTTCTCGATCATCTCGTCCGCATCCGCTGCGTCGAGCCCCATGGCGCCACGCAGCGTTTCAGCCTCTCCGTCGGACAGATTCGCCCATTTGGCGACCTGTGCCACCCGGTCGTCCAGCCCCTGATTGTAGAACCCGGCGATGCGGGAAGATTGCGTCATCATAGCGTAGTTATCCCGTGTTCCGTTTGAACACATCAAAACCGCCGGACGATAGCCGTCCCCGGCGGTTCGCGTGACGATAGTATACCACGTGTGGCCTCCCAAAACCTATCACATTGCCATCCGCTCCTTCCAAAAACCTGTCAACGGCTCGGGTCTGCAAGCATAAGCTGTGATGAAGCGAAAAGAATCAACAGCCTATGCATCAGCCCTCATCAGCCGCCAGACGATGACCTCTGGAGGCGAGAGGAAGCGAGCACGTGGGGCACCCAGCCCTTCCATCCCCAGGCCCCGACTGACGTATAGTGTGGTCCCGTTCTCTTCGTATCGTCCCATCTCGTACTGCTTACCGAACTCGGAGCTCGTGATCAGGGCGCCGAGGAACGGCAGGCGGATCTGCCCGCCGTGGGTGTGCCCGCACAGATAGAGATCAACTCCCAGGCTCACGGCCTCTGGCATGAGGTCAGGGGAGTGATACAGGAGCAGGGTAAATGCCTCTGGCGGGACGTCGGCCAGAAGCTGTGTGAGACGGGGCGCATCGCGCGATAGCTCTCGCGTGCAATACAGCCCCGCGACCCAGACGGTGTGTCCCTTCACCTCCACCCGCTCGACCTCGTCCATCAGCCACATGATGGGAAGCCCGTCGAAGATCTCCGGTACAACCCCTGCTAAGTCCACAGGTGGGCTTCCGGTGATCGCATACACGGGGCCCGACGACCGCTGACAGATGCCCGCTAGCAGCTCTCTGACCTCAGCGTGCGATCGCGGATCCCGTACACTCGATAGATTGAGGTAGTCGCCCGTGAGAATGGTCAGGTCGGGACCGAGCTGCTCGACCAGGTTCAGCACCTGTTGCTCCCGTGCCGTGATTCGCTCGACGTGGAGGTCACTGATATGCAAGAGACGGAGCGGCGTGTCGCTGGAGAGCTTGGGAGAGCGCAGATCCTGGTGCGTGACGTCCACGCGGAATGGCTCGATCCAGGTCCCGTATATCGAGACGCTGCTGATAATCACCTGCGCCAGGCCCACCGCTGCCAGAGCCGGTCGGTCGCCCCAAGCCAGCCCCGCCCCGAAGGTCAGGCAGGCTCTAGCCAGCGTCAGCGCCAGGAGCGACGGGGTCACCGGCCCAAACGAGCGGCCCAGCCGGGGGAGCAGCGCCAGCGTGATGGCATCCAGGAGGATGAACGTGGCGGATGTCGCGGCGGCCATGACCCGCAGGTCACCCCAGGGCCAGCACGCGATGGCGGCCAGGGCCACCCACGCCGGCAGCAGCATCAAGGGATGGATGCGGGCGAGCAGTTCCGTGAAGACGAGGACGAAATGGAGCCCCCGCGGACGGTAGCCCGGAGGATGGAGAATCTCGTCGAGCGCGGTCCCGTCCTTCGATCTGAAGCTCAACATAGGCGTTGGGTTCGTGCCAACCTGCGTCTCACCGTCGGCGCAGGCGGGACCGCGTGCAAGAGAGGTGTCAGGATGCCCTCCCCAGGGCGCCGTGCAGCACGTCCGGCACGTTGGTGATGATTCCGTCCACTCCCCACTCAACGAGGCGGCGCATCTCGTCAGGTTCATCTACCGTCCATACGTGCACCCGGTAGTCGCGCTGCCGTATCCAGCGCAGGTGATCCTCGCTGAGAACGCTGCGATGGGGGTGCAGCGCCGCGTACCGGTTTGGGGTGATCCATTCGCCCACGCGCGGCAGAGGGGTCGACATATAGAGCAGGGCAGTAGGGATCCGGCGCGTGGCCCGCTGCACCCGGCGCAGGGGCAGAGGGTTGAAGGAGGAAAGGATCACGCGGTCGCCCAGCCCGTACTGCATGATCAGATCGACCACCGCCCGGGCCAACCCGCCACCGAGCACCTCCTCACCCTTCAACTCGATATTGAGTAGTAGGGATTCGCCCACAGCCTCGAGCGTCTCCTCCAGAGAGGGGATCCGCTGCCCCGCAAAGTGGGCATCAAACCAGGCTCCCGCGTCGAGTCGCTTCAGCTGGGCCAACGTCAGCTCTCCCACTCGCCCGCTCCCGTCCGTCGTGGCGTCGACCGTGGCATTGTGGATGACCACCGGCACGCCGTCCGCGGACATCCGTACGTCGAGTTCGATACCGTCGGCACCCAGCTCCGCCGCCCTCTCGAACGCGGCCAACGTGTTCTCCGGAGCGACTCGGCTCGCACCCCGGTGCGCGATGTTCAGCGTTCGCTCGCTGTTAAGGAAGCTGGGAGGCATCCTCACTGGTCCTTATCTGGCTGACGGCTCGAGGCAGGTTGTGATGGTCCAGCTTCGATTCCCTGGGTGAGGTCTCTGTTTCGTCTCTACTCATCGCTGATCCATGCGTCGTACAGATCGCGGTACTCGTCACCCGCGACCGTTTCTACAGCCGCCAGCCAGTCCTCGGGCCTGGCGATGCCGTGGCGGTTCCGTTCGAAGTACGTTTGCAGGATCTCCCAGAAGGTATCCTCTCCTACCGCTTCGCGCAGCGCGTGGAAGTAGAGCGGACCCTTCTGGTACACCACGGCCCCGTAATCGCTGCTGTTGTAAGCAGCGACTGGCAGCCCGACCGGTCGGTCGCGCCCCGCCTCCTGCAGCCGCGCATATGGCTCCTCGAAAGTCGTCTCACGCAGGCGCTCCGCCACGTCGTCTCCGTACTTGACCTCGAAATAGAGCAGCGTGCAATACTGGGTGAGCGCCTCGTCCAGCCACGGCTCATCCACCTGGTCGTTTCCGACGAGGGCGTACCACCACTGATGGAGAACCTCGTGCACCACCACCCACTCCATTCGGGTGCCTCCATTCTGATAGTACGAGCTGTTAATGACCACCAAACCCGGGTATTCAATGCCGCCGGCCAGCGTCGGGGTCTCCACCACGTCCAACTCGGCGAAAGGATACGGACCGATCTGAGCGTTGAAGAGGGCAAGTGCGTCGCTCGCGTAATCGAGCGCTCTCTCCCCACCTGCTTGATGCTCGACATCGAAGACGCTGTTGACCGTGGTCCCCTCCACCTCCCGGCTTTCCACAACGAGATTTTCCCCCAATACGGCGTTGAAGTCTCGCATAGGAGCGGCGACACATGACCAACTCGTCTGCTCCGCGTTGACCGGAGAGGAAGTGCACGTGCCGGA
>CAZQXX010000019.1:21751-23205 GCA_964597105.1 uncultured Anaerolineales bacterium
TTGTAACGGGTCGCATCGGAAAACGCGTCATCGTCCCCCTCATACGACTGCCTGAGCGCCTCATCGTAGCCCAGGGTGGGGGTGCTGGGCGGAGAGGGCGTGACTGTGGAAGCGGGTGCAGTCGTCGCAGACGGCGCGGTCGATGGACGCTCCGTGGGCCGGGGGAGTGACGTGGGGTCTGGGCTGGGGGTTGGCCTGATAGGGCCGCAGGCGGAGAGGGCCAGCACGCCCGCTACGATGATTAGGCCTCTCCCCATCGCGCGCATCCGCCTGACAGTCCGGTTCGCGCTTGACGTGCCTCTGCTCAATCCGCTACCTATGCTGCCCAGGGCATCCTCCGATCTATCCGTCGTAGAGACCACGCTACTGGGTCTCTGGCGACGTCTTTCATCGTTTTCATCGTGTCGGCGAGGGCTTCAGCTCTGGCGACCCAACGGCGACGGTGTCCGTGCGTTCACGTGCTCTCACGATCCTAACCACTCGACGACTACGTCCGACACCTCGGACAGGTGTCCGGAGAACGAATGGTCGGCCCTGGGGATGACGTGCAGTGTCTTCGGGGGTCGCAGTCGCTCTACGTATCGGCGGAAGGCCTCCGGCGGCGCCCAGGGATCCTTCTCACCCGCGATGAAGAGTTTTGGTCGGCGCACATCGTCGAGGAAGGGGTCGTCGTAGTGAAGCTTCGCCAGCGCAATGCCGGCCATACGCTTCACTTGCTGGTGGTCGGCGGCGTAATGAAGCGCCACGCCTGCCCCGAACGAATACCCCATCACGACCAGCTCGCTGGGATCGATCTCTCGTTGTACGAAGAGGAAGTCTACCGCCCCCTGTACGTCGTCCTGCTCGCCCTCACCGCCATCGAAAGATCCCTCGCTGCCGCCCGCCCCCCGGAAATCGAAGCGGAGCGCCGCCCAACCCGCCACCGCCAGGCTTAGGCAGAGGTTCACCACGACCCCACTTCCCATGTTGCCGCCCATCTGCGTATGCGGGTGGCACACCACGGCGGCGGGGAAGGGACCTTGATCCTCCTCCGGCATATGGAGGACACCCTTCAACGTGGGGCCATCATTTGCAGCTTGGAAGGTTACGCGGCGGGTGCCGTTGCTCATTGGGCCTTACCTCCTCCTACCGGCGGAAAGATCCCCACTTCGTCCCCGTCCGACAGACGATAGCTCCCCTTGCGGACGGTACCGTTGACGAAGATGACTTTCACCTGCTTCTCCGGCAGCCCCAGCTTCTCGACGAGCTGACCCACCGTCGCCTCCTCCGGCAGCTCCACGGACATCGCCTCGCCGACGTCCAGATCTGGATACTGACGTCGGAGCGTGGCGAACAGCCTGACTTGAACCGTGATCATCTGCCGACTCCATCACTTGGGTGCACGCGCCGAACTCGTTGCACCAATGTCGGGACGTTGCACGCCATTATACCAGGCTCGGTTTCCACAGCCAGTG
>CAZQXX010000019.1:23305-25240 GCA_964597105.1 uncultured Anaerolineales bacterium
CGCTGGAGACACCCGACAGGGGCGGTGCGGCAGCGTCAGGCTGAGGACGTGCGGGCTCTTGCGTTCCTCTCGGCTGACGCCATCCACTGGCCCCATCTGGACTGCATCTATCGCATGGCGCCCGACGGCAGCTTCCCCTACGCCGATGAGAGCGCCCTGTGGGGCGAGATCCATGCTTCGGACGCGGACCTGACCACGGAGCTTACACGCCTTCTAGCCTCTCTGACCCTGCCGTCGGGTACTCGGCTCTACTGTCCGCTCGCGATCGGTCGTCACGTCGATCACCGCATTGTGCGGCAGGCAACGGAGGCCTCGGGGCACCGCCTGACGTACTACGAGGATTTCCCCTATGCCCGGGATCCGCAGGCATTGCAGGCTGTGCTGGGAGATGATCGGTGCGAGCCAGAGGTGACAATCTTGTCCACAGAGGCGCTGGAGGCCAAGGCGGCTGCCATCGCGTGCTACCGGTCGCAGATCAGCACCTTCTGGTCGACGCCGGACGACATCGAGGCGACGGTGCGTGAGTTTGCGGAACAGACGGGTGGGGAACAACCGTCAGAGCGGTACTGGCGCTGTACGGAAACCAAGCGGAGCCTATAGTATTCCAGTGCTCTCAGACGCAGCCGGCGATCCCTCCGCACGTCACGCCGGCGCGTGTGTCAGTCCTGGGCCGGTCTTCGACGCTATGTTCGACCTGGCTCCAGTACCATCGAGGACCCCCGCTCGGCAGACCAGCACACAGTAGGTGATCTCAGGTCGGCCTATGGATCTTTCCCGGACGCGGCTTCAGAAGCGTCCAGGGATGGTCCCGAACTGCAGATCAGCGTGCAGGAGGCGATCCCGGCTTAGTCTATGAACCTGTGGCGGACGCGACTTCAGAAGCGTCCGAGGATTGCCTCGACGTGCAGCTCAACGTGTGGGAGGCGATCCCAGCTCAGTCTATGAACCTGTGGCAGACGCGACTTTGGCCTCCGCTCCCGCGATGAACCGCTGTCTGTCGACGACGAACCGTTCGTGAGTCGCCTCACCGATCCTCTCAACCTCGTCCCAGGCCTCGACACGGAACACCAGCCGCCGACCGTCCACCTCCATCAGCTCTGCGTGGACGCGGACGCTCAGCCCCACCGGCGTGGGAGCCAGATGGCGGATATCCATCCGCCCGCCGACCGACGTCTGTTCCGGTTGCAGGCGCCCATCCAGGGCCGTCACGGCTGCATTCTCCATCATCGCCACCAGCGTCGGCGTGCCGAGGACGGGTACCAGCCCGCTGCCCCAGCGCTCGGCCGTATCGTCAGCGGAAACCGTCGCTTCCACGTCACCCGTCAGTCCAACTGCGATGTCGTCCATAGATCACCTATAGATTCGGGATAGCGAACTTGAACAGGGAGACAAGAGCAAAGCCAGCAAGGCCGGCGAAGATAGCCGTCCATATCCAGAGCCGCAGGCGTTTCGGGAACGGCCTGGTGACCGTATCCAGCCCCAGCGCATCCATGGTGGCCAACGGGATGAGGGCCGGGTACAGGTAGCGGCCCTGATGCTGAACGAATGTCAGGTTGTACCAGCCGTAGGCCAGGAACGTGAGCAGGGCCGAGAGGGCGAGCAGGCTTATTGGATGGTGGATCAGCCGACCGTTGATGAGCGAACGCCGCCGGCGCCCTAGCCAGACGATGAAGCCACCTACCAGGAGCAGGGACATCATGGCCAGCACCTGATAGACGCGCCGTGGCATCGGGACCGCCATCCACCCAAACTGGCCCCAGAAGCTCTGGAACGTCGTGAACACCAGCCGTCTGCCCAGCCCGATCCAGCCGTAGTCAGCCAGCCACTCGTACGAGCGGGGCTGCCCTTGCACGACGGCCTTGTGCTGTGCCAGCCCCAGCGGGTCGCGCCACCCGTACGTCAGCCCGTTCCTGATGAACCAGGGGGCCGACAGGA
>CAZQXX010000020.1:0-18660 GCA_964597105.1 uncultured Anaerolineales bacterium
GGCCGGCTCATAACCGGTTGGTCCTTGGTTCGAATCCAAGTGGGCCCACTTCTTGCCTCACTTCGTATGTGTGCCGTTCTATGCTCCGCCTCCACGTGGAAGCGCACGGGTGTAGATCCCTCTTCGCAGGCAGGGCGGTGTTTCCACTGCTGGGTAGCGATTCTGTGCTGATCTTCATGCTTCTTTCCGAGAGCGCCTGTGCATTCGCGCATTCACGTGGCTTCGCCGTGCTGGACTGGCTGCGATGGGCGCCGTGACAGCCCACGCGATTCCTCGCCCGTTGCGCAATGCGTCAGCGGCGTTATAATAGTCGTTGTACCGATTGCAGAGGACGATTCGGCGTCCGGTCGGTCTCCTAGGCCTGAGGCTCTCCGGACTTGAGACCAAGCAAAGGGAGGAAGCCATGCCGCTCACACCAGATCAGATGGACCAGCTTCAGTCTTGGATGGAGGAGAAGGACATCGACACCACCTGCCCGGCCTGCGGAAACACCGGCTGGGTCACCGGCGAGATCGTGGCCCCGCCTGTCCGGGCGCGGACCGGGCTGACCGAGAGCCCGCCGCAGGTCCCCATGGTCGAGCTAACCTGCACTAACTGCGGATACATTCGCCTCTTCTCCGCCGTCAAGATAGGGCTTCTCGACTGACACACGGTGACGTCCTGGCACGGCTGCTCGGCTGTGTAACTGAATCTGAGCAGGGTTCTAGTTCGCCTCTCGAGATTGGCTGATTCGTCTGTGGTATGGGACGAGGGATTGCAGGGCACCCTGATTTGTGCTATAATGAATGCTGGCGTTGGGGCGTGGCCAAGCGGTAAGGCACGGGACTTTGAATCCCGGAATCGTAGGTTCGAATCCTACCGCCCCAGCTTGATGATCTCGCTGAGCGATGTGCGCGTAGGATAGCCGACCGTCTTGGCCGTGGTGGTATGCCACGGCCTTTTTTCGACTCTGGGACGCGAACCGCTTGGCCAAGGGCGCTGATTCATCCCCTGAAGGAGTCTGGCTGTGCAGTGGAAGGCTTCCGTAAGTGACGTGGCGCGCCTCGCGAGCGTCTACTGCCCGTGGAACTGGACATGAGGAGGGAGACGTGGATCTTTCTGTCGTGATACTCGCCGCCGGAGAGGGGACTCGTATGAAGTCCGACCTGCCCAAAGTGCTCCATCACCTGGCAGGTCGGCCTCTCCTGGCCTACGCTCTAGACACAGCGCGCGAGTTGACGGAGCGGCCCCCGGTGCTGATTGTGGGGCACGGTGCGGAGAAGGTGACCGAAGCCGCTGGAGATGACGTGATGTCTGTCACTCAGAGTCAACAGCTGGGGACGGGTCACGCCGTGCTCCAGGCGCGTGAGATCCTGGCGGATCAGGCCGATCTGGTTCTCGTCACTTACGGCGACATGCCGCTCCTCACTGCGGAGACACTGAGACGGCTGGCTGATGTCGCACAGCACAGCTCCGCTCCTATCGCTATGCTCACGCTCGTGCGAGAGAATCCGCGCGGGTTCGGGCGCGTGATCCGCGACGAAAATGGACAAGTCGCCGAGGTTGTCGAAGAGGCCGTGGCCACACCGGACCAGTTGGCCGTCCGCGAGTTGAACGCCGGCGTGTACTGTTTTGACGCTCGGTGGTTGTGGGATCGCGTCGATGACATCCCACTCAGCTTGCCGAAGGAGGAATATTACCTCACGGATCTTGTCGGCATGGCAGTCGCTGAGGGCCGCGCGGTGGAGGCCGTTGTCGTGGAGGACGTCGACGAGACGCTCGGCATCAACACACGCGTCGACCTGGCTGAGGCAGAGAGGGTGCTGCGGCGGCGCATCAATGAACGCTGGATGCTCTCCGGGGTGACCATCGTCGATCCGTCTACAACGTACATCGAGCCGGGTGTCACCATCGGCCGGGACACGCTCATCCAGCCACACACCCACCTCCGGGGAGAGACGACCATCGGTGAGCGGTGCATCATCGGCCCGAATACCATCATCGAGGACTCTGCCGTCGCCGATGAGTGCGTGGTGCGGGCGTCGGTGGTGGAGCAAGCGGTGATGGAGCGGGGCTCTGACATCGGACCCTTTGGGCATCTGCGGAAGGGTGCTCGCCTCTGCGAAGGGGCTCACGTGGGGAACTTCGGCGAATTGAAGCAGTCCACCCTCGGACCCGGTGCTAAGATGGGCCACTTTAGTTACCTCGGCGACGCCGAGGTTGGTGCGGGGGCGAATGTGGGCGCCGGCACCATTACCTGCAACTACGACGGCGAGCGGAAGCACGCCACCGTGATTGAGGAGGGGGCTTTCATCGGCTCCGCCACCATGCTGGTGGCGCCGGTACGAGTGGGCAAGGGTGCGAAGACCGGAGCCGGCTCGGTGGTGACCCGCGACGTCCCTGATGGCGCGCTGGCCTACGGTGTTCCGGCCCGGGTGCATAAGACGAAGGATGAGGACGAAGATGAGCGAATCTAATGTCGACCGCGAGGCGCTGATTCGTCAGGCCGCCGCCGTCCGCCAGCGGGCCTACGCCCCGTATTCTGGCTACAACGTGGGTGCCGCGCTTCTGACAGCGTCGGGCCGTACCTATGCCGGCTGTAACGTGGAAAACGCCGTCTATCCGCTGTCGATGTGTGCGGAGAGGTCGGCCGTCTTCGAGGCGGTGTGCGCTGGCGAACGAGAGTTCGAGGCCATTGCCGTCGTGACTGAGAACGGCGGCGCGCCGTGCGGCTCTTGCCGTCAGGTGCTGCGCGAGTTTGGCGAGGAGACGCTTGTTCTCATCGCCGACACCGATGGGAACTACCGCGAGACCACCGTGGCCGAGTTGCTGCCTGACAGCTTCAGCGCTGCGGATCTTGACTGATCTCTGTTCGACGATGGCTCGGCAGTACAATGTGACGTTCGATCCTCCGTGCGAGACTCTCGCTTCCATCGAGGAGGGGCTTCATGCGTTCAACCTCGCTTGTCTGGGTGAGGAGGTCATCCGCAACTACCATCGTGTGGCGGTGGTAGCGCGGGACGACCAGGGACAGATTGTCGGCGGGGTCCACGGAGAGCTGTGCTGGGACTGGCTGTATATTAGGACTATGTGGGTTGCGGAGAAGCATCGTGGGGAGGGCATCGGGAGCCGTCTGCTGGCCGAGATTGAGGCAGCAGCGCTGTCGAAGGGTATTGAGCGCGCTCATCTGGAGACGACGGACTTCCAGGCATTGTCATTCTACGTCAAGAACGGATACGTGGTTTTCGGCGAGCTGGAAGGGAAGCCGGCGGGTCATACTTGGTACTACTTAAGGAAGGAGCTCGGAAGGACGCGCACGAAGGAGGCAATGGATGGTGGACGAGCGGAAGAATGACTGGGTTGGCGAGACCGCGTCTCTAGATAGACCAAACCCAGCTCGGATTTACGACTACCTCTTGGGCGGGCATCATAACTTCGCCGCAGATCGAGCGGCGGCAGAGAAGATGGTGGAGGTTATCCCTCACGCGGCTGAGGGGGCCGCCGCCCAGCGCGCGTTCTTGCGACGGGCGGTCGATTTCTTCACAGCTCAGGGCATTGACCAGTTCCTTGACATTGGATCCGGCCTCCCCACGGTGGGGAATGTGCATGAGTTGGCCCGAGCGACGATTCCGGACGCCCGGGTAGTCTATGTGGATATCGATCCAGTCGTGATAGCGCACAGCTCCCAGCTCTTGAATTACGTGTCGGGCGCTACAATCATCGAAGGAGACTTACGCCGCTCTCGAGAGATATTGGAGCACAAGGAGCTTCGCAGTCACCTCGATCTTGATCGACCATTGGCCCTGACGATGACGGCCGTTATCCACTACATCGTCGATGACGAGACCGCGTACGATTCGATTGCGACGATGATTGATGCTATCGCACCGGGCAGCTATGTCGCCATTAGCCATGCCCTTATGGAGGAGAGATCTCGTGAGGAAGTGGAGAAGGCCGTGGACGACTATAAGGCGGCAGCTTCTGTAAAGGCGCGCACACGAGATGGCATCGCCCGGTTTATGGATGGTTTGGAGCTAGTGGAACCTGGCTTGGTCCGGGGCCCTCTGTGGCGCCCCGAGGGCCCTGACGACGTTCTACTGGATAACCCCGAGGTCTTTTCAGCCCTCGTCGCTGTCGGCCGGAAGTCGTAGATTCCTTTCTGGCGCCGGCCTCTACCTTTGTCTGGCGCTCTGACCACCGGGATCCTCATGGAGAAGGGTTGGAGGAGCCGATTAACTGCATGGGGTGGGCCGGGGGCTTTTTCCCGTGCGATGTCTGATTCGTGCACATCTAAGGACGGCTAGAGTCTCACAATGACGACGCGTTCCGCCGAGGACCTTCGACGCATTCTGTACCACCGTTCTGAACGGGTGGTCGATGCCTGGTACGAGGCTGTGAAGGGCTCCGCCCTCGCGATCCATTCTCGCGAGGATGTACGCGCCATTCTGTCTGATATCTTCGGCCAAGTCGTTCGGTTTCTCGCGTCGGAGGAACGCTCTCTTCGCGAAGCTGAATCCCTCGGCGCTGCGTTCATCTCTCTCCGAGTACGGCCCGACGCTGTTGGAAGCATCCCTCAGGTATTGATGATCGGCCTCACGGAAGATGTGCCGGAACCCCAAAAGACTACAGTGGCGGCACGCCTACCAGCCTTGATTGCCGGGATGATGAGCGGGCTTTACAGAAGCGGAACACAAGCTCTCTTCAACGAGCAGGAGGAGATACGAGCAGCCTATGGTCGGGCCCTGCGCAGCGCTCAGGACGAACTGCGGATCAAGGATGCTGGCATCGAGGCCTCCATCAATGCAATCTCAATGCTCGGTATGCGCGGACGACTGACCTACGTCAACCCGGCATTCATGGAGATGTGGGGCTACGAAGACGAGCAAGACGTTTTGGGCAGGCACATCTCGGAGTTCGGCGAATGGCAGGGTGACATTAACCAGACGCTGAAGATACTCTCGGAGCAAGGGGGGTGGGTCGGAGAGTTGGTGGCCAGGCGCGCCGATGATTCCCGTTTTGACGTTCAGGCGTCGGTGACGCTCATCCGTGACGAAGTCGGTGAGCCGAGCCAGTTGATGGTCTTCTTTGTCGACATCACCGAGCGGAAGCGGACACAGAAGGCGCTGGAGCGCCGGGCCGCCCATGCCACGTTCCTCAATCAGGTGGGAGAGGAAATCTACGGGATCCGGACAGCTGACGAGATGCTCCAAAGGGTCGTCCGGAAGACACAGCGCTCCTTCGGTTACCACCAGGTCGCTGTCCTGACAGTCGATCGGGGGGCGGATGAGTTGGTGGCGGCGGCGATTGCCGGTGCTCTCGAAATGGACTCCCCCGAGCGCTATCGGATCCCTTTAGGGGAAGGAATCACGGGCTGGGTGGCCGAGCACGGTGAGATGCTCGTGGTGAATGACGTCCGTACCGACGTCCGCTACGTCTGCCTGCACCCGGGGCTGGATTTGACTCGAGCTGAGCTGGCCGTACCGGTCTCGGTGAATGGGGAGGTGATGGCGGTTCTCGACGTCCAGAGCCCGGAGATCGGCGCCTTCGAGGAGAGCGATCGGGATGTCATAGGAACCTTAGCCGATCAGCTGTCTGTCGCGTTGGAGAACGGACGGCTCTATGAGGCGCTTCAGCAGGAGTTGGCCCAGCGGAGGGATGTCGAGGGAGTGTTGCGCCGGAACGTGCGTCGTATGGAGACCCTGCGGGAGCTCGATGAAGCGATATTGGTCGCCAAGTCTAGCAAAGAGGTGGCTGAGGCGGCGCTCCGGCACTTGCGCCGGCTCATACCGTGCGAGCGTGCCAGTATCGACGTGTTTGACTTCGATGCGAATGAAGTCGTGGTGCTGGCCGCTACGCAAACAATTGGCGAGGGCAAAGCCTCGACGGACACCCGCTTCCCTCTGACACAGCGTCGACTCCTATTCGAGCTGCTTGGAGATCGCCAGATCGTCTACGTCAGAGATATCCGTGTGCTTCCCCAGTCGTCTCCTTTGATTCGAACCCTCCACGATGAGGGCCTTCGGTCGTTCGTCGTGGCTCCCATATCCGTGCCGGGGCGGTTGATCGGCATGGTGAGCCTCGGATCGGATCGTGAGGCAGGATTCAGACCGGACCACCAGCCGATCGTTGAGGAGGTGGCTGACCTGATTGCCATAGCTCTGGAGCAGGCGCGTCTACACGATTCGATCAGACAGCAAGGGGAGCGGCTTCGCGACGCGATGGCGCGTCTGGCTGAGGCTGAGGAGGCGGAGCGTCGAGCCGTCGTCCGCGCTCTCCACGATCGCGTCGGTCAGAACCTGACGGCGCTCGACTTGAACTTGTCCACGGTCCGGTCTCAGTTGGCGGGACACGGCCTGGATGATTTGTCATCGCGGCTTGGATACGCTCTGTCGCTCGTGGAGGAGACGAACGAGCGCATCCGCCAGCTGATGGCGGATCTGCGTCCTCCCGTGCTCGACGATTACGGCGTGCTGGCTGCGCTCCATTGGTACGCTGATCAGTTCTCCACCCAGACGGGGATCCCCGTCACAGTTCGCGGTGATGAAAAGGCTGGGCTCGATCTGCCGGCTCACGTTCAAAACGCCATGTTCCGGATTGCTCAGGAAGCACTGAACAACGTCGCCAAACATGCTCAGGCGAGCGAGGCATCGGTTGCGCTCGTCAATGAGGGGAGAACCGTGCGGCTTATTATCAGCGACGACGGGGTAGGCTTCGAGGGTGAAAAACCAACACCAAAGAAGAGCAGCTGGGGGCTTCTCACCATGAGGGAACGAGCGGAATCGGTCGGGGCTGAATTCTCTATCAGGTCTGGCACTGAGGAGGGCACCCGAGTCGTCGTCGAGGTGTCCCGATGAGGAATGCTTCTCCGGCTTCGCGAATGGCCTGAAACGGTCCGTCAGGCCGCTCCCTCATACCATCAGGTCGTGGGCGTCCTTGAGGGCCAAGGGCGAGACTGTCAACGTCCGGGAATCACCTTCGACCATGACGTCCACGCGCACCTGTGACCTCTCCCTGCCCGCCGAATAGCGGGCCGTGATCCGCGCTGCCTGTTCTACCTCCCCGTCCGTCGGCTCGCCGACGACCAGCGTCGTGGGGCCTCCCACATCCGCCGTGGTCATCAGGACGCCCTGATCTTTCTGGGTGGCGATGTAGGCATTCTCCTCCTTGTTGCGGCCGACGATCACCTTCTGACCGGAGGGCAGCCGAAGGTGGCGGCCTACGGACAGGAGAAACGCCCGCCGGGGGGTCAGCGCTCCCGGCCCCTCGCGACGGAGGAAGTCCTGGAGGCGGCGAGAGTACGCCTCGTCGACCAGGAAGCAGCACCCGCCGGCTGGCTGGGCATACTCGGTAATACCCAGCTTCTTCGCCAGCGCCATCTGGGGTTTTCTGCTTCTCCCGTGGAAGCTATATAGCTGCTCGCGATCCACCCAGCCGCGCCTCTCCGGTATGGTCGGCTCCAGTAGCTTGGCAGACAGGGGCCGGAGGAGCAGGCCCTCAAGGCCGCTCTCCCGTTCCACAATTGTGAGTGCATCGCGCATCTGGCTGTTGGGCCGCTGTCCCAGAACTTCACCCGTGAAGACGAAGTGGTGGTCGTGGTCATCCATCCACGCCTTCGCCTGACGCAGGAGGAAGATACGGCAGTCGACACAGGGGTTCATGTGGGAGCCGTACCCGTGTCGCGGGTTAAGGATCACGGGGATGTAATCGTCAAATGCACTGATGGTCACCAGATCCAGCCCAAGCGAGTCGGCTGCTCGCTGGGCCTTCAATGTGCGCTCTCTTTCCTCCCCTGCTAGTCGGTTTCGTCTCTCATACGTGAGGCCCGTCTCGACGTGGAAAGGGGTCACCTCGATGCCCTGCTCCATTATCACTCGGACCGCCAGAATGCTGTCGAGCCCGCCCGACATCAGGCCGACAGCCCTGATCTGCTCTTCATCTCTCATAGGAGAGGAGAATACCACAGTGGGGATGGCACGTCAACTACTCCTTTCGTTGTGGTCGCAGCAGCAAGGGGTATCTCAGGCAGAATGAGATCCTCAGTGTCCCCAGTGGGCCAGTGTCGGGCGCCTCGGTAGAGCCGAAGGCCTCAGCGGGATCGGGCTCACAAGACCCCAGGAAGACTCTTGCTGTTGGTCGTCATGCGTGAGGTCCGGGTCCGATAGTGATTCTGGTTCCTCCCTGCCGCGTGGGAGGAGGTCGATACATATGTCACACGGAGATAGAGGACAGGTGTCACTTCATTGGTTTCGCGGCTTCCTCTATACTAGATCAACCCGGAGTAGCGTAGGTCGAGCCCGATGAATGCTATAAAGCTGCTTATCGTCGATGATCACGATGCGGTGCGCGAAGCGCTCAAGACGCGGCTTGGCGCGGCGCTGGCGATCGACGTTGTCGGATGCACCGCCAGCTGGGAGATTGGGTTGGAGCGGGCCCTCAATCTGGAGCCGGATGTCGTGCTTCTTGAGACGAAGCGGGCTGACGGCGAAGGTCTGCATGCCCTCCAGTGTTTCACCGAACGATGCACTGGCGCTGACGTGATCGTGCTGACCTCGTACGCCGACGCCGATGAGCGGAAGATGGCCCGCAGCAGAGGAGCGGTTGGTTATCTGCTGAAAGACATCGACACCGCCCGATTGGTCAGCGAGATCTCGTCCCTCCGCCGGTAGGAAGTCCTCCTTCTGACGTTCTCTCTTTGTGTCCTTCGCGCACGAGCCCTCCCTCAAACGCTCTGTGGTGCATCCTGAATTGCATGCCAGCAAGCTGATGATATAATGCCCAAGATGCCGGTGATGCTCGGGTGCAGGGGCAGTGGTGCACCTTCTCCGGTCGGGCGATACAGGTTAGTTCGCCGGTGTCGTCATCTGACTTGGCTTCGGAGCGACCGGGGGAACTCCACTGCATCGCCTTGAGGACCAGAGGGCGACAGACGTGAGCGATGGAGGAATGGGATGAAACGAAAGCTGGACCCCAGTGGAGACGCGCACCACGACCGGCTGACGTTGCCAGTCTCACTGATCGTATCCGCCGTCCTCGTCCTCGGCCTCCTGCTGCTGCTCATCAGCGCCAGAGCCAGGCTGGAGCAGGCGATGTCGAACCTGGCGAGCCTGCTTCCGGTTGGATACGCCTTTGCTTCCGGCATGGTGGCCACGGTCAATCCCTGTGGTGCCCTGATGCTCCCCTCCTATATCTTCTTCCAGCTCGGGGCCAGCGACGAGGATCCCTCGTCGTCTGTTGAGCGGGCATTCAAGGCACTCCGCATTTCGATTGCAACGACAGCCGGGTTCGCCGTCATCTTTGGAGCCGTCGGTATCCTGGTAAGCGCCGGCGGTCGCTGGCTGACCGACTTCTTTCCCTATGCCGGATTGCTCATTGGTGCAGCTATGGTGGGCTTGGGCATCTGGCTCCTCGTCTCGCACCGGAGCCTGGGTATCTTGGCTGCCAGTCGCGTCTCGGTCACTCCCGAGCGCACACTCGGGAATATGTTTCTCTTCGGCATTGCCTACGGCATCAGTTCGCTGAGCTGCACCCTGCCCATCTTCCTGGTGGTCGTGGGCACTGCCCTGGGGAGCGGTTCGCTTGTTGTCTCTCTGGCCCAATTCATGGGATATGCCCTGGGCATGGGGACCGTCCTTGCCGCTATCACCATCGGCACGGCGTTATTCCGCGAGGCGATGGAGCGCTGGCTGCGGCGACTGATGCCGTACGTTCACAGTGTCAGCGCCCTGTTCTTGATTGGGGCCGGTATCTACTTGATCTACTACTGGCTCGTTAGCGTCGATCTGCTGGGTTAGGCGGCATTCAGGAGACGCCTCACGGTTCACCGCGGGGTTCCGCCGCATCTCTCTCAGGCAACGGGCATCCTCATCACGCCAGGTTTCGTCTGCGGGGTAGTCAGAGTCTGGAAGGAGACAGCGTCGTGCCTCGAGACATCTCGGTGGGCAACGGATCACCGCTGGTCAACTTCGACGATCAATACCGGGTACGCGATCTTTATTGACCGCACGTGGATCAGGAGCACCATGCGGAGGGAGAGCTTTCGCGGTTCGGTATCTGGGTAGAAGGTCAGTTCAGCTGGCTGAGCGACGCGAATTGGGATAGGTCACTCGACTATGCGGGCGATACGCTGGTCCTGACCGTGGAGGAGTGCCTGGCGAAGCTGAGGCGCCTCAACCGCTGTCCTGAGTGCGACCAGCCTCTTTTCTCAGTGGATGACGACGTGTAATTGAGTCAGGTGACTGCTCGTTCCATCGCCGCGGGCACCTCAGTATCGAGAAAACAGGTTGTCGGTTAGGTCAGGGAGGCAGAAATGGCTGAGACTGTTCGCCATGACGTTCTGATCATCGGCGGGGGCCTTGCCGGTCTCCGGGCCGCTATCGCCGCGCAGCAGGCCGGGAGCGACGTGGCCGTGCTTTCCAAGGTCTACCCCATCCGCTCCCACTCCGGGGCGGCCCAGGGTGGCGTCAATGCAGCGCTGGGCAATCATCCCGAGGGCCGGGACGATACCTGGGAGCGCCACGCGTTCGATACGATCAAGGGGGCCGACTACCTGGCCGATCAACCCCGCGCCGAAATTCTCGCCCGGGAGGCGCCGGAGCGGGTCTTGGAGATGGAGCACTGGGGGACGTACTTCAGTCGTTTCCCCGATGGGCGCATCGCTCAGCGTCCCTTCGGTGGGGCCGGCTTCCCCCGTACGTGCTACGCCGCCGACCGTACGGGTCATCAGATGCTCCACACCCTCTACCAGCAGGCTATCAAGCGTAAGATACCATTTTACAACGAATGGCTGCTGACTCGCCTGGCGGTGGAGGACGATCATGTCGTTGGGGCTGTCGGACTGCACATTCCGACGGGCGAGCTCCGTGCCTTCCGGGCGGAGGCCGTCGTGGTCGCGGGCGGAGGTCACGGGCGGATCTACGCCAAGTCCACGAACTCCTACATTAACGTGGGGAGCGCCACAGCCGCCGTCTTTCGCGCCGGCGTTCCGCTGGAGGATATGGAGTTCGTCCAGTTCCATCCTACCACCCTCTACGGCACCAACATCTTGATCACCGAAGGGGTCCGGGGGGAGGGCGGCACGCTTCTCAACGTCGAGGAGGAGCGCTTCATGGAGCGCTACGCGCCTGACGCCATGGAGCTGGCGCCGCGGGACATCGTCGCGCGGGCCATCCAGACCGAGGTCGATGAGGGGCGTGGCTTTGAAGGCGGGTACGTCCAGCTCGACGTGCGCCACCTGGGTGAAGAGATCATCAAGGAGCGGCTCCCCGGGATTCGGCAGATTGCGATCGATTTCGCTGGGGTCGATCCCATCGAGGCGCCGATCCCCGTGCAGCCCGGCCAGCATTACTCGATGGGCGGTCTGGCCTGTGACGAAAATGGTGAGACGCGAATCGCGGGGCTGTTTGTGGTGGGTGAGTGCTCCTGTATCAGCGTGCACGGTGCGAACCGGCTGGGCGGTAACTCGCTTCTGGAGACGATCGTCTTTGGCAAGCGTGCGGGCATGCATGCGGCGGACGTAGCAGCGAGCGGCGGTCGATCAGATCCTGAGAGCGTATTGCGGGAGAGCCTCAAGGTGCAGGAGGCGTTCATCAGAATGCTCAAGGAGCGCAGGGTAGGGGAGCGTCAGATCACAATCCGGCGTGAGATGCAGGACGCGATGACCGACCACGTCGGCGTCTTTCGCCATGAGAGGGGGCTGAGGAAGGCCGTGGAGACGCTGTCGGCGTTGAGGGAACGGCATCGACGCGTGATCCTGAACAACGACGAACGTCCGTTCAATTACGACCTGGTCGACACGCTGGAGTTGGGTGGTATGTTGGAGCTGGCCGAGGTGACGGCGCTGATGGCGCTTGAGCGCACGGAATGCCGCGGTTCTCACTGGCGCACAGACTATCCTGGTCGCGACGACGAGCGGTGGTTGAAGCACAGTCTGGCGCCCTACGATCCGACAGGCGGGGCCGAAGTAACGACCGCGGACGTCGTCATCACCGATTATCCCCCTCAAGAGCGGGAGTACTGATCGTGCACGTCAAGATACTCACGGCGGGTGGCTCCATCGACAAGGTCTACTCCACCAGTCAGAGTGAATTCGTGGTCGGGCTGCCTCAGATCGAGCGCATCCTGCGCGAAGGCAACGTCACCATCGATTTCGACGTTGAGCCACTGTTGCGGAAGGATAGCCTCGATATGACCCCGGATGACCGGGAGACAATTGTGGAGCGTGTACGGGCGACGCCGCACCGTCACATCGTCATCACCCACGGCACGGACACGATGATCGACACGGCCTTAACGCTGATGCCGATCTCGGGGAAGGTGATCGTGCTCACCGGGGCGATGCAACCGGCGGCCTTCAGGGGCACCGATGCAGCGTTCAACGTTGGTTGTGCTGTAGCTGCCGTCCAGGTGCTGCCGGAGGGGGTGTACCTGGTGATGAACGGTAGGATCTTCGATCCGGAGACGAGCAGGAAAGACGTGGCGAGAGACAGGTTCGTCCAGGCGTCCTAGCCGATCGGTCCGCCCCTCGGAGGACGTCGCAGGGAGGTGCACGATGACCATCAGAGACTACACGTTCAAGATCTTCCGCTTCGACGCGGCGCGGGACGACGCCCCCGCTTACCAGACGTACACCCTCGACGTGCCGCAGGGCATGACGGTGCTGGAGGTGCTCCTGCGCATCCAGGCCGAGCAGGACGGCAGCCTCGCCTTCCGTTACGCTTGCCGTGGCGCGGTGTGTGGGTCGTGTGCTATGATGATCAACGGGCGCGAGGCGTTAGCCTGCCGAACGCAGGTCCATGGTCTCCTGGAGAACCCGCGCACGGTCTATCAGGGAGCTGACCGTGAGGAAGTGGAGGAGCGAGGCAAGGGCAGTACCATCGTCGTCGAGCCGCTCCGCAACTTTCAGGTTATCAAGGATCTGGTAGTTGATATGGACCCCTTCTTTGAGAAGCTGGAGGCGGTCAAGCCATGGCTCCAGCCCCAGAAGCCTCATCCCGGGCGTGAACGCCTGGTGGAACCGGAGGCATGGGCTGAGGCTGAGCCCTTCACCAATTGCATCCTCTGTGCCTGTTGCCATAGCGTGTGCCCGGTGGCGGAGGCGGATCCCCACTACCTGGGCCCGGCCGCGCTGGCCCAGCATTATCGCTTCCTGGTCGACGTCCGGGACAATGCCGATGAGAAGCGGTTGGATCTGGTGGACGGGGAGCACGGTGTTGAAGGGTGCGATTTCGTCTGGAACTGTGTGCACGTCTGCCCCAAGGGAGTTCCGCCCACCAAGGGCATCGCCAGGACACGGGCGCGCATCACCCGCAGGGAACGGGGACACGAGGGGTGATCGTAAGCCTTCTCACTCGGGAGGTCGTGAGCCATGAGGATTGAACGCGATTCGATGGGGGCTGTTGAGATTCCCGACGGTGCTCTTTGGGGAGCCCAGACACAGCGGGCGGTGGAGAACTTCCCCATCTCGGACCTCCGCTTCGGGCGCGTCTTCATTCATGCCTTGGGGCAAGTGAAACGTGCCTGTGCCCTGGTCAACGTGCGCATGGGCTTGCTCGATAAGGACGTTGGGGCTGCCATCGTGCGGGTCTGTGGCGAGGTGATCCAGGGAAGATGGGACGACCAGTTTCCCATCGACGTGTTCCAGACCGGTTCCGGCACGTCCACGAATATGAACATCAATGAGGTCGTCGCCAATCGGGCAAATCAGCTTCTGGGCCGGGGAGCCTGGGGCGATGATGGGAGCGAGACCTCAGTCCATCCCAACGACCACGTCAATTTGAGTCAGTCGAGCAACGACGTGATCCCCACGGCCATCCACGTGGCGGCGACACTCGCGCTCCGCGACGAGCTGGTCCCAGCGCTCAGGCAGCTTCACGAGGCGCTGGATGACAAGGCACGGGCCTTCGATCACGTGGTCAAGAGCGGACGCACGCATCTCCAGGACGCCACCCCGATTCGGATGGGCCAGGTGTTCAGCGGCTACGCAGCTCAGGCGCGAAAGAGTGGCGAACGGGCTGAGAGGGCTGTGGAGGCTCTACGAGAGGTACCCTTGGGCGGCACCGCCGTCGGGACCGGCCTCAACTGTCCGCTCGAGTTTCCTCGGCGAGCTATTGCCGTCCTCAATGAGGCACTCGATACAACTTTCGTCGAGGCGGATAATCACTTCGAGGCCAATGCTGCACGGGATGGTGTGGTCGAGGCCTCGGGACAGCTGAAGGCTATCGCGGTTGGCCTGACGAAGGTCGCCAACGACGTTCGCTGGCTCGGTTCCGGCCCGCGAAACGGCCTGGGTGAGTTGCAGTTACCGGCGGTGCAGCCTGGTTCCTCGATCATGCCTGGCAAAGTCAACCCGGTAATTGCCGAGGCGCTGATTCTCACGGCGGCGCAGGTCATCGGCCACGACGCCGCCATCACGCTGGGTGGGCTGGGTGGTTACTTCGAGTTGAACTTGATGATGCCGCTGCTCGCGTACAACCTCCTCCGTTCTATCGAATGGCTGGCGAACGGTGCGCGCGTCTTCACTGAACGCTGTGTGGTCGGGATCGATGTGGACGAAGAGCGCTGTCGGGAGATGGTAGAGCAGAGCCTGGCCCTCGCCACGGCCCTGGCCCCGGTCGTCGGGTACGACGCGGCTGCAGAGATCGCCAAGGAGGCCCATCGGTCCGGTCGTACCATACGGGAGGTGGCTGAGGTGGAAGGCACACTCTCGCCCGAGGACCTGGACGAGATCCTCAATCTCTGGCGCATGACTGAGCCGGGATTGACCGGCGATTGAATGGGTGGGCCACCGTGCCCAATTGCACCTGTAGACAGGAGGCGGCACATGGGACTTGATCTTGAAGGCCGAATTGTCTTCGTCACCGGTTCGGCGCGTCGCGTCGGTCGGGCTATCGCGATGACGTTCGCTGAGCACGGCGCTGATCTGGTGATCCATCACGTCTCGCCCGGCTCGGCGGATAAGGCCAGGAGCGCCGTTGAGCACGTCCGCGAATTGGGTGGGGATGCGTTTGTCGTCACGGGCGATCAAGCAGATCCGGATGCCGTGGCCCGCATGGTCGCCGAGATTGAGGACTACTACGGCAGGCTGGACGTCCTGATCAACAGCGCCGCCATTCTGAGGCGTGCCAATCTCCTCGACGTGACGCACGAGGAGTGGCAGCGGGTGATCAATGTCAATCTCACCGGGCCATTTCTGCTTATCCAGCAAGCGGCTCGCTTGATGATCAAGCAGAGGGCCGCGGGAGTGGTCATAAACATCGGCGACAACAGCGGCCTCAGGCCGTGGCCTTCCCACCCCCACAGTAGCGTGTCCAAGGCCGGGCTCGTGATGCTGACGCAGGTAGCTGCTCTGGCGCTCGCCCACCATGACATTCGGGTCAATTGTGTCGTCCCTGGCCCGGTCCTGGCTCCGCCTGACCAGGAAGAGGTATTCGAGAGGGTCGTCGAACGATTGCCTCTCGGACGTGCCGGAAGCCCTGCGCAGATTGGCCATGCTTGCGTCTTTCTAGCTCAGAATGACTTCGCCACCGGGACGATTCTCCGGATCGATGGTGGCGAGGGGATTGCCAGGTAGAGGTAGAAGGAACGAGAGTAGTATAGTCAAGGGAGGATCCTATGTTGCTTGCAGGGGATATCGGGGGAACCAAGGCCAAGTTGGCCATCTTCTCGGCCGAGAAAGGGCCTCGAGAGCCGTTGGTTGAGAAGACGTTTCGTAGCAAAGACTATCCCAGCTTGGAGAGCATCGCGAAGACGTTTCTGGAGCAGGTCGACATGGGCATCGATCGGGCCAGCTTCGGCGTGGCTGGCCCTGTGATCGAAAACCGGGTCGAGGTCACAAATCTGCCGTGGACCGTCGATGCCGAGGAATTGCGCGAGGCCCTCGACCTATCCTCAGTTCAGCTTCTCAATGACCTGGCATCGACGGCCAATGGCGTGCTCCTGCTCGAGCCCGACGAGTTGCATACTCTGCAGGAAGGGAAGCGCGACCCCACCGGGGCCATAGCCGTCGTCGCGCCCGGGACCGGCCTGGGTGAGGCCTTTCTCACCTACGATCAGGATGACGACCGGTATCGCCCTCACGCTTCCGAGGGTGGGCACACTGACTTCGGGCCCATGACGCCTCGCCAGATTCAGTTGCTTCGCTATCTGTGGGCGCGTCACGAGCACGTCAGCTATGAATTGGTCTGCTCCGGTATCGGAATCCCCAACCTCTACGAGTACTACCGCAGCGGTGGTTATGCTGAGGAGCCTGCATGGCTGGCTGAGGAGC
The DNA here is from genome assembly GCA_964597105.1 of uncultured Anaerolineales bacterium. Classification (GTDB taxonomy): domain Bacteria; phylum Chloroflexota; class Anaerolineae; order B4-G1; family B4-G1; genus SKLM01. The sequence goes on from CAZQXX010000020.1 coordinate 16,244, forward strand.
TGGCTGCGGCCGACGACCCGACGCCCGTTATCGCTAGTGTGGCTCTGGACGACGAAAGAGAGTGTGAGTTGTGCACGCTGACGTTGAATACGTTCGTCTCTATCCTGGGGGCCGAGGCGGGTAACCTGGCGCTGAAGGTGATGGCCACTGGTGGTGTCTTCCTGGCGGGAGGTATACCATCGCACATCCTCCCGGCGCTGGAGCAAGAGCGGTTTCTGGCGGCCTTCCACAGCAAGGGGCGTCACGCGGACTTGATGGCGCGCGTGCCAGTGCACGTGGCCCTCAAGCCCGAGGTCGCCCTGATGGGTGTCGCCCGCTACGGGCTCGAGTTGTCGTGATGGTCGGCTTGTCCGGACCACGGTACACCACGGCGCGTGACACAGCAGGCTATCCTGGCGACGTGTACGCATTTTCGAGACGGATCGCCCGTCGCTGGTCCAACGGAGTTCCAACTCTCTACAACTAAACCCAATCCTAGTTTCAACCGATCCCATAGGCTGGCGTCACGTTTCTGTGCTACACTATCATACTAGACGGTGCGCGTGCCGCAGATAGACGGCGTACGTCTCCAGTGCTTCGCCTGTGACGTAATGAGCTGGTGATTCTTGTTCATGGGGCTCGCGAGTCTGAGGACTTTGGGTCTCTCACTCGTATGATTGCTGGCGGGTGACTTTTCGCAACCGGACAGGAGAAAGAAAAAACGGTGGCGGACACACTGTCGTATGACGCGATCTTGATCGGGGTGGAGGGGGATGACGCGACCGGAGACGGCAGAGGGACTTCGTGCTCGGATGATGACTGAAGGAGAGCTTGAGAGATCAGTGGAGACAAACGTGATGTTCCACACCGACGCCGGTGTCCCTGTGCCCGCTGTGACAGCCGAACAGATGCGCGAGATCGACCGCATCGCAGTCGGGGACTTTGGGTTGGGCATCCTCCAGATGATGGAAAACGCCGGCCGTAGCCTGGCGTTGCACGTGATCGATCTGTTGGGTTCAGCCGGTCGCCTCAAGGGTTCCGGGTCGGGCAAGGCTGGACGGTCGGACCCCACGGCGGAGATAGTGATCCTGGCCGGATCGGGTGGCAACGGGGGCGGGGGGCTCTGCTGCGCTCGCCATCTCAGAAATCGGGGCTTCCCGGTGCGGGTCGTGTTGAGCAAGGATCCGGAGGAACTGAGCGGCGCCACGGCTCATCAGCTCCGCACCATCCGACGGGCCGGGGTTGAGCCCGTCGCGTCGGCCCGGGTCGATCGGGCGCTTCGTCGCTCCCGGCTGGTTGTGGACGCCCTCGTTGGATACAGCTTGCGCGGGGCACCACGAGGCCGCGTGGCCGAGCTGATAGGGCTCTGCAACGAGCAGGCCGAGAGAGTCCTATCCCTGGACCTTCCGTCGGGTGTGGACGCGACGACGGGTGAGGCACCGGGCGCCTGGGTGCAGTCCGAGCGGACGCTGACCCTGGCCCTGCCCAAGACCGGGCTGCGTCGCGTCTCCGGCGAGCTCTATCTGGCCGACATCGGTGTCCCTCCCGCGGTGTATGCCGCGATCGGCCTGTCATTCGTGTGGCCGGTCCCGGGTCGGTACTGGCTGCGGTTGGTAACTTGAGGGCTCAGGTTACTCCTGCAATCGGATGAGAAAGGTGTCGATGATAGCGAGTTCTGGAACCCATCGGGAGAGACCATGACAGAAGCAGCCTGGATCAGGACGATAGATGAGGAAGAGGCCGCTGGTGACTTGGCCACGGTCTACGCCGAGTGCGCGGATCCAACGACGGGGCGAGCGGCGCACATTATGAAGATCCACAGCCTCAGCCCCCAGTCGATGCTCGATCATCGTGCCCTCTATCGCACGTTGATGTTCGGGCCTTCGCCCCTCGAGCGATACCGGCGCGAGATGATCGGGGTGGTGGTGGCGGCGCTCAACCAGTGTGTGTATTGACTGACCCATCACGGAGAGTCTCTCCGTCGCTTGGTCGAGGATGACACGTTGGTCGCCCAGCTTCAGGACGATTACACTCAGGCGCCGTTAAGCGCCGCCGACAAGGAGATGCTCGACTACGTGGCGAAGCTTACTCGAACCCCGGCTGCGATCGAGAAGAGCGACGTGGAAGGGCTCCGCCGAGTCGGGTTCAGCGATCGCGCCATTCTTGACGTGGCGCAGATCACGGCTTATTTTGCTTTCGTCACTCGTATGGCCGATGGGCTGGGCGTGACGCTTGAGGATTATTGGACATAAGGCAAGGACCACGTGATCTGCCGGCTCTGTCTGGATCAGCCAGCCAGAGGGGAATGGGGGACGCTAGGGCCCAAAGCTTGTGCTCTGTACTTCGCCGCGAACGGGGGCCCACGGAAGGGATCGTTTTTGACAGGGAAGGAGCGACGGTGGATATCAGAGAGCTGAAGCGGGAGGCGGGTGAGCGTG
>CAZQXX010000020.1:18760-24516 GCA_964597105.1 uncultured Anaerolineales bacterium
AGGGAAGGAGCGACGGTGGATATCAGAGAGCTGAAGCGGGAGGCGGGTGAGCGTGCGGTCGAGTTTGTCGAATCGGGCATGGTCGTGGGCCTGGGGCACGGGAGCACAGCGATCTTCGCTCTGCGTCTTATCGCGCGTCTCCTACAGCAGGGCGAGCTTCGCGATGTTCTCGGTATCCCGACGTCAAGCCAGGTGGAGGCGGACGCCCGGGATCTGGGTATCCCCCTGACCAGTCTGAACGCCCACCCAGTTGTCGATGTCACCATCGATGGGGCTGACGAGGTCGATGAGGCGATGAACCTGATCAAGGGGGGGGGCGGGGCACTGCTGCGAGAGAAGATCGTCGCTCAGGCGTCTCGTCGTGAGATCATCGTGGTCGATCAGACCAAACTGTCGCCTACTCTCGGCATCCAGTGGCCATTGCCGGTGGAAGTGACTCCCTACGGGCGGCGTCCCCAGGAGATATTCCTGGAGTCGTTGGGAGCAGAGGTGACGCTCCGCCACACCGAGGATGGGTCTCCGTTCAGCACGGACCAGGGGAACCTGATCCTGGATTGCGATTTCGGCGCTATACCAGATCCAGAGGAGTTGGCGGAGCGTCTCGAGAGACGGGCGGGGATTGTGGCCCACGGGTTGTTCCTGGGCCTGGTCTCAGATCTTATCATTGGAACCGAGGCTGGCGTCCAGCACCGGGAGGCGTGAAGGGGGACGGCTGAAGCACAGACAGGGTCGGGAGGCCCGGCGTGCCGGCTGGGCTCTCCGTGGCCCCGCGCCGCCACTGGTTTGCCTGTCCTTCTGACGATTCGGAAAGGAGACTAGCATGGTATCTATTGAAGCGTCTATTCTGTCCGCCGACTTCGCGCGCCTGGGCGAGCAGGCCCGCGAGGCCGAAAGCGCCGGGGTGGATGCGATTCAGATTGACGTGATGGACGGTCGCTTTGTGCCTAACATTACCTTCGGACCGGGCATCGTCGGGGCACTGCGTTCGCGGGTCGATCTACCCCTTGATGTCCATCTGATGATCGTCGAGCCGGGTCGACACCTGGAGGCCTTTGCGGACGCCGGCGCAGACCGGATCATCGTCCACCAGGAGGCGACACCCCATCTTCACCGGCTCCTCCAGACGATCCGCGAGCTCGACGTCGAGGCGGGTGTGAGCCTCAATCCGGCCACGCCATTGGCTGTTCTGGAGGAAGTCCTCGATATGGTGGACCTGATTCAGGTCATGACCGTCAACCCCGGTTGGGGCGGTCAGGCGTTCCTCACCGGGCAGCTGGACAAGATCCGCCGCCTGAAGCTGATGCTTGATGAGCGTGGCCTGGACGTGCCTATCGGCGTGGACGGGGGGATCGATCCTGGCACCGCTCCCCTCGTCGTCGAGGCCGGGGCCACGATGCTGGTCTCGGGGTCCGGCATCTACAACGATCAAGCTCCGGTGCTCGACAACGTGAGGGCACTCCGGGCAAGTATCGAGTTGCCCTAGTACCCCCTCCCTGACCGGTAGGGAGCAATCGCGCATGTGAGCTGACCTGGGCGGGCCGGTTGTATTGAGAGGTCTCATCGATCTCCGACAGTCTGTGGGGGAGAATCCATCGCTGAACAAGGATCCCGACTATGAGTCTCGAGTCTGATCGGCCGAAGCTTCGGATTGAGCTGTTTGGAGGCTTCCGGCTCGTCTATGACGGCGAGCCGGTGACCGCTATAGATACGCCGCGCCTCCAGTCACTCCTCGTGTATCTCTTGATTCATCGCGGTACTCCTCAGTCGCGCCATCGCTTGGCATTCACGTTCTGGCCGGATTCACCGGAGGGGCAGGCCCTGACCAACCTCCGCAATCTCCTTTACCGTCTACGACATAGCCTGCCCGATGCCGACCGTTTCCTCCGTGTCGACCACGCAACCCTTGAGTGGCGTGATGCAGGTCCGTTCGAGCTCGACGTCGCCGAGTTCGAAGATTCGTTGAACCGGGCGGCTGAGGTGTCCTCCGTGGCCGACGCAGAGGACGCTCTGAAGCGGGCGGTTGACCTCTATGAGGGCGATCTCGTGCCGGGGCTTTACGAGGACTGGATAGGCCCACACCGCCAGCGCCTCCGCCAGGGCTTCGAACGCGCGCTGGAACGACTCATACAGGTGTTGGAGGACCGGCGGAACTATCGAGCAGCTATCGACTACGCGCGACGACTGGTGCGCCATGATCCCATTCGCGAGGCCTCCTGTCGCCGGCTTATGCGGTTGCAGGCTCTCATGGGTGATCGCGCCGGGGCCCTGCGGACGTATCATAGATGTTCCGCCGCCCTTGAGCGGGAGCTGGGTGTGGAGCCGAGCCCTGCCACGCGCCAGATGTATGAGCGGCTGCTGTCGATCGAGGAGTCAACGGAGCGTCTCCGAGCGCGGCCTACACGGCCGGGTGCCGCCTCGTTATTGGTGGGACGCGAGGATACCTGGGCCCGGTTGCGGCGGGGTTGGCGCCGAGCAACCGTCGGACAGCCGCACCTGCTGCTACTTTCGGGTGAAGTTGGCATCGGCAAGACGAGACTGGCCGAGGAGTTGGTCCAATGGGCCAGCCGTCAGGGGATCGCTACCGCTACCGCTCGCTGTTATCCGGGTGAGGGGGAGTTGGCCTACGCACCGGTGGCCGCCTGGTTGCGCGCTCGCCCGCTTCCGCCGTTGGCGGCGGTCTGGCGGACCGAAATCGCCCGCCTCCTGCCGGAGTTGATGGCCGAGGATCCCGATCTGCCCCAACCGGGTCCGATTACTGAGCCCTGGGAGCGACGGCGATTCTTCGAGGCGCTGGCTCGTGCCATACTTGAGAGGGAACAGCCACTTCTCCTCCTTCTTGACGCGCTCGAATGGTGCGATCGCGGGACGCTCGAGTGGTTGCACTACCTCCTCCGTTTCGACCCCCGGGCGCGACTGCTCGTCGTCGGCACTTATCGACCCGATCTGGTGAGAGACGATCACCCCCTCTCATCACTGATTCACACCCTCCGACAGGACGACCAGCTGACAGAGATAGAGCTTGGTCCGCTCAGTAGGAGCGAGGCGGCGGCTCTGGCTGAGGACGTAGCCGGTCGGGAGGTGAACCCGGCTGTGATGGATTGCCTCTATCGAGAGACCGAGGGCAACCCCCTCTTCATCGTGGAGACAGTGCGGGCTGGCCTACCAGACGACGTTCGAGAGCTGCCCTCGGGCGCCCGGGTGTGCGTGCCGCGTCCACTTCCAAAGCGCATGAGAGAGGCAATCTTGGCCCGCATTGCGCAGCTGTCCCCTCTCTCCCGCTCTCTGGCTGAACTCGCTGCAACGATCGGGCGCGAGTTCACATTCGACGTGCTGCGAGGGGCGAGCGACGCCAGCGATGACAGACTTGTCCAAGGCCTGGACGAGCTGTGGCAACGGCGCATCATCCGTGAACAGGGCGAGGATGCTTACGACTTCAGCCACGATAAGCTGCGTGAGATCCTCTACGGCGATCTGAGTGGGGCGCGGCGACGGCTGCTCCACCGTCGGGTGGCCCGGGCGTTGGAGCGCGTCTACGCCGACACCCAGAGTGGGATAGCAGCCCGAATTGCCGCTCACTACGAGCGCGCTGACGAAGTGGAGGAGGCAATTGATTACTACCGGCGCGCCGCCGAGACGGCGAGTCGGATGCAGGCCGAGGAAGAGGCCGCTCGATACCGGCGGCGCGCGGACGCGCTGGCGGGAGAAGGCGCCCGTTCCCAAAGCTGACACCCGGTGTCGGCTCTCTCAGATCCGTTCATCTCCTCTGTCCGTTCGGCTGGTCCCCCATGGTGACGTCCGGTCAGCCACCCAGTGCTCTTGTCGAACGCCCCGCCTTCCAACTGGAGTGAGGTCTCCGAGTTCCTCGCGAACCTGAAGGATCTCTTCTTTGGTTTTTCCGTCCTGAATGACACAGTGTGTTACCAGGGAACGGTTGGGTGTCCTCTGACGCCGGCCGTGTTCGAAACGCTTGCCAAACGATCTCGAAACGCTCCATCCCTAGAATAATGTCGAATCAATCGAGTCGTGAACCAGTGGACGAGTCAGCGAGGCACGGGCGCGCTGGCTCTAGGAAAGGAGACTACCATGGCGACTAAGGTTATGACGAAGAGGATGAATGGCGTCGATGTAGATGAGTTGATGGGCCATGTGAAGGCCATCAAGGACGATCCGGAACTGGGGCATTTTGAGTTCCGGGCGCACTCGGAGTGGATTGACGGGGCCCGTTCCCAGACAGAGATCAAGGATTTCTATGGAGCCGGGAAGGACGACACCTCTCGGGAAGAGCCCTTTGTCCTGAGGGGCGATGAGCCGCCCCTGCTGTTGGGGGACAACACCGCGCCCAACGCTGTTGAGACCGTACTCCACGGGCTGGCCAGTTGTTTGGCGGTCGGCATCGCCTACCAGGCTGCGGCGCGTGGGATAGAGATTGAGAGCCTCGAGTTTGACGTCGAAGGGACTCTCGATCTACGTGGTTTCCTGGGCATATCTAAAGACGTGCGTCCTGGCTTCCAGGACGTTCGCGTGAACTACCGCATAGAGACGGACGCCTCGCAGGAGCAGATTGAGGAGCTCTGCGAGTATGTCCAGGAGACGTCCCCGGTGCTCGATATCATCAGGAATCCAGTGCCGGTCAGCGTCAGCGTCGAGCAATAGGGTTGGCCCGGACGTGACAGTCTTACGTCTCTGCTGCTCATCCTGGCAGCATGCTCGCGACTCTGGAGGACTGTCTGTGGTACAGAGTTCACAGTCCGGAATGAGAGATGCGGGATCTCAGCATCCGGCGTCTGCCGGGCTTGCGTGCTGTGAGCTGACCCGTAGATCATAGGCCTGAACGGGGCCATCCGGTAGCAGGGTCCCGCATTTTCTTCATCAGCCAGCTGAGATGCTGAAGAGCAAGTAGTGAGGAGGACAACTATGTTGAGAGATGCACCAGTCATGGCGATATTACCAGCTTCGGACATCGAGCGAGCCAAGGAGTTCTACCTGGAGAAGCTAAACCTTCGTCCTGCCGACGTTCCCGCGCCGGGGAATGACATTGTCTTCCGGTGCGGGGAGGGGACGAAGCTCTACGTTTATGAGCGCGATGCCGGCACTGAAGCCGACCATACGGTCGCCGGGTGGCTCGCGGAGGACGTTGAGCAGGCCGTGGAGGAGTTGCGTGCACGAGGGGTAGTCTTTGAGCAGTATGACATGCCTGGCCTCAAGACTGACGAACGGGGCATCGCCGAGATTGACGGCGAGAAGGCAGCTTGGTTCAAGGACTCGGAGGGCAACATCCTGGCCATCACTGAGATGTCTCGGTGAGCACGACGGTGAGATCGGCTATGCAGTCCAGTAGTCTCGTGGTATGGCTGGACTGCATACCTCTCATCAGGCAACGTCGCCTCGTGTGCTTCCCAGATCCCTGAAGTGATGGCGCCAGATAACGGATTCTGACGTCGAGGGGGTCCCGGCAGGTGACCAAGAGCCAGCCTACCGCACAACCGGGTGAACGTGGCCCTCTTCGTCCCTACCGATCTCCCATGAAACGTTCCATTAAACGCTCTTCAAACGCTGCGTGTGGTAATGTACGCTCAAAAGTATTGTTGATTAACTCTGAACGTAGCTAGTATCATGGCCGGTGACACGAGGAGGTCAAATGAGTGAGCGTGTGCTTGACATCATACGAAAGCGAAGAACCATTCGAAGATATACGGATCAAGACGTGACCGAAGAGCAGGTGGACACCCTGCTGGAGATGGCTATGGCGGCGCCCA
>CAZQXX010000021.1:0-23103 GCA_964597105.1 uncultured Anaerolineales bacterium
ACGCCCACAAGTACTGCTCCCGCTTCTGTTGTATGTATTCCTTGAAGCAAGCCCACCTGGTGCGCGACAAGACCGACGCAGAGGTCTACGAGTTCTACATGGATATGCGCACCTTCGGCAAGGGCTACGAGGAGTTCTACGAGCGCTTGCAGGAGGAGGGCATTACCTTCGTCCGCGGCCGAGGAGCTGGAGTTGAGGTGTTGGACGATGGGAAGCTGCGGGTCAAGGGTGACGACGCCGATCTGGGAAGGTTGGTCCAGGCCGACGTTGACATGGTTATCCTCAGCACCGCGATCGAGGCGCCGCACGATGCGGAACGCACTGCCTCGCTGTTCGGTCTGGGCCGTTCAGAGGATGGCTTCTTCGCTGAGGCGCATCCCAAGTTGCGCCCGGTGGAGACGAATACCGAGGGCGTTTTCCTGGCCGGCAATGCCCAGGGGCCCAAGGACGTGCCGGACACGGTAGGCCAAGCTGGTGCAGCTGCCTCGATGATGCTCGCATTGCTGGACAAAGGTGAGGTCACGATTTCACCGCAGGTCGCGGTGGTGGACGAGGAGCTGTGTTCGGCTTGCAAGACTTGTATCGCCCTCTGTCCCTACGACGCCATAAGCTTCATCGAAGAGGATGAGGTGGCCAGGGTCAATGAGGCGCTTTGCAAGGGATGTGGGACGTGCGCGGCAGCTTGTCCGGCGGGCGCGATCACAGCTAAGCACTTCACCACACGACAGATGATTGCTCAGATCGAGGGGCTCTTCCGGCTGCCCGAAGAAGAATCGGTCGGAGCTGAGGTTGAAAGGGTAGGATCATGAGCGATAACGGAAACGGCTTCGAGCCGCGGATTGTCGGTTTTCTCTGCAACTGGTGTACATACGCCGCCGCTGACACGGCCGGAGTGAGCCGGATGAAGCAGGCACCCAACGTCGACATCATTCGCGTGATGTGCTCAGGGCGCGTGGACCCGACGTTCATCCTCAAGGCTTTTGTCGAGGGCGCGGATGGGGTCATCGTCTCCGGCTGCCACCCGCCCAATGACTGCCACTACAGCTCGGGCAACTACAAGACGTTCCGACGGATGCCCATGGTGGAGGCCCTGTTGCAGCAATACGGTATTGAGGAACAGCGTTTCCATTGGGGTTGGATATCCGGGGCGGAGGCTCCTAAGTGGGCTAAGCTCGTAAACGAGTTCACTGAACAGGTGCGCGATCTCGGACCCCTCGACTGGAAGCGACAGCTGGAGAGTAAGGAGGACTAGCCCGATGGCAGAAAACGGAAAACTCAAGCTCGGACTCTACTGGGCCGCCTCCTGTGGTGGATGTGAGATCGCCATTGTCGAGTTGCGAGAGAAGATACTCGACCTGGACGCCGCGGCCGAGATCCTGTTCTGGCCGTGTGCGATGGACTTCAAGTACAAAGACGTCGAGGTGATGCCTGACGGCCATATGGATGTGTGTCTCTTCAATGGCGCTATTCGCAACAGCGAGAACGAGGAGATGGCCCACCTGCTGCGCGAGAAGTCGAAGGTGTTGGTTGCCTTCGGATCCTGCGCTCACGAGGGCTGCATCCCGGGTCTGGGCAATATGTTCGATCGCCAGTCTATCTTCAATCGCGTCTACCTGGAGAGCCCTTCCACCGACAACCCCGAAGGCATCCTGCCTCAGACGACCTACGACATGCCTGAGGGCGAGGTAGACATTCCCTACCTCTACAACACTGTCAAGACGCTGGGTCAGGTCGAGGATGTCGATTACTTCGTACCGGGGTGCCCGCCTCAGGCCCCCCAGATCTGGGCCGTCGTCGAGGCGATATTGGGCAACCAGTTGCCTCCCAAGGGCAGTGTGGTCGGCGCCAGCCCGGATAAGACTGTGTGTGACGAGTGCGAGTACAAGCGCGAGGAGAAGCGGGTCGAGAAGTTCTACCGCCCGCACGAGATCATCCCCGAGGATCGGTGCCTCTTCGACCAGGGCATCATCTGCGCTGGGCCGGCGACACGGGCTGGGTGTGGTGCCCTGTGCACCAAAGTAGGTTTGCCTTGCCGGGGATGCTACGGACCGGCGCCCAACGTCATTGACCAGGGGGCGGCTTTGCTATCAGCCGTTGCCTCGGTGGTGGATGCCGATACCGAGGAGGAGGCGGCCCGCATCGTGGCCGAGGTTGTCGACCCGGTGGGCACGTTCTATCGGTTTGGCCTGCCAGCATCGATGTTGCATCGGAGGAAGTTGGAGGAAGTCGAATGAAGAAGATCAGTATTGACCCCATTACCCGGTTGGAGGGACACGGGAAGATCGATATTTTCCTCGATGACGAGGGAAACGTCGCCAATGCCTATCTCGTCGTCCCCGAGCTCCGGGGCTTCGAGAAGTTCTGTGAGGGACGTCCCGTGGAGGAACTTCCGCGTATCACGCCTCGCATCTGCGGCGTCTGCCCGGAGGCGCATCTCATGGCCTCGGCAAAGGCCTGCGATGCCGTCTACAACGTCGAGCCGCCTACCACGGGCAAGATGCTTCGTGAGTTGCTCTACTCCGCCTTCTATGTCGCTGATCACACGGTCCACTTCTATATCCTGGCGGCTCCCGATTTCATCCTCGGACCAGATGCGGCCCCGGCTGAGCGGAACATCTTGGGCTTGATTCATAAGGTGGGCCTGGAGACGGGAACCACCGTCATCGAGTCTCGCGGCAAGGCGATGGACATCGTTGGGATGTTGGGCGGGAAAACGGTCCATCCTATCAGCGCACTTCCCGGCGGGGTGAGCAAAGCTATCAACGAAGAGGAACGAGCCGAGATCGAGGCGTGGGGCCACGACCTGGTGGACTTCGGGCTGTTCGGTCTTCAGCTCTTCCACGACGTGGTGCTCGGAAACGACGAATATCGGGACATGATCCTCTCCGATACCTTCACCACGCCGATGTACTACATGGGGCTGGTCGACGAGAATAATCACGTCAACTTCTACGACGGCAAGGTGCGCGTCGTGGATCCGGAGGGGAACGAGTTCGTCAAATACTCTCCCGACGAGTACCTGGACGTGATCGCTGAGCACGTCGAACCGTGGACCTATCTCAAGTTCCCCTACCTCAAGGACGTGGGATGGAAGGGCTTTGAGACCGGGATCGAGAGTGGAGTCTATCAGGCCACGCCTCTGTCTCGCCTCAACGCCGCCGATGGTATGGCCACCCCCAAAGCCCAGGAGGCCTACGAGGAGTTCTACGAGACCCTGGGCGGTAAGCCCGTCCACGGTACGCTGGCAACTCACTGGGCTCGGTTGATCGAGTTACTCTACGCTGCCGAACATCTCGTCGAGCTCGCCACCGATCCGCGGATCACAGATCCTGAGGTGCGGGTGGTGCCCACCGAGGTACCCAATGAGGGGGTGGGGATCGTCGAAGCGCCGCGAGGAACCTTGACCCACCACTATATCACCGACGAGAGGGGGATTGTGGAGAAGTGCAACCTCGTCGTCGGCACGACGAACAACTACGCGCCTATGTCGATCTCCATCAAGAAGGCGGCCCAGGCCTTCATTCGCAATGGTGAGGTTGACCAGGGCATACTCAACAGAGTGGAGATGGCCTTCCGTTCGTACGACCCGTGTCTGGGCTGCGCCACGCACACGCTGCCGGGGCAGACGCCTCTGCAGGTGCGCATTCGGGACGCTCGGGGCGAGGTCGTCGAGGTGCTTCAGCAGAACATTGAGTAGACCTGAAGCCTGGCTGTGCCCGGGACTCGGGTAAGCAAGAGCTTGACCCTTCTCTTGGCCACTGCCGGTGATGCTGGGTCGGCTCGGTAGAGGCTGCTCAAGGGTAGATTGGCGACCGGCGGGTTAGTGCTGCTGGCGAGCCTGCTGGTGCCAATCTACCCTTTTTGCTGGCTCTTGTTCAGCCAGATGGCCGCCAGATGGTCGCTGTTCTGCCGCCTCCGTGCCGCCTTCGCGCCGTGAATGCCGGAGTGCGCGTCGCGCCGTGACCAGATCATTGTAAGAGGATGGTCGCTTTGAAGACATTGGTGCTCGGGATGGGAAACACAATCCTCTGCGACGATGGGATCGGGATTTACGTCGTTCGAGAGGTTGCTGAACGCTACCCCAACGGGGATGTGGATTTCGCCGAGGCAAGTGTCGGGGGAATGCGCCTGCTGGATGTCGTCGGAGGGTACGAGCGCGTGATCATGGTCGATGCGATTCAGACCTCAGACGGCGAGCCTGGTCAGATTCATCGTCTATCCCCGCAGAACTTTAGACTCTCGTTGCACGCTGGATCGAGCCACGACTTGTCACTGCCCGCTGCTCTAGCCTTGGGCCGAGGGATGGGGCTCACGCTGCCGAGTGACGAGGACTTCGTCATCGTTGCCATCGAGGTCGAGGACGTACTGACCTTTGGCGAGGAATGCACGCCCGCAGTGAGGGAGGTTATCCCTCGTGCGGTGGATATCGTGCTGGACGAACTAGCGCAGCGGAGGGACGAAGGCGACACATAGCCGCTCCCTCGGTGCCGGTCCTGAGCTGATCGTGCTGCAAAGGCTGCTGTGAGATTCCACAGCAGCCTTTGCACGTCCAGGCGGAGGAGAGAGCTGCTGCGCCGGACGATCAGGGCGCGTGTCTGCTATCCTCAAGCTGTTGTCCGCAGTCGACGCACGAGCACTAGGAGGAGTAGTAGCCCCCCGCCCAGTGCAGCACCTCCCAGGATACCAACCCCGGTATCTGGCATCGCCTTGCTCACTGACCCGCTCTGTCCCGCCGCCCCCGGCGTCCCCAGCGCCAGAGTAGCCGTGGCTTCTGGTGTCGGGGTGTCGGTTGCAGGTGGCGGCGTCGGCGTGTCGGTTGGAATCGGAGTGTCAGTTGGAACTGGGGTGTCTGTGGGCGTCGGGGTGACTGCAGCCGTCTGCGTTGCGGCTGCTGCGATTGCCACCGCGGTGTTCGTCGCGTAGATCACCTCATTCTGGGATTCGATGTTTGCTCGCATGTTGGGTGCGATGAACAGCATCCAGGCTACGAAAGCGCCGATGCCCAACACAAGCAAGCCTCCGAGCACCGCAACGAGGGTGATGAACGTGCGGTCTGTTCCCTGCTCTTCTTGGTTGACCTGTTCCTCTGGGCTGACTTGTTCCTCTTGATTCTCCATGTTCCTCCTCCTATGCTAAGCTTCCACGCGTGCCACAACTACTCACGAGAATACTATCTCAGAATGTTCAAATTGACCAGAGGAACGGCGAAGGGCTCATCTCGCCCGACGTCGACCTCGGCACAGCGCACACGAGCTCCCGTTTCTATGGGACGGGCACGGCGGGGGAGGGCGACGATCCTTCCTACGACCCCCGCGTTCGGGACCCGGACGATCCGAACCGGGGTCCCGATCTTGAGTTCCCCGTCCTCTTCGTCGCTGTCCTCTGGCGGGTTCTCACCCGGCTTGGGTATGATCACCTCGGGCCGCGCTATCCTTCGTCGTGCCTGATCCGGGATCGCCATCGAAACCTCCAACCCGTCGTTCGTGCGCAGCAGCTCGAAGATCGGACCTGCCATCGGGACATCACCGATGCCGTCGGTTACGATGATCGGAAAAGGCAGCTCCTCGGTCTGCGGGACCAACTCAGGAGCAATCCCGCCCGTGATGATGCCACGAATTTGTGCGTCTTCACCCCGTTCGAGTACGTCTTGATCCCGTACCATGCCACCGATGAGAATAGCCCCGTGGCACGCAGGGCCAACGGACTCGGCGGGAAGCGCGCTGTCAGGCTTGCCCGAGACAACCTTCAGCACGCCGATGCCCTCACCTTTCGTGCCCCATGCCCCCTGGATGAGAGCCCCAACTGTCTCAATGACGACATGCCGGTGATCCCACGTCTTGAGCACGGTACCGGGGACGTATGCGTGGAGTTCGAATGGGGCAGGCTGGGCCTCGATGACCAGCCGTCCCCCTCCTCTGATCGTCACAACGCCGTCCAGCGGCGACTCAATCGAGCGACCCAGGATGCGGCCCCGTTTCGCGATCACAGTTCCCCGATGTACCCTGTCTCCCAGCTCAACCTGGAGGTACGCTTCGATAGCCGACGCCGGGACGTCCAGCCGCCGGGCGACGGGCACGATGCAGAAATCCCCGGGTAGATCGGCGCGAGCCACCACCTGACTCGCTTCGACGCGGTCGCCAGGAGATACCAGGATGTCTCCCGGTCTCGGCAGGACTCGCTCGCGGCGAATCCGTGTCAGGTCGTCAATCTCCGTTCCACACGCGTAGGTCATACTGTTTTCTGTCTCTGATCGGGCGTATAGGCCGTGTGCCTATCCCCCCACTTCCCAGAGCCACTCCTGCATCTGTTCGCGTCGTATCTCCGGATCCGAAGGGAACCGCAGGGGCCTCCCCCGGGCGTCGATGATCAGTCCCGCCAGTCCGCCACTCACCCGTCGCTTCCCCTTCTTCCCTTTGCCTCCCAGACCTACATCGAAACCTCGTCTGGGAGACAGGTCGAGAACCGCTTCCTTGCCCAGCGGCAGAGGCAGGATCTCCAGGTCGCCGTAACGGATGTCGATGTCGAGTTCGCTGCCGTCTTCATAACGGACGTTCATGGTCATCACCCTGTCCCCAGGGCGCGCTTCCCCCACCGGTGCGACCACAGTTCCCAGGTTGGTGAGCCCTCCGGCATCCAGTGCTTCGACTGCTGCCAGCGGTTTGACCCTGGCCACGTTCCCCAGGACAGGCGTAAGCCCGTACGTGTCCAGCACGAGGGTGCTGATCCCGATCGGTTGCAGGGCATCAAGCACAACGAGTGCTGCCTGTCCCGCACGCGGTGCCTTCGCAAGCACGCCTCCCCCGACAACGATGGTATCGCAAAGTGGCGTGAGCTCAGGATAGGGCTGAGCGACCCTGGCTCGCCACCCAGGACGAGCGATCTCAAGTGTCTCACGAATTGCCTCGCGCGCCAGCGCGTGATCCAGCCAGAGCTCGCGCTCTACCTGAGGGATGCTGGCCGGATAACTCTCCTTATTCATCAGCAGCCCCAGTGTCTCGTCGCGCGACAGCGGTTCGGGCAACCAGCGGATGATAGACGCGGGATCCCCATTGTCCAGGAGCCGCTCGCCCCCGAACGTGGCGCCCAGTCCGGTGTGGATCGTCAAGTGAAGCTCCTCGTCGAAAACGGCAGCCACCGTTGTGTTCGCTGCCCCGATGTCAATGCCGAGAAGGCCCCTCTCTGGATCGCCCAGGTGCCACAGATACTGAATCAGCCGCCCAAACGCTTGAGCAGTTGGATCTATCGGGACTCGCGTCCACTGCCGCAAAGCTGTCAACCCTGGCAGCGAGTTCAGTTTCCGCTCTGTGAACAAAGCCCCGAGAGTTCGCTGGGCATCCGCCAGGTATTCATCTTCTAGCGTGGGCCGCACGTTTTCGACCACACGCAGTTCCGCCTCATTCCCCACGATCTTTGCCACGTCTCGTCGCAGCCGGGAGTTCCCTGCGTAGAGCAGGGTCGGACGTGCCTCCCGGTCCATCATCGAGCAGGCCAGCGTCGCCGCCTCTACCACGTCTAGCACGGGTCTCTCAGCTCCGTGCTCGGTCCCCCCGGCGATGCAGACGACGTCCGCCTCCGCGTTGCGGATCGCGCGCACACATGCCTCATCATCCAGAGGAACTCCCCTGTCGTCATCGAAAAGCGTCTCTACCTGTGAATAGGTGCCGGCTGCTGCGCGTCTTGCGCTGGCGATGCTCAAGTCCCTCCCTAGGCCGGCCAGCACGACATGGAGCGGCTCGCTCGCGCTGACTGTGGCGGAAAACGCGTCCGCGCCGCTTCCCTCTGCCGTCTGAGGAGAGATAAGATCGCCTTTTTCGTCGAAGAATCGCCGTTTCGTGACCTTGGAGATCCCCTTGACGGCATGGCGCACCCCGTCCGTCAGGCCGTTTCCAGATCCGCTCCATGTCGTGGGCGCTTCCCCTTGGGCGACCATACGGTACTCGCCCAACACCCGATCCAGGAGCATCGCCCTCGTCATGACCGTGCCACAGTCTGCAACCAGAATCGGGCCGATTTCCCTCTTCCTAGTCACCGCTTCTCTTCCTAGCCTCCGACCAGCCTGGAGAACACGTCGATGAGGGTCTGCATACGACCGATAAGGATCGAGAGCGATGCTGTGAGTGCCCCGGCAAAAGCCACTCCGAAGGCGGAGATCATAAACACGCGCCCGATCCAGCTAACCCCGCTCAATAGTCGTTCCCAGATGTGGCGCCCTTTCTCCTCTCTACTCTGCACGAAAGTGAAACTCAGCAGGGTGCAGCACGTACCCACGACGATCATGACGCCATCCACAAGGCCGAAGCGGAGACTCTGCAACGCAGGTGCGGACAAGGCACGTCCTGTTGCGGTGATCTGGGGAACGATCGTGCCCAGTAGGGCGCCGCCCAGAGCCACCGCCGTGCCGACGCCTACCAGATAGGCAATCGACAGGTTTCCCAGGGTCGCGTGCTTCGGGAACCCCTTGAGAAGCAGCAAGATACCCAGCACGACAGCAACGATGGCGCTCACTTGCTTCGCTAATACGCCCGGCAGCGCCATCCCCACGAGCACGTTGCGGATCACGATCCCAAACGAGTAGCCCACCAGCGTCCCAACAAACAGATGCAAGGCAAGCTTGTATAGAGGGTTGTCACCCGCCAGATAGCTCAAGACGAAGAGGGTCAAGACTGCGCCCAGGATGAGGCCGGTCAGCTCGGGCATCAGCGCCTCCTTCCAGCCCCACCGAGGCCATAGACGCCTGCGCCTACGAGAAGAAGTGCCACAATCGCGATGTGTCCCGCCGCAAGGGTGTCGAGGTGCTCAGTAGCTCTCCCCGTTGCCTCGCGTGCCGCCTCGTAGGACGCGGCGCCTCTGAGGCCGTGGATCGCTGCCTCGATCTGCCCGGCGTTGGCATCCACATAAGGCTGGATGACCGGTTCCAGAAGCGCGCTACCCACCGCGGCGACCGGAACATCGCTGCCGTATCGTGCTTCCGCTTGTTCAACCCAGCGCACGAGGGAGCCCGGTCGCCCGGTCACCACCAGCAGCACACTGGGAAGCGTCTCCTCTCCTGCAAGCAACTGAGAGACCGCCGTGCCGCCCCCGGGTCGGTAGCCAAGCAGTGTGTAATCATCTCTCGAATCGGTCACCTCGCTCATCAGGGCTCCAGCCACCGGGAGGCCGTCCGGACGGGTGCTCACGATGGAGATGTCTGCGCCTGATTCGACTAGATGCTCGAGCACCGGTCGTGCTACCTGGTCTAGTTCGTCAGTTGCGGGCACCCCGTAATCAAACGCGATCAGAACGTTGTCAGTTGCGTCGAGAGCCTCTACGATCCCGTGCAACCGCTCGGCTTCCGAGCTTTCTACTGGCCCCGTCAATCGCACCGCTTTCCCCGTTATCATCGGAGCCAGAAGCATACTGAGCACCGTGACGAGCAGCACAATGGCGACAATTCCTCGCTCTGCCAGCTCTCCCAACCCTGTCCGTTCCTTCGCACTCGGCTTTGGCTTGACAGTCTGTTCTCCCAACAGGCTCTCGAGCAGCCTGGCTCTGGCTCGGCTCACCTCGCTTGTTGCCGCTGCCGATCTGATCTCGTAAGCGGCAGGGGCTTCGAGCTCGGTTGCCGGTGTGATGATCCCCCGCAGTCCTTGCAGCACCCCCTCAGTCTCCAGGGGCTCATCCGGAGCCTCCCCCCGGTCGTGACTCTCCGCTTTCAGCTGACGTAGCCAGTCAGGGACGTCGCCGTGCTCCAGTTCTCCGCTCGAGTCGCCGCCGAGTGGCGTCTCTACGCCAAATTGAGGCGCATCCTCCTCCGCTGGGGATCTGTTCATCAGGGTACGCACCCATTCCGGGAGCTCGAACGTCTCGGCAATACCCTCTCTGAGTGGTGTCCCCGGCGCCTCAGAGGGCGCGTCCTCCGCTTCCTTTTCGATCTCCTCGAGCCATTCAGAGTCACCGACCGATTCTAGCCGGTCGTCCCCTCCATCTCCTAGCTCGCCCAACCACTCCGGGATCTCAGCCGGCGCCAGGGATTCTCGGTCCTCTTGATGCACCGATATGTCAGTGTCAGCTGGCTCCTCCTCGGCGGCGACGCTTGCTTGCTCCGGTTCAGAGACGTCCCACAATCCTACCGGTCTCTCATCCGGCAGCTCATCCTCCGAGGGAGTGTCTTCGTCTGGGTCGGCGTCCAGTGAGAAGGCGTTCGTACTTGGCGAAACGTCGGATTCTTGGCTGATGGGGCCCATCTCCTGCAGCCAGTCCGGGATGTCGGCCCGCTCTAGATCGTCTTCCGCTTCCTCGCGGCTGCCATTAGCCTCTATCTCCCGGGTGTGCTCCTCCACCTCTTCATCTGCCGATTCCCGGAGTTCATCTAGCCAATCTTCATCTGCCGATCCGGTCTCCGCTGTTACTTCAAGCTCTTCGTCCTGCTCCCCTTCGTCTAGAGGGATTGTGGGCAGGGAGATGCCCTGGATCGGTTCGCCTTCGTCTTCGCCAGCGTCAGGTACAGACGTCATCGGAACGAGCCGCGCTGTACACTCCATGCAATAGACGTTACTCACGGGGTTAGTCGTCCCGCACATCGGGCAGCGCGTGCCGGTGCTCGGCAACGGATCGCCGCACTCGCTGCAGAAGCGACTGCCCTTGCGGTTCGATGTTCCACACTTTGGGCAATAGATCATCGAATCACCACTAGAGCTCACTGTAAGGACGGTCTTGAGTCAGCAATACCCTCAAGCCTGTGATCAGAGTGCCCAGCGCAACGCCCAGCAACAGGCCCCGAATGCCCGCCATTCCAGGGACCTTGACCAGCCAGCTCCGAATCTCGCCTAGCCAGTCGAGGCCCCGGATGGGAGCGGTCCCCAGCAGTGTGAAAGTCACAACGGCGATGAAGAGCAGTGTCCAGGGGCTGCGTCGATCGCGGAGCAACCGGAAGCCTGCCAGCGTCAACGTAAACACCACGAGCGCGGCGAGCGAGGCTCCCAACGGAGCGATCACGTAGTTGAGTGACTGCTCGCCCGTTCGCTGGAAGGGGCCTCCTACTAACGGCGGAATCCAGGACACCAGGGCACCCAGGAGCAGTACCAGGCTGTACATCCATCCCTTTTCCAGAGTGAAGACCCGCTTGCCGTGAACGCTGATGACGTTGAACAGGGCCAGAACGAAGGCGAAAGCGCCGATGATCACAGCCGCTTCGACCAGCCAGTCACGGGCCCCGCCCATCAATGTCTGAGGAAACAGGTAGCCGACCAGGGTCAATAGCCCGGTAAGCACGGCCACGGAGATCGGCACCCATGTCCTGGCGACGCGTTTCATTCTCTCTGTCCCGTACTGGTCATCTGTGCTGGGCGCGCCCCCCCCTCATCGGGCGAGTATCCTCCGCCTGTCCACGTCCCATGCTCTGTATGGCGGTTCTCTGCGCGATGGTTGTTCTCATCGGAGGAAGGCTAGCTGGTCACGAAGGCTAGAACAGCTGCCCCCAGGATAGCCGCGACCACGAGGAACCGTAGGATATCCTCGGTGATCAAGCTGGTTATGTACTTGTCCTTCCCGGTCACCTGAGCCCCGATGGCGTACAACTCCTCTCCCACGGCCAGTCGGTCAGTCGCGGGATAGAGCGCACCCATCGCCTCCGCGCTGTCGGCAGCAGCCCACTGAGCCATATGCCGTCGCTCGCTGCTGTCTGCAAGCAGGGACACGTCAGAACCGTAGGCCCCGGCTGCTATGCTTGCTGTCGTGTTCTCAGGTGCACCCACGGTATTCGCCCCGGCTGAGTATGCCAGCGGTGAGGGGGCAATAAAACGGACCTGGTCGGGATCGTAGAGCTCTGTAGCTCCCCGGCGTTCGTATGCCCGACGCAGGACGTCTTGTGCGAGTGGAAGCAGCGTGGGATGGCCCACCGTCACAATTGGGGGGACCTCATATGCCACAGCTGCGTCGACGAGGCCCTCCAGAGCCTGCAATCCGGCCAGTGACGTGATCGTGTCCCCACTGCTCAGCCCGCCGCTGCCCAGCGCGATGTGAACCGGGCTGGCGCTTTCGGCCGCTCGCTGTATCTCCCGCTCCAACCCCTGGAGCCCGGTCACCTCTCGAGTGTGGAGAGGGGTGTCTCTCCGGCGATGGAGCATGGTGAGCCCGATCAGCGACAGAGCACCGAAAAGCAAGAGGAAAATAGCTCCGTTGGTGGGATTGACGAGGTGAGTCATCGCCTGCCGTCTCCCTCAGACACTCTCAGGAGCTGCTTGGGAGCAGTTCCTGCGTCTCTGGCTGATTCGGCGAAACTGGCTGCGCGACACAGAAGTCTTGTTCATCGGGTCTCCGCATACGTGCAGCTTCCGCAGTGTTTCTCTCTCCAGTCGATAAATAGCTCGATAGCCAGGGAGACGTGATCGCCGGCGATGCTGACGCTTCGGTGATCCTGGGAAGGAACGGCTCCATTGGCCCAGGCTGAACAATCCCGTGCGCTCTACCCATTGTGCAGCCTTCGTGCGACCCTCGTACGACCCTCGTGCGAGCTTCGTCTGCCTATCTCACTGTCCCTGTGTGCTACAATAGTCCAGAAGGTGACGTAAGGCAGAAGTAAGAACCGACCGGGAAGCCAGTGCACTGATGCCAGTATAGCACGACTCTTGAGGGGTGTAAAGGGTCAAAGCGCGAGAACCGGGGGTACCTTGGTCCCATTCAACGCTTCTTTCGGCCCTTTTCAGCGCTCAACACCCCCCCGGTTGTCATTTCATGCGTCTGTGCTATCATATCGTCCGCTCGTCTAGAACTATGACTGAGGAACCCGATACTCTACTTCCGTCTCAGGAGTCCCGCTGTTGCCCCCAGTGCGGCATGAAGGTCGCTGCCAAGGCATCGGAATGCCTGATGTGTGGCGCCTCTCTCGTTGAGGCGGAAGAGACCGAAGAGGAGGAAGAGAAGGATGGACGTCGCCTGCCCGGTTGGGTAGGCTCCGTCGTCGTCGTCCTGCTGGCCTCGGCGATCCTGGCTGGTGGAGGCTTTGGGCTCTACAGGATGTTGGCCCCTGAGCCTGAGCCGACCCAACCGCCCGTTACTCCGACGTCCACCTCCACCCCTACGGTCACGCCAGAGCCCACCGATACCCCGGTGCCAACCGCGACGCCCACGCCTCTGCCGCCCCGAGCCCACCGGGTGGAACAGGATGAGACGATGAGCGACATCGCGACTGCCTACGACGTCACGGTCGACGAGATCTTGTCTCTGAATCCAGATGTGGACCCGGAGCTTATCAACCCGGGGCAGGTCCTCCTCATTCCTGCCGCCCCGCCGTCGGACGCTGAGAACCCGGGTGGATCAGGGTCGGGCGCATTCACCGTGCACGTTGTAGCAGCGGGGGAGACCCTCAGCACTATCGCCGAGGAGTACGATGTCCCGGTGTCTCTTATCCGCACGGCAAATGACCTCTCGCCGGATGACGAGACCATTCGTTCCGGTCAATCGCTCGTCATCCCACTGAGCACACCCACGCCGACGCCCACGCCATCCACGATCCTCAATGCGACGGCGACCGCTCCCTATGCGTCACCCGCTCTCCTCTACCCGCCGGACGGGATGGTCTTCTCGGACGCTGAAGCGTCCGTACTCCTGCAGTGGGCGTCAGTCAGCCTGCTCCGCGACAACGAATGGTACGAGCTCTCGCTCCTGTTGTCTTCAGGCGATGTCCTGTCTGACACGATCCACACGCGCACTACGGCTTGGCGGGTGCCCCGTGACTGGCTCGAGATGACTGGTGGTGGCAGGTCTCAGTTCGAATGGCGTGTGCAGGTGGTGCGTGAGGTGGCGGAAGACGTTTATGAAGAGGCTGGTGCCTCCAGTCCGGTTCGTTCCTTTGTCTTGCTGGAACCGACGTCGCTCCCGACCTCCACGTCCACTCCCTAGCTCCTTCAGACTGTGCGTCCTGGTGGTTGTCTCCCGTCGCTTCCTGATTAGGCGACCGGTGCCCTCTTTGACCACCATCCCCATCCCGAGCTCGTGCTTGACGGAGGGTGGGCCGTAAACTATAATCTCCCCGTCGTGATCTATGAACGAGAGTCCGAGCCTATACCGGGTGTAACCCTGCGAGGCGTGTGTGGTTAGCGACCGCCGCCACCAGTCCGTCGACCCCGAGCGCTACGATGAGTCCTATTTCCTGAACGCGTGCGAGGGGTATGAGGAGTTCGTCTCCACGGAGGGACGTCATCTCTCACGTCGACTCGAGCAGGCCTTCGAGGCGGCTCACGTGACCTCCGGGATGAAGGTGCTGGACGTTGGCTGTGGACGAGGCGAGATACTGCGGCGGTGCGCGGAACTGGGGGCAGACGCTTACGGCATCGACTACTCCGCCGTTGCCGTACGAATGGCATCTGAGTTGGCCGGTGGTGATGACGCAACCCCCGTCGCGATGGCCGACGCCAAAGTCCTCCCTTTCGCGGTTGCTTCCTTCGATAGAGTGCTGATGTTCGATCTGGTTGAGCATCTCCATTCTTGGGAGCTCCAGCAGGCTCTCGCAGAGGCACGACGTGTGCTCCGTCCAGATGGGCGATTGATTATCCATACGGCACCGAATGCTTGGTACGACCGGTATGCGTATCCCGCTGTGCGGTTGGTGCGCACGCTCTTAGGGGAGGGCGATAAGTATCCGAAGGACCCGCGCGCCATTACGCCCGTCAATCTGGACGTTCACGTGAACGAACAGAGCGCGCTCAGCCTGCGGAATGCCTTGAATCGTGCCAGTTTCCGCGCCCGCGTGTGGCTGGACACGCCACCACAGCATCGTGAGGAGAGCATCCCCTTTCGGATCGCCCGGCATATCTTGTTCAACTGGCCGCCGTTCCGCTGGTTCTTCGAGCGCGAAGTCTTTGCAGTGGCTAGAGTTGACCATGGAGTGTAGCCGCGATGTCGCCACTGAGAGGGCTGCCACTCATTTCTATCCGGTCTGTATCTGTATGAGGAGCGGTGCCAGTATGCTCGGATACCGTTGTAGGTGGGCAGGAGTGCGATGAAGGACCGCCGCACAATCGACGAGCTGTCTATTGAGGAGCTCGAGGAAGTCTTGCGGGTGCGCAAGCGCTTGGCCCGTCTGGAGCGGCTTCGTCAGCGCGAGCAGGGGGCAGAGACGTTGGACCCCTTGGCCCCTGCCGATGTGGACGAGCCGTCTCTCCCTTCCCGCCCGGTGGAGCATCGACAATTCCAGGATGCTGGAGCCACAGCAGAGTATCGAGCCCGCCCCGTAGAAGAGCCCGTCAGTGAGGAGGCCGAGGCGGATGCAGGCCCGAGGTGGCCCCGTCTTCGCATTCATTGGAGGTGGCTGCAGGATAAGAGCTTGCTGGTCCTGGAGTTGGGTGTTCTGGTCGCCCTGATCCTCGTTCTGGTTAGTTCTCTGGTCACGTTGCGTCAGATCAACGAAGCGTCCAGTCAGGCTCAGGCGTTGCCCACATCCACGCCCACTCCGCCCATCCAGGTGGTGTTGCCGGGCGGCCACACCCCCCAGGATTCGCCCGGCGGGCCGGCTCCGGCAGAGATTCCGGCGCACCTCCAGGATTTGGTCGAGGCGGTAACGCCCCTGCCTGTCCCGACCCCGGGACCGGAACAGGCGCTTCGTATCCAGATCCCCTCGATTGACGTAGACGCTCCCGTTGTCGAGGGCGATGACTGGGAGGCCCTCAAGCGAGGTGCCGGTCACCACATCGGCAGTGCAAACCCGGGCGAGCGAGGGAACTGCGTCATCTCAGGCCACAACGATATCTTTGGTGAGATCTTCCGTGCTCTTCCAGATGTCAGTCTGGGTGACGAGGTTCTCGTCCATACCGCCAGTCGGGTCCATCGTTACGTAATTACCCAGAAACGTGTCATCGAGCCGACGGAGGTCAGCGTGTTGGAGCCTACCTCTTCTCCGATCCTTACGCTCATATCGTGCTATCCGTACGGCGTCGACACGCACCGTATTGTTGCTATCGCAGAATTGGAGCCATAAAAGGCATAAGAGGCATAAAAGGCAGAGGAGGAACGTGTCAGAAAAGTCGCGTCGCAATCATGATCGAGAGATTCGGCTCTCTCAGACTCAGATGAAGCAACCTGGGATGGACGAGATGCCCGGGGCCGAGCGGGAGCGAGGTGCAGCAGAGAGTGCTTCGCTGGCCGAGGAGTATCGGTACGTAGTAGCGGACCTTAAGCGCATCGCCGTCATCGCTGCGGGGATGCTCGTGGTGTTGGTGGTGTTGGCCTTGCTCCTGCCTTAGGGCCGGGATCGGACCAGAATCCCCATCCGGTTGTTCCGACCGTTCTCTCGACGTTCCGATGTCCCGGTTCTAGAGGACGGTCTGTCCGAACGGCGACGTGTGGAATCGTCCGGGCAGCTTAGTTCTCGACCGGCATTCCCTCCGGCATCCTGTCGAGCGATGCCGTGTGGATGTCCTGCAGCCCCCAGGCGACCATGGCGTGCAGGACCAGCGCCAACCACAGGTTCTGTGTCCGCAAGAACAGCACGCTGCTCACCACGGCCAGCGCGGCTCGCAGAAGATGGCGTGGTGCCCGTCCTGGATCGCTCAATCCCGTCCGCCAGATAGGATCCGCCAGAGCCTCTATGCCGACCAGGGCTAGGCCTGCCCAGGTGCCCCAGTACAGTCCGAGGGCCGCGATAGGAGCGTTTCGATAGAAAGCCCAGTGGATCTCCCGATAGGTTGCCTCTCGGAAGATCTCCCACCCGTGCACCTGTTTCCCTGGCGCGTTGACGGTCTCCGTGGCGTTTACAGCCCGCCGCCGAGCCAATCCGGCCAAGCGGAGCACCCCCCATACGGCGAATCCCAGGCCCGCAGCCCAGCCCAGATCTCTCATCCAGTCGAACCAATTGGCGCTGATCAGGGCGTTCTGTTGCGTGCCGTGGGGCAGTACGAACCGCTGTAGACCGAAGAGGCGGCCCACGACGGCGTCACGGCCCCAGAAAAGCGCGGCGAAGGGCACACCCACGTAGTAAAGCAGCCGGAGGGCCTCCAGGGTTGGCGGGGCGAAGCGCCAGGTGGCCACGCCTACCACGACTCTCTCCGCGAGGCTCCCGAAGTCGTCCCTCGATCTTCCCGCCTTGATCCACGGGGAGAACAACCAGGCGAGGTTCGTCCAGAAGACCGCGAGGAGGAGAGAGCCGGTCAACCAGAGCCACGCATCGCTCGATAATCTATCGTAGAAAGCCATTCACCACCCTCTATCCAGGGGCACCACGAGCGTGACTCGTGTCCCTTCTCCCGGTGCTGAAGAGATCGTCAGGTCGCCATTCGCCATCACCGCTCGCTCGTGCATATTGACCAGCCCCAGGCTTCCCCGCCTATCATAGGTCACCTGCACGGCGTTGACGTCGAACCCTTTCCCGTCGTCTTCCACCTCCGCGACAAAGCCGATTCCCTCGCGCATCTGCAGGCGTACCCAGATGTTGTCCGCTTCGGAGTGCTTGCGCGCGTTCGAGATGGCCTCTTCGACGATGTAGAAAACCTTTCCCTCCGTCTCCTTGTCCAGAACGTCTGTCGCTCTCGCATCTGCCTCCAGGCGTATGGTAGTGCCGTTTGTGTCTGTGACCTTACCTATGTACTGCTCAAGGGCTGCTTCTAGCCCTTGCGTCTCCAGGATCAGCGGCCGCAACGTGAAGAGCATGTGCCGGATCTGGTTGGTTGTCCGGCGAGCGAGGTCCTCGACTTTCTCCAACTCCTGCGCGACCTGTTCCGCGCTCCCATCATTCTCGATCAGCTTTCGCACGAAGTGTGCTTGCATCGCGATAGACGCGATGTTCTGGGTGGGCCCATCGTGAAGGCTCCGGGCTAGCTTCTTCCTCGCATCCTCCTCGACAGCGACGATCCGCTCCTTCTCCTCTCGCAGATCCTGATAGAGCTGTGCGTTCTGCAGCGCGACGATCGCTTGGTTGCAGATAGCCACCAGCAGGTTCTCCAGGTCGTCCGTGTAGAGGTCTGGTTCGGTGCTGCCAAAGATAGCCACTCCGAAGTTCTCGAACCCGGCGCGCAGCGGCACCACGATTGCTTGCTCGCATCCGTGCATACTGATCAGCTTCCCCAGTGCCTCATCACCGGGAGGGTCTTCCACGATGACGGGCTCGGCCTCCCTCAACGCCACCCCGATGGCCCCTTCCTTACCCTCGAAGACGGCGGTTCGATCGTGTGGCGAAAGGTGTCGCGACGCCGCGACGCGCAGGTCGCTATGGGTGAACAGGAGCACCGCTCCTATCTGATTCCCTTCTCCCCGGCCCAACTCACGGGTCCCTTTCTCGGCTACCTCCAGGGCAGCCTTAAGCACTTTGCTGTAATTCAGTGTTGCGCTCAGCGTGCTGGCCAGTTCAAACGTTAGCCGGGAGTGCTTTCGAGCGGCGTCCAGGTCGCGGTGACCGCTCTCTTTCTCCTCTTGCTGCTTCCTGTCCAGGATCTTCTTCACTTCCTCCGAGACGACACTGCTCACCATAGAGGCCAGCAGCAGCACCAGTGCGAAGACAGCGAAAGGGACCATATCTGCCCACGCTGTTGGGGGCGAGACGAGATAAACGGACCCTCCAAACGTGCCGATGATGAAAACGGTGACCAGCAAGCTCGTGGGGTGAGGAAAGCGGAGTGCTGCCGTCAGGATTGGAAAGAGGGCGAAGAACAGCAGAGGGCTCCGTAATCCCCCCGAGCTCAGAATCAGGCCCATCGTCAGCAGTGTGTCCGCGCCCAGGGTCGTGATCGGCAGCAGTTGTGAAGAAGACTCGTGAGACAGCAGAAAGATGACGACGATGTTGTACAGGATTGCCAGGACCAGAATCAGAATCTGGGGGAGCAGACTGCTCGCGTCCAGGATGCTCACGTGCCTCACAAAGACATCCAGGAAAATGACCAGTGCGACCCCCACCAGCAACAGCCAGCGGAGGTTGCTGATCAGCCAGTCTAGCTGGAAGGTGCTCTTGGTAGTCTCTTGGGTGGGCATGATCCTTGTCCGGACGTGATTGCACTGCGGGCATAACGGCTCTGGGGATCCTGAGCCCTCACCAGCACAACCCTGTCCGGAACCGACGAAGCCGCGGGCCGTTGGAGGAGAGGAGCCCGCTCAAGGCCCGCAACCTTGGATGACTCGATGGCTGAACGAACCACCAAGCGTAGAGAAAGCCCCAGGCTCTGATCTCATGCTGGGCGGAGAGCAGGCTTACCTGCTGTTTCAGGCTCCAGACGCGCCGGCAGCTTGACTCCTGCAGTGCGACCGCCCGCCTAACTGAGTCGGGATCTCCCAACCGAGTTAGGACCTCCTAACCGAGTTGGGTCCTCCTAACCGGGTTGGGACCCCCCAACCGAGTTGGGCCATCATCCGCCGATGAGGATCACGTCCGCGCATTCGTAACGCCAGATTCGCGTCCGGTTCCGTCTCCTGAGCTCTCTGTAGACGAGCCGACGCGCCTCAGGCGTCAGAAGCATCCAGCATATCAGGAAGTCAACCAGATGCCACACGGATGTGCTCCTGCTCATCCAAGAGGGTCCGCATAATCAGCAGGATGCGCCGTCGTTCATCTTCTGGAAGCTTGCGGAACAGGTACAAGGCTTCCTTCATCTTCGGTGAGTCTTCGGTATAGTCGGGCAGCAAACCGGCTTCACGGAACACCCTCTCGGGGGGGACCCGGAGCACCTCGGCCATCTTCCGGCATAACGAAGAGCTCGGGTTCCGCTTGCCGCTCACAATCCTGGAGATTGTGGATTCACTCACCCCCGTTCGCCGAGCGAACTCACGCATCGACCAACGCCTGGTGTCCAGTTCTTTCAATAACCACTTACCGAAGGCAGATCTTTCTGTCATCCCGATGTCTCCGCTCACTCTCGTACGTGGCTGGGAC
Organism: uncultured Anaerolineales bacterium; assembly: GCA_964597105.1. Classification (GTDB taxonomy): domain Bacteria; phylum Chloroflexota; class Anaerolineae; order B4-G1; family B4-G1; genus SKLM01. The sequence goes on from CAZQXX010000021.1 coordinate 19,829, forward strand.
TCTCCGCTGCGGCTCGTCCCATCCAACGAACTTATGCGTGCACCTGGCTTTGCCGTCCTCTCTGGCACACAAGCCGACCGTTTCTGGTGGGCTTGAACGTCTACTGAAAAGCAAATCGATTGTACCAAGAAAGCAAAATCCACTATACCGGAGTTTCCAAACTGTGTCAAGTTCCTTGACAAGTTATCAGGGGCCCCAGTTCCACTCTCAATGCCTGGCCTCACAGGCTCATTCTGCTACGTCTCGCTGGCGCGAGGGCGGGAAGATCTTGCCCGGATTCAGAATATGATGCGGGTCAAACACCTGCTTGACGCGCCGTTGCAGGTCGATTAGCGTGTCATCCATCACCAGCGGCAGATACTGTGCGCGCTTCGACCCGATGCCGTGCTCCCCGCTGATCGTCCCTCCCAGCCCGGCGACGAGCGTGTAGAGCTCCTCCAGGATCGCTGGGAGCTTCTCCTCCCACACCTCCATGCTCGTTTCTGGCTTCTTGACCACCGTGGCGTGCAGGTTCCCATCTCCAGCGTGACCGTAGCATGGAATGAGCACGTCGTGTGAGGCTGAGAGCCGGCCAAGCTCAGCGACCAGGTCAGGGATCTGCGCCATCGGGACCACAATGTCCTCCAGGCTCTGCACTGGGCAGATCGCCTTGAGCGCTTCGGCCATCTCCTGCCTCGGGCGCCACATCCGGCGCTCGTCCCGGGGCGTGTTCCCCACGAAGATGTCCAGCGCACCCGACTCCAGGCAGACATCAATGAGGCTGTTCACGTCATCCTCGACCCGTTCCTCACTCGTGCCGTCCACCTCGATCAAGAGCATCGCACCGACCTCTGGATGGGGAAGTCGCTCTCCCGTGTAATCGTAGGCGGCCTCGATGGAGCGATGGTCCATAAACTCCACCGACGTCGGGATGATGTGGCCCTTCGTCATCACGAGCGGCACCGCACCGATCGCCGCCGTCGTGTCGGCGAAGGGCACCAGTAGCACCGCTCGGGCCGTGGGACGGGGGAGCAGGCGCAGGGTGATCTTCGTAAATACGCCCAACGTCCCCTCGGAACCGACCATCAGGTGGATCAGGTCGTACCCTGTCACGTCCTTGACTCGCTTCCCACCGAGTTGCACAACCTCTCCCGTCGGCAGCACCACCTCCAAACCCAGCACGTACCGCCCGGTGACCCCGTACTTGATCGCCCGCCCGCCACCGGCGTTTTCCGCCACGTTGCCGCCCACGAAGCACAGCTCCACGCTCATCGGGTACCCGGCGTAGAAAAGCCCGTGCTCCTCGATGGCGTCGTTGATGTCGTTGGTTACCACCCCTGGCTCGACGACGGCCACCATGTTCTCCCGGTCAATCTCAAGAATGCGGTCCATCCGCTCCATCGAGAGGACGATCCCGCCGTGGACGGGCACCGCTCCGCAGGACAGCCCGGATCCTGCCCCTCGTGGCGTCACCGGTATTCGTTCCCGATTTGCCAGCTTCAGAACCTGGGAGATCTCTTCGGCGCTCGCTGGCTTGACCACCGCCTCCGGCATGTGGGCGTGCTTCTCTCCAGCCACCTCATCGTGAGCGTAGTCTTCCATCGCCGTCCGATCTCCGAAGAGGACGTGCGGATCCCCGACGATGTCCCGCAGTGTGTCCGCGATGGCCGCAGTCACCGGCTGGTAGTCCTCGCTTCCCCTCACCACGTGTCGCTCATTCTGCATGGCGTCTTCCCTCAGTTCTCGCTCCACGGCTCACGTATGGCACGGTCTGTGGTCCATCGGGGAGCACGGCTACCGTGGCCTCCGGGTTGGTGCGCAAAATCCGGTCAACCGCTGTCTCGATCGATGGGCATGGCACCACCAGTGCTCGTCTCAGCTCTTCCTCCGCCAGGCCGTCTGCGTGGACGTGCACTGTCGCCTTCCGTTGGATCCGGGCCTGGACCAGGGCCTCCCACTGGTCGTGTCGCCGGAAGCCCGGCGCCGTCACTGTCTCCCACAGCTCCTCTACCGAGCCGGCCTCCCATAGTATACGCTTGTATTCCCCATGGTCGGGCACGCCATCCCAACACTCGGCCGCGACGATGATGTCGCCGCCTTTCCGGACGATCTGGGCTGCTGCCGACATCCCCTTGACCGCCTGATACAGGTTCAGATCCAACGGATATCCACTGTTTGAGGTGATGACGATGTCGAAGGCGTGCGACACGGGTTGCATCGCCGTCTCCCGGACGAAAGCCACGCCCTCTCGGTGGGCGCTCGCCATATCGCCCGCGAAGACCCCCGTGATCTCCCGTTCCGGATTGAGCGTCACGTTCAGCAGGAACGTCGGCCCGGTGGCCTCCGCCACAGTGAACATCTCTTCCCACACGGGATTGCCCTCTGTCACTGCCCAGGTCGCCTTCGGATCGGCCAGCATCTCTCCGCTGTGGTTGTCGAGGATACTGTCGATGTCCGCGATGCCTGGCAACACCGCTTTCGGACCCCCGCTGAATCCCGCGAAGAAGTGGGGCTCGATGAAGCCCGTCAGAATCCGCACCGAGGCCTCGACGTAAGCCCGATTGACGCGCACCGCGTGTCCGGCGGCGCTTGTCGCCACCTCGACCAGATCGTTGGACCACGCATCATGCTGGATGATCTGGTAGCGTGCTACGATCTCCTGTCCCAGCATCCCGGCCAGTTCATCCTGGGTCTGAGATCGGTGGGTGCCCAGCGCATTGATCAAGACCACTTGCTCGTCGGGCACGCCGGCCAGGGCTAGCTCGTCCAGCAGCGGGGGCAGGGCGCGGTCGTTCGGCATGGGGCGGGTCAAGTCGCTGAAGACGACCGCGACTCGGTCGTCGGAACCTGCTACTTCGTGTAGCGCGGGGCTATGGATTGGGGACCGCAGGGCGTCTCTAATCGCCGTCCGCTCATCGTCCAGCCCCTGTACAGCCTGAGGCTTGATCACGGTGACCGGGAGTCTATCCGGCAGATGAACTGTCAACCCTCGGCGACCGTAGGCGATATCTATGTTCACAGCGGGCTCCTCTGGCGAAAAACTGGGCTGGACGGCTTGGCTGACCGTCGGAGGATGACTCGGGCAGTCCCCACCCGGATCACCTGAGGGGAGGGCAGGTCCCGGAATCGTCTTCCTTCTACAGGGGGCTTACCATATACAGGTCGACTAGCTCGAACCCGCGCTCCCGGTAGTAAGGCCGTGTGCCGATGGCCGCGATCACGGCCAGCCGGCCGTATCCCTCCTGGCGCGCGATTCGTTTCGCTTCCTCGATCAGCCGGCTTCCCAGTCCTGTGTG
>CAZQXX010000021.1:23203-24473 GCA_964597105.1 uncultured Anaerolineales bacterium
CCTGGCGCGCGATTCGTTTCGCTTCCTCGATCAGCCGGCTTCCCAGTCCTGTGTGCTGCGGGGCCTCCTCCAGCTCGAGACCGATCCCTACCGCCGGGCCGTACACGTGCACTTCCCGGATCATCGCGCAGCCGTCCAATTCCTCGATAGGCGGCGTGGATTCCGGAAGCGAGAGGCGTAGGAATCCGGCTAGCTCGTTCTCCGGCGTCACGTACTGCAGGAACACCTCGTGCGTGCCGTCGGTGTCGTAATCGATCCGCTCCAGGCGCACGGTGTCAGAATCGATCGGCTCGCCGCGCACCTCCCGGCACCGGATGCAGTGGCACCTCGTTCCTTCCTGTGCCATGTGCTGCTGGACAATTTGACGCAGGTTTGATTTCTTCACCCCGGCCACGATGTTCGGTGCTGGGATGTCGCGCATTAGCCGGTTGACCCGACAATAGGGCGGGATCAGGGCCTTGCAGCGGGACAGCAGATCCACCATGGTGTCCTGGCTGTACGGCTCGTAATCGCCCTGCTGCCAGTGCGCGTACAACTCCGTGTTCTCCAGCAGGGCCGTCGGGTAGATCTTCAGCTCGTCGGGCCGCATCCCCGGCTCCCACAGCCGCTGGAAGTCCTCCATGTCGCTCTCCGGCGTGGCGCCCAGGAGGTTAGGCATCCAGTGGACGACGATCTTGAAGCCACCCAGCCGCAACAGGCGCATCGCCCGCCGGGTCTCCGCGACCGAATGACCTCGCTGGTTCAAGGTCAGGATCTCGTCGTGGAGGCTCTGGATGCCCAGCTGCACCTTTGTCGCGCCCAACCGGCGCAGGCGTCGCACCTCCTCCGGCGTGATCAGATCCGGGCGTGTCTCCACCACCAGACCGACGTTTCGCCGATCAGCCGTCTCGTTCAGCCGCTGGGCTTCCTCCAGGGAGCCGGCATCCGTGCCGTTCATCGCGTCTAGGCAGCGGCGCACGAACCACTCCTGGTAGCTCTCGGGATACGCCGACCATGATCCCCCCAGGATAAGCAACTCGATCTTATCCACGCTGTGCCCGATCTCTCGTAGTGCTGCGATGCGGCTTGCGGTCTGATCGTAGGGGTCGAAGTCGTGAGCCGCGGCTCGCATGGCTCCCGGCTCGTCCGGAAGGTAGCTCTTCGGCATGCCAGCCGGTTCCGGGCAGAAGATGCACTCCCCGGGGCAGGGGTGGGGTTCCGTGAGCACCGCCACCGGCGCCACGCCGGAGATCGTCCGTGTGGGCTTCACTCGCAGACGCCGCACGATCTG
>CAZQXX010000022.1:0-2658 GCA_964597105.1 uncultured Anaerolineales bacterium
GTCGAGGAGTGGGCGCCGCTGGTCGACTACAGTGTCGTTGGGGGCCGGGGCGAGCTGACCGTCCGCCAGCCAGAGGTCGAGCAGCTGGGGCTAAACGACTACCGCTATGAGTGGGACCTCCGCTTCGCCGAGGATGTGCCGCTTGACCTGGACGTCGGGCTGGGGGCGGGCGAGAGCACCCTCGATCTGGCAGAGCTCTCGCTGACCGGTCTGTCCGTCGAGACAGGGGCCGGCCAGACCACGGTCGATCTCAACCGGGCCTGGCAACAGGACCTGGACGTCGAGATCCGGGGCGGCGTGGGCGAGGCCACCGTCTATCTCCCCGCCGACGTGGGCGTCCGCGCCGAGGTCACCGGCGGTCTGGGTGAGGTGAACGTCACCGGCCTCAGCCGCGAGGGCGATGCCTACGTCAACGACGCCTTCGGCGAGTCGGATGCGACGCTGACGCTCGACATCGAGGGGGGCATCGGGCAGATCAACCTCGAAGTGGTCGACTGACCGGCCCTTGGTCTCGCTGCCCGGCACTTGGCCCGGCCGCCGTAGGGTCCCGGGCACCTGAGTCGGCGCTGGTCTGCGGGGTGACCAGGGCAAAAAGGGAAGGGTGCCCTCAATGAGCAACCATCCGATTAACCTAGCCGTTCGATTTCTCCTCGAGCTGTCGATCCTGGCCGCGCTGGGGTACTGGGGCTGGACGGAACACCAGGGGATGTGGCGGGTCCTCTGGGGCGTCGGCTTGCCCCTGGTGGCGGCCGCCCTGTGGGGCACGTTCCGCGTCCCGGGCGATCCCGGCGACGCCCCTGTTCCGGTGCCCGGCGTGGTGCGCCTCGCGCTGGAGCTGGCTCTCTTCGCCGCGGCGGTAACGCTGCTGGCGGCCGCGGGCCGGGACACGCTGGCCGTCGTCTTCGGCGGCGCGGTCGTCCTCCACTACGCGGTCTCGTACGACCGGATCGTGTGGCTGCTCGGACGATAGAGCGCTAAGCCCTTCCGCCGTCGAGGCGGCGACTCGCCGCCAGCGTCTCCTCCCAGCCCGGCAGCCCGGTACGAGCCCCCAGGTGGCGGATGCTCAGCGCCGCTGCGGCGTTGCCCAGGCGCGCTGCCGCTTCCCAGCCGAATCCTCTCAGGTGCGCTGCGATGAAGCCAGCGGCAAAGGCGTCACCGGCACCGGTTGTGTCGCGAATGGGGCAAGTGGGGAGCGCCGGGATGTGACGGACTCGATCGCCCGTGGCCACGAAGGCACCCTCCGCCCCTACGGTCACCACAACCGCCGCGGGTCCCGCATCCAGAAGCGCACGGGCGGCTTCCTCCGGGGCGGGGCGATCGCTGAGGGCGAAGGCCTCGCTGCGGCTCACGAGCAGGGCATCTGTTAGTTCGAGCACGGGCCATAGGTCGGCGCGACTCACGAATCGGGCCACGCCTCCTGGGGCGTAGAAGACGCGTGCATCGTTCTCTCGCGCCCGCCTGGCCGCCTGCCTCGCTATCGCCGTGTGGCTGGGCCCGATGTGGAGGGCGGCGGCCTGGGCCACCCGGCTCAGATCCGGGGCCTGGAGACGATGGACGTCGGCGTCTCTGGGGAGGACGACGATCACGTGACCGCCGCCCTCCTCCACCACGACGAGAGTCGCCGGAGTCTCGTACCCGGGGAGCGTGACGACGTCGTCCGTGTCGATCCCCTCGTCCCTGAACGCATCGAGAAGGAAACGGCCGTCCTCATCGTCCCCGATCTGGCCGATGAAACCAGTGGGGTGCTCCATCCGTGCCAGCCCCACGGCGACGTTGGCCGCGCTCCCGCCCGCGAATCTCCTGTAGGAGCGAGCTAGCGCCAGGCTGTCGCGCTCGGGTAGCGTGTCAACCTCGACGGTCCAGTCCACGGCGAGGTCGCCGAGGACCATCACCTGGAGTGGATCGGCTCCCGTGTGTCCCATCGCAGCCCGAAGGTGGACTAGATGATCTCCTCTTCGAGCGCCTCCTCATCGTACAGGTTCCCTCCGACCATCACGCCGATCTGAGGGAGCCCGACCAGGAGCGGCGTGCCGATGATGGCTGAGCCTATGCTGAAGAGGGTCCGCTCCAGGGGCGCCAGGGGCAACACGGCCAGCCAGACCTCGCGGGGAAGCCGGAACATAATCAGCGCCCACAGGCTGCCGAAGCTGTGGTCGGCGATGGTGCCGCACATCGCTGCCAGGAAGATCCCTGCCACCAGCTTGCCCCGACTCTCGGTGCTGAACCAGTCAGAGGCGCCGAACCATCCCACCAGACCGGCGATGATCCCCAGCGTCCAGATGAGGGGCGTGAACCAGACCGCGCGCCCCAGCGGGAAGGCGAACCAGGCGAGGGACAGCGCGACGATCACGGCGAGGGGGACGTACCATCGCTTCTGGACGGCAAACCCGGCACACAGGGCGTTGAGGGTGGGGATGAGGAAGGAGAGTGGCCCGAAGAAGACGGTATGCGGTGCGATGAGCTGGCCGATGAAGGCCCCGATGGCGGCGCAGATGGCGCCGGGAATCGGGCCAAATAGGATGCCAGCCAGGGGAACGAGGGCAGCGCTGACGCTGAATGTGGCCCCGGTTCCAATCATCGGGAAGGCCGGAACCAGCGTGACGACGGCGATGAGAGCAGCCCAGACTGCGATAACTGCCGGGTGCGTGGATGGGACTG
>CAZQXX010000022.1:2758-24450 GCA_964597105.1 uncultured Anaerolineales bacterium
AGCGCGACCGTCCGTTTCGTGTACTCGGCGACGAGGGCTACGTCGTGGGTCACGACGATGACCGTGTGTCCTTCGGCATGAAGCTGTCGGGCGATTTGCATGATCTGATGGCACCCTCGGTAATCCTGTCCCGTCGTCGGCTCGTCGAAGGCGACGATCTGGGGCTGCATGGCCAGCACAGCGGCGACGATGACCTTGGCCCGATCCCCCTTCGCCAGCGCCGGTGGAAAATCGTCCCGAAACCTGTCCAGGCCCGTCATACCGATGGCTCTGTCGACGCGCTCCTCGACCGCCGCCTTGCTCAAGCCTAGATTGCGGGGTCCGAAGGCTACCTCCTCCACCACCGTCTGGGCGAAAAGCTGTCGATCGGGGTTCTGGAGCACGAGCCCAACGGACGTCGCCAGATCGGCGATGGCCGTGCGACGGGTGTCCCGGCCATCGACCAGGACGCGACCTCGGGTCGGGGTCAGCAGGCCAACTAGGAGCTTCAGCAGGGTCGTTTTGCCCGCGCCGTTCTCACCGACGATGCCGACGAACTCTCCCTTCCGCACGGCCAGATCGATATCTCTCAGGGCGTGCACGGCCTGAGGCTGGTAGACGTAGGTCACGCCCTCGATCGCGATGGCTACTTCTTTCCCCCTCATGCGGCTCCTTCCAGGAGACGTATGATCTCCCGGCGGGCCTCGTCGACCGTGACAGGGAAATCAGGGAGCGGTGCACCGCGGGTGGCTAGATAGGTCGCCAGTTGGGATACCTGCGACGTGCGGATCATCACCCGCTCGAGAAGCGCGGCATCGGCGAAGACGTCACGGACGTTCCCCTGGCCGATCAACTCGCCCTCGTGGAGGACGAGCACCCGGTCGCAGAACGCAGCGACTTCGTCCCCCTTATTGGTCGCCATGAGGATCGTCATCCCGTGTTCCTCGTTCAGCTTTCTGGCCAGGGCGAAGATCTCCTGCGTGCCGACCGGGTCGAGCTGGGACGTGGCCTCGTCCAGCACCAGGATGTCTGGATGCATCGCCAGGGCGGCGGCGATGGCTAACCGCTGCTTCTGTCCGCCGGACAGGGCCGATGGTGGGAACTCCTCATACCCGCTCAGTCCTACCACGTCCAGGGCCTTATGGGCGCGCCGAAGGATCTCCTCCGGCGCAATCTGCAGGTTCTCGGGCCCGAAGGCGACCTCGCTAAGGACGCTGGTCGTGAAAAGCTGCGACTCCGGGTCCTCCAGGACGATGCCCACTTTTCGCGAGAGCTGGGCGACGGTCGTCCGTGCCGTGTCTGTACCATCGACGGTGACGCTTCCTCGCAGGCGGCCGCCCCGCGAGTGGGGGATGACCCCGTTGATCGTCTGACACAGCGTGGATTTTCCCCCTCCGTTCTCGCCGAGCACGCAGACGAACTCTCCCCGGTGAATCGTGGTATCGATGTGCTTGAGGGCGTATCGTCTGGCGTTCGGATAGCGATACGACAGGTCTTTGAAGACAATGTGCGGGCGTCCCGGCATCAAAGCGATCTCCTAAGCGATTACGAAGCTGGCAGCCCCGGCCAGGCCGGCGAACAGGACGGCCAGGATGACGAAGGCCCAGTCCTCCGTCCGCATACGGACGTCCTGAATGTAGGTTCGGTCGTTGCTGGCACCGAAGGCACGTGAGTCCATCGCCACTGCGACCAGCTGGGCGCGCCGCATCGCGCCGATGATCAACGGCGTCACCAGTGATGGGTAGGCTCTCAGTTTCTCCAGGAAGCTGCCCTTCTCGAACACTTGGAACGCTCGCAGCTTCTGAGCATCAGCGATCGTGTTGGCCTCCGTCTGCAGGATGGGGATCAAGTTGAGCGCCGTGGTCATCGTGTAGGCGAAGCGGTAGGGGAGCCCCAGGCGGACCAGCCCCAGGGTAAACGTGTGTATCGGCGTGGTCATCGTCACCAGGGGCAGGACGATGACCATCGCCAGAAGCCGGAGCGACAGCAGTACGCCGAAGAGGATCCCCTCCAGCGTCACGCTGCCCCGGGCGCCCACGACGGGAACTCGCGGAGGCACGATGGGCTGGATCAGAACCCGCTCTCCGGGGTAGAGAACCGCCTGCACGATGAGTAGGAAGGCTACCAGGCCGATCAAGGGGGTCACCATCTCCCTGAGTGTTGAGAGCGACAATCCGGCGATGAACCAGAGGCACAGCAGGGTGATCAGGATCGCCCCAGCCACCCAGAGGCTGTCGACGAGCACGATGAGCGCCGTGGTCACCAACATGAAGACGATCTTCGACCGGGGGTCGAGGTTGTGGAAGAACGTATCACCGGGGGTGTACTGAACCAGAGTGCTCACCAGCTACCTCCTCACGTCAGGCTTCCGGATGCTAGCACGAGTCGCGGGCGACCAACTCGATGGGCAGGACCCGCTCCTGGACAGGACGTGACTCATCCTCGATTCTTCCTACCAGCATCCGAACGGCTGTCGCTCCCATCTCGCGCTTGGGCAGCCTCACCGTCGTCAGGCTTGGATTGGTGAACGCCGCGAGGGCGATGTCGTCACAACCGACGATAGCGACGTCCTCCGGGACTCTCTGTTTCCGCTTGCTGGCGGCGCAAATCGCGCCCATGGCCATGAGGTCGTTGCAGGCGAAGATCGCGGTCGGTGGCGTGTCGAGGTCGAGGAGGCGATTCATAGCCTCGAAGCCGCCCTGATTCCGGAAGTCACCTTCGACCAGCAGGTCTTCCTGGATGGGTATCCCGGCGGTCTCCAACGCTCGTCTGTATCCCTCGACGCGCCCGGCGCTGATCGGCAGGCTCGCCGGCCCCGTGATGCAGCCTATGTGCCGGTGGCCCAGGGCGATGAGGTGACCCGTGGCCCGAAACCCGCAATCCTCGTCGTCCACGATCACGGTATCGACCTCAATCCCGGGGAACGGTCTGTTACAGAGCACAACGGGCGTTCCGCGACGGACGAGGGTCTCGAGGTGCTCCCGTATATCGGCGCCAGCCACGAGGATCACGCCGTCGACTTGCTTCGTACGCACGAGGTGCAGACAGGCCCTCTCCTTTTCGGGATCGCCTTGGGAGGCGCAGAGGATGGCTTTGTATCCCATGTGGAAGCCCTCGTTCTCAATACCGCGGGCCACCTCGGCGAAGAGAGGGTAGGCGATGTCGGGGATGATGACGGCGATGTTGTGGGTTCTCTGGCGTCGTAAGCTCCGAGCGATGACGTTCGGCTGATAATCCAGCTCCTCCATGGCCCGGTGAACTCGCTCGCGAAGTTCCTGGCTCACGAAGCGGGTCTCGTTGATCACGTGGGAGACTGTTGTGGCCGACACGCCGGCTCGTTCGGCGACGTCCTCTTGAGTAACCATGATGTTCTCCAGGCAATCGTCTGCGCAATCGATTGCGCAGAGTATACGCCAGGTTATGGATAAGGTCAAGCCATAGCTCTATTGGCGGTCAGTGATCACGCTGGGGTGAGAATGGTTCTGCCATCTTATGGAGACTTGTCCGGAGGATGTCCATATACGGCACGTCCTCCTCTTGGGCCATGCGCGCGACGGAACGCCCGTCGACCTCCAGGATGCAGGCTCCTTCGTATCCGGCCTCGCGCAGGCGCCGCAGGCTGTCCTCATAGGGAGCGTTGCCGAAGAGGAGAGGGTAGTGATCCTCACCACTGGGTGAGAGATCATGGACGTGCACGTGCGTCACGTTCATCACGAAGCCCGGGGGTGGGGGCGCGGAGCCGTTCCGGGCATCGTGACCCAGATCCCAGCAGATCCCGAGGCCAGGGACGGCGGATTGAGCGGTGAAGGCCAACAGCTCCGCTTTGTTGTCACCGATCTTGACGACGTCGGGCTCCCGGACGCGTAGCTCAAGGGCAGGCTGGAGATTCGGTGCCCGCTCACGTATCCAGGCCAGGAAGGCCTCCGTGTCCCGTCGGAGCGTCTCGCGAGAGCTTTTCCCCTTGGCGCCGTGTACCACGAGGATTGTAGCTCCCGCTCTCTCAGCCATGGCGGCCGCGCGAGCGAGGGCTGGTTCGAAGAGCCTCTCGATTCGTGGACGGTCCCCGCCCGAGAATCCGGCCGGGTTGTACGGCCCTTTGTGGGGGGCGTGAAAACTGGCGCGGAACCCCAGCGCGCGACAGGCGTCGACCAGAGAGGCCATCTCCGCCCAGTCGGAGCCTGTAGGATCGAGGTGGAACTCGAGGACGCGAAGCCCGATCTCCCGCAACGGCATGAGGAAGGGCTCGGGTGCACCACCCTGGAGCCATCGGGGATGCATGTTGAGCCCCAACTGGATGGCGTCGGTCATCGCTCCCGTGCTCATTCGCTCGTCGCTGGCTTTACGTATCCCTGACCGGCGAGGGCCATCGATCCGACCACCAATCGTCGCGGTTCCCCGTCGACGGTCTCCAGCGTTCCCCTGGCTTCGATGGCAGCCCCGTCGTCCACTACGTCGCGGTAGAGGCCCTCGTAGGAGACGACCTTTTCCACTGTACTCACCGCCGGATCTCCCTCCAGCCGCTCGACATCTGCCACCCGGTATATGGCCGGCATGAAGAGAGCTTCACTGCCGTCGACCACGGTCGCCCGAATCCGGCCAGCGCCCTGGCTGCGGTAAACGTGCTCGCCGTAGGTCTCGGTGATCTCGTCGTCGGTGCGGATGGGATGGACGGAGAAGTAGCGTCCTCGGTACGTGCCGTAGTTCCACCGCCGATCGGCGAGATATCGGGCCTCCTCCACTGTCAGGGGAAACCGCCCTGCAATGCCCTCCGACCAGTCTGCGATGAATCGTCTGTCCAGGCGCCGGACCCCGACCACACTCTCCTCTCGCAGCGCCTCCCGCAGCCTGTACGCGTTGTCGAGGCCGTAGATGGTCAGGTCGATGTCGGAGAACTCGGGGTTATGCAGTCCGATCAGGACGGAGCCCGTGATCCCCAGCGCCGATGGATCCACGGTCGCCCCGGTGGCCATGTTCAGAGCCAGGGCTCGGACCTCCTCCTCGAGTCGGTCCTGGGGCCCGCGGAGGATATCCCCCAGTCGCGCCTGGGGCACGTAGTAGCGGGCGACGCGATCCTGAGGGACCATAGAGAAGCGGAAGCCGCGCACGGGGCAGTCGTGGACGTACGCCGGGTAGCGGTCCTCCAGGTAGTCGACGGTCCTCGCCACGTTGCGCACGTGGTAGTAGGGCAGCTCCCGCCGGTAGGCTGTGTCCTTGTCCTCCCACTTGCCCTGCGAGGTGGGCGAGTATTTGAGGTAGGCCGTATAGCGATCCGGTGGGTGGAGATAGCCCGTCACGCAGAAGAACATGCCTTCCGGGGTGCGGACGAAGTCTCGATCTTTGGGCTTCCGGTTCTCTCTATCCACGTCGCTGGACTCCTTGCTCAATTCGTGCGGCGATCAACGTCACGGTCAGGGAGCCCGCCAGACCGACGAACAGCGCATCCACGGCCCAGGGCTGGAGCACGCGCCAGACGAGGGAGGAGAGCGTGCCTCCGAGCAGGCTGCAGAGGGCCACCCGGCCGCTCAGCTTCCAGCCGAGAAGGGCCGCGAGGGTGGGAACGAGAATCCCTGCCGTCCACAGGCTGAGCGTGAACAGCAGGGCCGGCACTACCGCCTGGAACCAGAGGGCCAGGGCCAGGCTCGCCAGCCCCAGCACCACCACGAGGACCCGCGAAAGGGCCAATAGCTCCCTCTCCCCGGCCGAGGGTCTCACGTGTCGCCACACGTCGTAGGCCAGGCTGGACGCGCCGGATTGGAGGAAGGAGTTGACGGTGGTCATGATCACAGCCAACAAGCCTACGAAGAACACAGTCTGTCCCAGCAGCGGAAGCGACCTTCCCAGCTGGATGAGCGCCAGGTCGGGATCATCCAGCCCGGGAAGGATTCTCGTGGCGGCTAGGCCGCTCAGGACGATGATGACGTCGATGACCACCCAGATCGCGACCGAGATGAGCATCGCTCTCCGAGCCTCGGTCTCTGATCTCGAGACAAAAAGCCGCTGGTAGAGAGGGGCCGAGGTGATGGGCAGGAAGAAGAGCGCGACGAAGAAGACGGCGATCTCCTGGACCGACAGGCTGGCGAAGGGATCGAGATGCCCGGAGGGGAGCTGCGCTGCCGGCTGAGGGCGGAGCGCGAACGGAACCAGCAGGGCGAGCATCAGACCCATCAGGACGAACTGGACGATGTCCGTGGTCACGTCCGCCTTCATGCCCCCGATGACCACCGGCGCCACGAGCACGAACGTCATCAGGCCCATCCCGAGCTGCGGCGAGACGGGGGCGAAGGCCGAGAGGATCTTCCCCCCGGCGATGATCTCCTCCGGGATCAAGCACAACGTGGCCAGCAGTAGGGAGCTGGCGACGGCGAATTTGGGGCCGTAGAAGCCGCCGAGGAAGTCGGGCAGGGTGTACGTCTCCGAGTGCGCGATCGCCTGCAGCACGAGGACGATGGCCATGCTCCCCAGATAGAAGGGGATCATAAACCAGATCGCGCCCAGGCCGACGGCGTAGGCGAGGCTCACACCGCCCAGGATGGAGGACGCGCCATAGAACGTGGAGACGACGGTCGCCACCATCGCCGGGGTGCCGAGCGTGTCGCCGCGGACAAACCCCTTTAGAGTCGTCGTTCTGGACTTGACGCCGATGAAGACGGCGACGGCGACGTATGCTACGATCGTGGCTTGCCACATGGATGCTTTTCCTTTCTGGTGCGAAGGCTCCGGATCACCGTCGGCCCCGCAGTGACGTGATCAGCGCGAGGCGCCGGCGCCTGGCCCATCATTCCTGGACGGGCTCCCGGGTCAGCAGGTAGTCGCCCGCCTGCCCGCCTACCGCCAATCGCCGGTAGGGAGGCGCCTCCTGCCCGGTGACGCGCTCGAGCCGCCCCCGGGCCACGGCCCACTCGCCGGCTCGAACCTGGTCGCTGAACCGGCCGCGAAAGGAGACGATCTCCCGCACGTCGCCTGCCGGGCTGCCGTCCGCGAACGCCGCATCCGCGATGATGTACCGGCAGGGGGTGAAGATGGCATCGCGGTCGTCGGTGACCCGGGCGCGAATCGTGGCTGATTGGAGAGATTCGAAGCGGTGGTCGCCATAGCGCTCCTCCGTGTCGCCGGGCAGCTTGACGAAACGGATGAAGGTCTCTCGGCCGCGGAATCGGAGCTCGTTGACCTTCCGACTCTGCAGTCGCGCGAACAGCTCGAAGGGGAGGGGGGTGTCGGAGCGATGCTCGGCGTGGAGCGCCGCCAGCTCCTCCTCATTGGGCCGTCGCAGCGGAGCGTCGGTTTGGGCAAGGATCTTTCGGAGCGTCTGATGGAGGCTTCGGCACGCTGCCTCGCCGTAGACGACGAGGTCCAGGTCCGAGTCCGGTCTGTGGAGCCCCAGCATAAGCGATCCGGAGACCCCCAGGTTCGCACAGGGAACGCGAGTATCTCCGTGTAGCCAGGTCAACAGCGCCAGCGCATCCTCCTCCAGCGGGTCGTCGGCGCCGTCCGTGGTCAGGGCTGCCAGATAGGTCCGCGGGTCGTAGACGGTGCGGATCCTTTCGCGGGGCACGCTCTGCAAGCGGAGACCGAACACGGGATCGTCGGCCAGATACGTCGGGTAGTCGGCTGTGAGAATCGCCTCCTGTTCGTCGAAGTGGTACACGCGCCGGTAGCGCACGCCGTCCCGCACGCGGTGTCCGGCGGGATGGGGCAGATAGCGCAGGTAGGCGATCACCCGTCCCGGCGGATGGCACAGTCCCTTGACGGTGAAGATCAGGTGGTCCGAGGTCTCGACGGCGAATCCTTCAATGATCATGGCTATCGTCGAGGACGCTCACCAGCGTGCCAGAAGGGCAGGGAATCGATCGAGGCCGCGCCCATCGATGAGGAGCACGAAGATGGCCGCGGTGGTCAGATCGGCGGTCGTGCCGGGGTTCAGACGATGCTCCTCGTCCCGGATGGACCGATCGAAGGCCTCCAGTGCCTCGCGGCCCTCATCCGTGAAGGCACCCCCGGCCGTCAGCACCCGGTCGGCCTGTCGAGAGATCGTCTGGGCCGTCACCAGACCTTCTTTGCGCAGGATGAGGGTGTCGGGCACCCGGGCCAGGATCGTGAGCGCGGTCTGGACGACGGCGTCGGAGAACTGGCGACCGTCTTTGAGGAACTGTTGCAGCGCCGCGTATCCGATGTCGAAGGTGATCTCGAAGTCGGTGACGTACTCCCGGGCGACCGCATCCCGCTTCCGGGCGGCCCGCATCGCCTCTAGGAGCGTCACGCCGACCTCTTCCCCCCTCACGTCGTAGCTATCCGACTCGCCCAATCCCCCGGGCGCCGCCAGCCGGATTGCCTCGAAGGCGTGACGGGCGTCATCCACGGAGAGGGTCCCCAGCACCTCGCCGACGGCAGGTCGGAGCCCGTGAGGATGTGGGGCGGCAGCCGCCTTGACCAGGGGGGCGAGCAGCAGCACCATCCCCAGGTTGGTGTTGGTGCTGACCAGTTGCTGCGTGTCTTTGATCGCCCGGAGGATGGTCTCGCCGACGGGCTTTGTGGCCGCGTCCCGCAGGGCCGGCCCGATGGCCACGGCGCTGGTCATGAAATCGACATAGCGGGCGTCCCAGAAGGCCTTGCCCCAGGTGACGTTGCCCGGTTTGTCCGTGCTCACCTCCAGGAGGCAGGCGAGCTGGGCGGCCTTCGCGATCCTATCAGAGTCCATAGGGGCCATGCGGGGTGTCACCTTGTGGGGGAGCCTTGCCGGAGATAGCCGCGCACTCGGTGCACGGCTATCCTATCCGCTCCAACACGTCGTCGACGAGCAACTGCGCCACATCGATGCCCGTCGCCCGCTTGAGCCCCTGCCAGCCGGGGATGCCGTTCACCTCGATGACCGTGTAGTCCCCGTCCTCCGTGGGCAGAACGTCGACGCCGGCATAGTCTGCCCCCAGCGCGCGGGCGGCCCGGACGCCGAGGGTGCTCAGCTCCCTGTCGAGGGTGAGCGGCAGCGCATCTGCTCCCTGGGCCACGTTCGTCTTCCACGTGTCCCCGCGGCGCACCATCCCGGCCACTGCCTGGTCGCCGATGACGAAGACGCGGATATCCTCCTGGTTGTGGGGGACGAAGGTCTGGAGGTAGTACACGTAGCGTCCCAGCTCCAGCGCCCGGAACACCCGGTAGGCCGTGTCGGGGTCCGACACCCGCGCCATCCCGCGCCCCTCCGAGCCGAAGATCGGCTTGACCACCACGTCGCCTCCTAGCTCGTGGAAGGCGTTCACGGCGTCCCGGAACTGCTCGGCGACGATGGTGCGCGGCGTGGGAAGCCCGGCATCCTCCAGCAGCGACGACGTGTAGTACTTGTCGACCGTGCGTTCGATGGCGGTAGGGGGATTGATCACCCGGACCCCGGCGTTTTCCAGTCGATGGAGGGCGTCGACCCGGAAGATGACCTGTTCCAGCGATCCCCCCGGTATGAGGCGGACGAGGAAGGCATCGTATGCCTCCAGGGGCTCTCCGTCGGCCTCAAGCCAGGGGTGGGCAGAAAGCCGGGCGACGAGCTCCGTGATGTCGAAGAAGGGGGCCTCGACGCCGCGCCGTGAAAGCGCTTCCTGGAGAGCCTGCGTGTGCCAGCCCCCCCGATGCCCGATAATGCCAACCCTGCGACCGCGCTCGGGACGCGCCTTCAGCTGAATAACACCCTCCGGAGCATATCAGGGTTCACATCGCCGGCGTGGAAGGTGTGGCCGCTGGTGACGTTGTTCACGAACACCTCCGCCGGGCTGAACAGGAGCGGGTCGATCTTGTAGAAGTCGCCGTCGTAGTGCCGGAAGAGCTCGATGAAGGGGGTCCCGTAGTCGTCCGACGCCGACGACGGGAGGCGGTCGATCACGTCCTCGATGCGCGCATCGTCCGTCTCCATCGTGTACCAGGCCCGCCCGCCGTAGAGCACGGCGTCGTTCGTGCGGCCGATGGCCTCCAGATCGTCGGCGGCAATGGGGGCGAGAGGACACGTGCCACTCCCCGAGAGGAGCACCTCCACGTCGAATCCGATCTCCACCATCTTGTGCAATCCCGTCTCCACCGTCCTCGCCGCTATCTGCACCGAGCCCACCAGGCTGGCGGTGGGGGCGACCAGCAAATAGAGAGACTCCGGTGAGATACCGCACTTCCGGGCAACCTTGTCGGCCGCTGCCTCCGTCGGCAGCTGACGGGCCTCGAGGGTCAACACGCCTACGTCCATCTGGTCTTGATAGGAGATGTGATCGAAGATGGGGTCCCCGCGGTAGAGGGCTCGCGCCGGGCCCGACCCCATGGCGAAGTAGTCGTCCGTCTCGACCGCCCAGCCCGCGTACTGGGCAGCCAGGCAGGCCACCGGCGGGTGACTCACCGCGATCGTCACCCCGGGCAGCCACAGTCCGCCCACGTCGAGGTGACACAGACTGACCTGCCCGAGCCCGCCCATGCAGACCTCCGCGAACCGGCGCCCGGCCTCCGGCGATCCCGGGACGTCGACCCCGCAGTCGATCACGGTGGTGCCGTTGGGCAGTCGTGAGACCGCCAGGCCCAGCGGATCCGCATCGATCATCATCTGCTCTACGATTCTGAGGGCCTGTTCATTGACGCTGATCATAGACGAAGATCTCCCCCTTGCCGATGGTCGTGGCATCGCCCGTGTAGCGGCGGTACGTGCCCTCGATATGTTCGTCGGCGACGGACAGGCCCCAGGCTCGCAGGCGGCGCAGATAGTAGCGCAGGAAGACGGGGCCTTCGCACGTGCACGAGTAGCGGAAGGTGGGTAGCGGGCCGTCGCTGAGACCCCCCAGGGCCAGGAGTGTGCCGCGCTTCATCCCTGCTCCGGGCCGGGCCCCCAGCTTACCGAAGGCGAAGAGCGAGCCGGCGATCATGCGCACGCCCGCGAAATCGCCTAGATCCCCTTGCACCACGATGATCCCTCGCCGCATGCGCTCGGCGGCGCGGGGGCCGGCGCTGCCGTCCACGATGATGACGCCGCCCCGCATGCCGAGTCTCTCGCCGGTGTACACGGCGCCGAGCATCGGTCCGGCGTTCCCGTGGATCCAGATGCGTCCCCCGGACATGTGGGCGCCGGCCCAGGCCGCGGTGTCCCCGTGGACGATGATCTCGCCGCCGCTCATCTTGGCGCCGAGGTGCATCCCTGCATCCCCGCGGACCGTGATCCGTCCACGTGTCATCGCCTGGCCCACGCGCTTGACGTGGCTTAGGTCTCCCTGCAGGACGATGGCGTCCGAGTCCTCCCCCTCGATCGTGAACAGATCCCCGAGGGTGAGCTGTCGGCGCCCGTAGAGGAGGGGCAGGTCGGCGATCTCCTGTCGCGTCCGGCCCAGGAAATTGTCCGGCGAGATGGCGTCAGCCTCGATAGGGATCGTGGTTTGCTCCTTGAGCGCCAGCGTCACCGGGTGTGTGTCGCCGCTGGCTGTCAATCCGATGTGTGATGCAGAATCCAAAGGTCACCTCCGAGATGTCAATCGAACGGTGTGGCGGGTCGACGTCCCTCTCCGCGTCCGCGAGTGGCGGACGGCAGGAGAGCCTCACGTGCCTCCCAGAATCTCGTGCAGGTGGAACTGGTAGCGGCCCAGCGTGCCGCCGTAGTTCCCGGCCGAGATCCGGACGATGCCCGCCCGGCACGCAGCCCGCACGCCGACGCGGGTCGCCTCCGCGACCGCTTCTTCACTGAGACCGTCGATGACGATCTCCAGGACTGAGTTGACGCCCTTCGGCAGCGCACTGTCGACCTGGTCGCGGAGGGTGGGGCAGTAGGGGCTGTTGGTCGAGGCACGCAGGAACTTGTACTTCGAGCTCGTTTTGCTGCCGCTGCGCACGACCCCGCCGGGGAAGGGAGCGACCACGCCCGGCACCTGCTGGATGGCCTCCACCGCCGCCTCCGCCGCCTCCAGCGCCGCTTCCGTGTCCTCTCCCAGGATGAGGAAGTTCCCACCGCCGACGCTCTTCTGGATGTGGAAACTCTCGTCGATGACGAACTCACCCTCCATAACCGGGATGCGCCACAAGCGTCGTCCTTCCAGCAGCTTGCTGATCTGGAAGCCATCGCCGAAGTAGCGGAGCGTCCCCCCGATCTTGAGCGTCTTCTCTCCGTGCTCCAACCCGTCGAAGCAGGCCGTGGTAGGGCACGTCATAATCGACTGGCCGACTCGGTTCATCAGTTGTTCTCGCATGCCCTTAGGGCCCATCGCAAAGATCAGGATACTGACCCCGGGGCGCCCATCGGGGGTCTCGGACGGCGGTATCTCCCCCTCGATCCCTGCCTCGGCACCGCACCCAATGACGGAGGTGGCGAAGCCACTGGCGTTCTCCGCCGCGATCCTCGCCCAGCGGTTGTTTATTGCGGTGATGATCAGCCGGGCCCCCCACATCTTGAACGCCTCGGCAAACGTATCCTCGATCTCCACGCCGTGTAGGTGCATGGGCATAGGCATAGGCTCCATAATGGCTTCATCTCCTCCAGAGTTCATGATGACGGTGCCGGGTACTCGTCTCGTAGCGCCTGGCTCCCCGCCACGTACAAATGGTCGAGCGCGGATCCCCCTGCTTGCCGGAGTCGCATGGCCTCGACGAGCCCCTCGTGGCGACCCGCGGCGAGCCCCTCCGCGATCAGGGCGGCGCCCTGCGCCGCTTCCTTGGCGACCCGAGCGAAACCCTCCACGCGCCGAACGCGGCCAAAGGGTGCCAGGGCCGCCTCCACGCGATGGTAGATCTCCGGGACGCGGCACAGCCGGCCGGAGACGAGAAGCTCCCGGGCGGATGGGACCACGGTCAGCAGGGAGGCGGCCGCCTTGGTCAAGCCCTCCGTGAAGGCGTCCCAGGCCCCGCTGGTCCGACGATCATTGCGGGCGCGGGTGATGAGTTGCTCGGGGGATGCGTCGGGGTCGCCGGCGACGTAGGCCACGCCCCCGGAGCTGAGGGTGCCCTTGGCGAAGTCCCCCAATAGGTAGGCCACCTCGCCGTCCATAGCCCCCGACGCCAGGTAGCCAGGGGGTCCGGACGTGCCGCCCATCCCATCCACGATGGTGCCGTTCTCCACGGCGATGATGGCGCTGAAGGCCCCGCCCAGCTCGACGTAGAGGAACGACGTCTCGTCGTAGGGGACGTCGAGGCGGCGGGCCTGATCGTACACGCCGAGGGCCACGGCGCAGACCTTGTCGGCGGTGCCCATGTCGATCCGGTTTACCTTCCGGTGGGCGGGCACGGTGGGGAGATGGATCACCCCCGGGGCCAGATGGATGGGCAGCTCGCTCTCTCTGAGCAGATCCAGGACGCGGCCCATGCCGCCGATGATCGTCTCCTCTCCCGATTCCCGCTTTCTGCTGAGCAGCAGCAGCGACTCCTGCCGGCGATCGAGCTCCTCGATGCTGACCCAGGGAAGCCCGTAGCCCGAGGGTCCGACGATCGCGTCGACCGGCCCGGCCTCCTCCAGCACGTCTACCAGCACCCGCGGCTGGGAGGCGAGGGCATCGGTAGGGATGGTCTCGTCGAGGAATACCTGGTCCCCCTCCAGCCCGCACACGTCGAAGCTGACGGTTCCGGGATCGATGCCGATAGCTCGCGCCATGTCGCCTCTTTGCGCCCCTACAACGTTACGACGGTGCGCGCGCCGTCGCGGGCGACGCGGCTCTGGAATACCGTCATCGCCCGGTCCCCCGGAAACCCATGCACACGCTCCTCCAGCGCCGAGGCGGCCGCTTCGTTATCAGCCAGCCCGTACACCGTCGGCCCCCAGGAGCTCTGACCCGCTGCCAAGGCGCCCTGTTCCAGCAGGTAGTCAATCAGGCGGGCCGACATGGGGTTTGCGTACCGGCCGCCCTGCACGGGGGCGAAGCTGTCGCCGACCCGGCGCTGAATCTCCGTCAGCGCCTCACCGAAGGGGACGATGTCTCCTTCTACGAGGGCAGGCAGCATTTTCATCACCAGTAGCCGCGCGATCTGGCAGGCGTGTGCGGCCGAGGGGCGAGGCATTTCGAAGAAGGCCTGGTCCTCTTCCTCGCCGCTCAGCCCCTGTTCGATCTCCGGCACCACGACGACAAACCGCCAGTCGGGCGGGGGGCAGCGCTGGATGATGATGGGCGATGGAGCATTCGTCTCTCCGGAGTGGCCCCCATCCACCAGAAATCCGCCCCGCTGGAAGGCGCCAATGCCGATGCTGGAGCGGCTCCCTCGTCCCATCACCTGCGCCAGCTCGAAGACGGCAGCGTCTATACCGTGTAGGCGGGCCAGGGCGGTCCCCACCGCCAGGGCAAGCTGTGTTCCCGACCCCAGTCCCACGTGAGGCGGGATTTTCTCGATCACCCTCAGCTGGGCGCCTGGCCTGCCGAGCGACCCGGACAGGTAGTGAGCGTAGAAGTGCTCGGCGTAGTCCAGTACGCGTTCGCTTTCCGGCCCCTCCACCGTTAGTTGATGGGCCGGCCCGGCCTCCAGCGTGAGGCGGGGCTCTTCCAGGGCGACGCCGATGCTCCCGAACGTACGCCCCAGACCACCGTGCAGGTCGATGAACCCCATGTGTAGCCGGGCAGACGATTCAACCCACACGCGCACGGAACCACCTCGCGACGTAGTCTTGGATGTATTGCATAGCCTGTCGTTCCTGTTCTCCCCCCGTCCTGCGCACGACGTCGTCATAGCGTTCGAGCGCGGAGCGAACGTCGGCCGCGCTGTGAAGGTGCAGGCGGGTCGCTAGAATCGCCGCTTCAATGATGGCGTTCTTCGCCCGGTTGAATCCCAGGAAGTCTCGCAACCGCCCCTCTCCCACCACCCGGCAGGCGATGCTCGCCCGCTGCTTGTCCCCGTCCACCTCCGCAACCTCCAGCTCCCGCCAGGCGCACGCCTCGTCCAGCACGACACCGCGGATACGGCGAGCATTGAAATGGGGAAGCTCTCGATTGGAAAGCGCCGTGTGGGCGAACGAGAGCACGTTATCAGTCACGTTGGTCACTCCGCAGCCTGTCTCTACCAGGTTGCGGTACGTGGTGGTGTCCAGAAACGGGCGGACCGTCATCTCTTCCTCGCCCCACACCACCCCCATCGGAGCGAAGTTGGGACGGCCCGTTCCGTCAAGACTGGAGAAGATCGTCTCTATGATCATCGCCCTCACTCAGATAGCCCCACCGCAACGGGACTTCTTGCGTATACTTTTTCCCGAGTTGAACAGCCAGCGCGGCCCGCTCCAGTTCGCGGCCCAGATAGAAGCCGTGCTCTCCATCCCTCACGTCGAGTTGATCGAAAATCTGCTGGGGATCCGTCCCCTTGATGAATAGCTCGCGGTTGAAGACGTAGACGGATTCGTCGTTGGAAAAAATGCGAAAGTTCGTGTCCCGCACCTTCTCTTGCATGTGGCGCAATTCTGCCTCGGTATAAGGCTCGTGGGGCGGGTCCTTGACGGTGATCAGCCCGTCATCCACGTGCTTGGGCAGGATGTTGTTCTGGTTCGCATAGTACATGAGCTTGCGGGCGAGATCGAACTCCCGCACCGCGCCCCGGGCCCAGCTGATGACCTCCGTCAGGAGGACGTAGTCGATGTCCAGCTCGGTGACGAACCCGGCCATCACAGCGTTGACGCCCGTGGTGTCCGCGTCGGTCAGCTCGGTCAGGTTCGCCACGCCCATCAGTATCTCCGCCTCGGGGTGGCGCCGCCGCGTCTCGTAGTAGCGGTAGAGGCAGTCCGCGAAGCCGAAGGTGATCGGACTGACGATCGGGTCGATGACGTAGGGCACTCCCCAGGCCTCCAGCTGCGCGATGTTCCGCTCCAGCGACTCCAGCCCCTGGTCGAAGTCCGGGATGACCACGACTTTGCAGTTCAGCCGCGGGGCGAGCGCCATGTTCGTGTCGTTGATGCTGAGCAGCATGTCCAGACCGGCCTCATCGGCCTGCAGGATCGTCTCGTGATGGAAGGTGTCGAGGCTGACCTGGAAGCCGTGCTCCTTCAGCCGGGTCACGACCTCCCCGACGCCGGGGAACCCCTCGTCCATGCCCACCGGACATCCCAGGTCGATGATGTCCGCGCCGCTGGCGCGGTAGTACTCGGCTCGGGCGAGGATGTCGTCCCAGTCCATCTGATAAGCCTCGACGATCTCGGCCAGGATCTTGACCCGGTACTCGCCGTACCCCGGCAGGAGACGTTCCCCGCCGAAGAAGACGGGGATGTCCTTGAGGTCCTTGGGCCCCAGAACCACGGGCACACCCACTTTCTCCTCAATAAGCGAGAGGTCGCCCTGGACCCAGCCGCTGACCATGACCTGGTCGCACCCCTCAGCGCTGTCAAGATGCCGCGCGATCCAGCGCGCGTTCATCAACGCCGCCACGGAGACGTCGAGCCGCTTCACCCTGTAGTCGAAGTCAGGTTCCATCGCCTCCAGCGTATCGACCAGCGCGTCGGCGGCCAGGTTGCCGGTTACGAAGAGATAGTCTGGCACTCGGTTCATCCTCCCACGGTAGCGTCAGGCCCGCCGCCAGGCCTACGCCGGCTCCGGCCGATCGTCGGCGAAGCGGTGCTCGTAGAAAGCGGTTTGCCCCGGGGCTTCCTCGACCCCGACGCTCATCGCCACCAGGTGCGACGTGTCGTATTCCTCGAGGGCGGCGAGAAGCTGTCCACAGATGTACTCGGCAAGCCGCTCGGCCGTGATGCTGTCGACCGGGAGGGAGAGGACGTCCGCGGTGGGGAGGACGTAGCGGCGCTCCCCGTAGCGGATCTCCCACCCGTCGTCAATCTGTCGCACGTCGAATGCCTCGCTCCTTTCTGGCAGGAGGAAGCGGTGATCGAGCGAGTCGCAGATCTGGCGCACGATGTGCTTGAGGAGCACGAAGTCGAAGACGTAGGCGTCACCCGTGAGTCCCCCCTCCAGCGCCACCGAGACGCCGTAGTTGTGGCCGTGGAGCCTCTCGCACTTCCCCATAAAGGAGATGAAGTGGGCGGCGCTGAACGACAGATACCCTTTCTCAACGACGACTCGGTGCATGGTCCGCTCCTCTCAGCCAGTCCTCCAGCGACGTCTGTCCCGCCACGTCGTCGCCTCCGACGATCTCGCGGCGGATCTCGCCCAGCGTGCCGTGCCGCTCGGCGAAGGCGTTGTGCTGATGGATGCTCTCCAGGTTCTCCTGTTTCGCCAGGACGAAGGCGTCGTCGGGCAGGTCGGGATAGACGGACACCACGTTCTGCAGCATCTCCCTCACGACGTCCTCCACGAACCGCGGGTTCCGATGGGCCTTGTTGACGACGAAGAACTCGTCCGGACGCTTCAGGAGCTCGTACGTCTCCGAGCTCATCGAGGCCTCGACGATGTGGATCAGGTTCTCGGCAGGCACGTATTGCTCCGACCCGATCATCAGCGTTCCTCGCCCTCGTTGGTTGTGGGAGGCCACGGGCAGCACCTCCAGGATCCGCGCGATCTCCCGCTCCGAGAAGCCCTCCTCCTCCAGGAGGTCCCGCGAATGGGTGCGCACCATGTCCTGGGCGCAGGGGCAGACAGTGACGCCGTCGGCCTGGACGCCGATCAGGCATCTGGTGTCCTCTTGGGTGCTGGCCGCGATGCCGATGAGGGTGTAGAGCTCCTCGACGCGCTTGCCGCTGACGGGGGTCACCTTGGGCAGCGGATACTGGGCTCGGATGTGCACCTCAGAGCGGAGGGCCTGCTGGCTGTGCACCGTCTGCTGCGCCAGACGCTTCGCCATCGTCTCGATGTCCGGCGAGGGCTCCAGCGATATCTCCTCGATCAGCGACTCCAGGACGTCGCTGAAGCGGGACATGTGGACGCCGGCCTGCTCGGGATTCAGGTCCACAAAGAGATCCAGATCGGCGCAGAGAGGGATCTTCCGGCCGTTGTCGACGATCTGGATGACGCGCCGGAGCTCGGTCACCCCCACGCGGCTGAGTCCGACGGCCACGTCGGGCTGGGAGGCTTGGACGTCGTGGTCGAGCCGCAGCTTGAGGCTCCGCTCCACGCGCTCCACACCGGTGCGGTCGACCTCGCGCAGCATCTCCTCGACCGTCTTATGGAGCACCGGGTGCTCCAGGTCGGGCACGATCTCGGCCAGGGGGGCGAGGACGAACGCGCGCTGGTGCAAGCGGGGGTGCGGGATCCTGAGCTCGTCCTGCTCCAGGACGAGGTCGTCGTAGAAGAGGATGTCGATGTCGATGGGCCGGGGGGCGTTCCGGAAGGAGTCGACGCGCCCCATGCGTTTCTCGATCCACTTCAGGAAGCGGAGCAGATCCCCCGGCGGAAGGTCGGTCTCCAGGGCGCAGCAGATGTTCAGGAACTTGGGTTGGTCGACGTAGCCGACCGGCTCGGTCTCGTAGAACGACGACACCGCCGTGATCGAGGCCCGGGCCTGGACGTACTGGAGGGCCTGGAGGATGTTCGTCTGCCGGTCCCCCAGGTTGGCCCCCAGGCCCAGGTAGGCACGATGGCGCTCAGCCATGGGGTCTCCGTCTCGATCCCACCTTCAGGGAGCGCCTATTCACAGGCCACCACCTCTCCGCGGGGCAGATACTCCGGCGCTACCGGGTAGTTCTCGAACGAGATGGTGTAGGTCTGCTCGAAGTGCTCCCGCAAATCCGCCTCAATGGCTCGATCGTACTCCGGGGCGACGTAGAAGGTGCGGCCTGGCCGCTCCTTGACGAGGCGTCCGTCTCGCACGACCACCTCGCCATCCTTAAGCACGTAGGCGGGATGGGCGAACATCTCCTCCCTGTCCTCCAGGTCCCGGTAGATGGCGACGTCGGCGTCCGCCCCCGGGCCCAGATGCCCCTTCTCGTCCAGGCCCAGGGCCCGGGCCGTCCCGGCGCGGGTCATAATCGCGATCTCGTAAAGCGAGTATTCGCGATCCAGTTCTGGGAGGAGCGCGCTTGCCCGCACCTTCTTGTGGATCCCTTCGAACACCTCGGCGCGGTAGTCCCGGTCCATCAGCAGCTTGATCACGTGAGGATAGCGGAAGAAGGGTCCGGCGTTGGGGTGGTCCGTGGTCAGGAAGACGCGCCACGGGTCGTCGGCCAGCAGGAACAGCTCCGTCCCGGTGAGCCACTGAACCGCGTTGAAGATGTGCTTCTGCTTGTAGTCGATAGGCACCACGCCGCCGCCGGTCTCGCCCTCCACGTCGTCGTTGAGCCACTTATTCCCCGTGAGCTGGCGGAGATAGAACTCCAGCGGCCCGTCGGAGGTCATCGTGGTGGCCGGGCCGAAGATGATCTGGCCCACGTCGGCGGTGATGTTCGGGTTCTCGTTGAGCGCGCGGGCCACCTCGGCGGCGCCGGAGAGCGGCAGCCCATCGGGCTCGCCGCCGTAGCTCAGAAACTGGAGGTGGCAGAAGTGGGCCCGGCGTCCCTCGAGCATCTCGATGGAGTCGACCGTCGTCCGCGCGTTGCCCGCCTTCCCCAGGTTGATGGTGTGGATGTGGGGCACGTGCGGCAGCCCCAGCTCGTCGTTGATCCAGGCGAGAGTGCTGACGATCTGGCGCGGCGTGACCTCGAAACCGATGACGTCGTCGTCGATCTCGTACACGTTCTGGCCCCACTTCCAGTTCTCCACGCCGCCCGGGTTGACGATCTTGATGGCGTATCCCCGGGTCGCCTCCAGCAGCCAGGCCACGTAATCGCGGGCCTTCTCCCGCTCTCCCTTGCGGATGCAGTCCATGATGAAGTGGTTGTTGCCCATGGTGACGAACGCGCCCTTGTCGAGGATGGGGATGTCCTCGAGCTCCTCGTGGGTGTGGCGCGCGACGAGCGGCGCGGTCGCCGCCTCCATCACCGTGGTGTAGCCCATCTCGGCGTAGAGGTAGCCCGTCACGGGCGCCGTCGGGGTGGTGTAGCCGGCGCCGGAGCGGGTGAAATCCGTGCGCGTGCGGAAATGGTCGCGGTGGTCCTCCGGCCGGAACTTGCGCCCTGCGTTGACCTTGGCGCCGGCGATGTGGCTGTGTATGTCGACGCCGCCGGGCATGACGACCAGCCCCGTGGCGTCGATGGTCTCGGCTTCGTTTCGCTTCGTCTCGTCATCGGGGGCGGCGACGACCTTGCCGTCCTCGATCCAGATGTCCTGGATCTCGCCGTCGACGCCGTTGGTGGGATCGTATACCCTGCCGTTCGCTATTCGTAACATCACATCACCGCCTCAATCAGTTGATCCAAAATCTCCTCGTCGGTGGGACGGGTGGAGGAGAGGACCGGGCGCAGTCGAATCGGTATGCCGTCCATGCGGTACGCCGTGCCTGCGGCGTCCACCCCCGAGCAGGCGGTGGGGAGGACGACCCGGGCGACCGCCGTCGTCAGTGACGGCATCGGGTCGAGCACGATGGTCGGAATGCGCTCGAGCGCCTGCCCCGCCGCCCGGGGGAAATGGGCCACCGGGTCGGAGGCGAGGATCAGGGCGGCGTCCGCCTCGCCCCGCGCCAGCACGTCGACGGCCGAGAACTCGCCGGGGCCGTAGACCGGATGGCCGCGGGCGAAACTGACGGCGAAGGGATAGCCACTCTGCCACGTCATCACCTGATCGGCGCCGGTCACGTTGCCGTGTCCGCGCATGGGAATCACGGAGAAGCGCGTATGCTCGTTCAACTCGGCCACCAGGGTGAAGAGCTCGCTCACCGTCAGATCCCGCCCGCGGGTTTGGGTGAGACCCATCCCCATGAACGCCACGCCGAAGCGGCAGGATGTCATCAGATCCGCCAGCTCCTGGAGGTCGGCGGTAGGAATCCCCCCCACGGCATCTGCCGTGATCTCATCCTCTTTTCCCTGCACGAGGGCCCGGAGCGCCGTGAGCACCTCGAAGTCGGCGCCGGGGTCCACCTGGAGGAAGTGATCGGCGAGGCGGGTGCTGCTGGTGGGCCGCACGTCGACCACGACGACGGTGCGGTCCCTCCGTCCGTTCGGCGTGAGCCGCCCGCGCGGCGTGACCGAGTAGCGCGTGACGTGGCGGATGTGGGACACGGTCGGATTGCAGCCCCAGAAAATGATGAGATCGGCGCGATTCCGCACCTCCCCCAGCGTGCACGTCGGCTCCCCCACCGTCTGCATCGCCAGACCCGTCGGGCCGTGGCAGACCGACGACGTCGTATCGATCATCGCGCCGAGCCGGTCGGCCAGCTTGACGCTCTTCCGCTGCGCCTCGCTGGTCATGGAGCTGAGCCCGTAGATCAATGGGCTATCGGAGTCGTTCAGGATCTGGGCCGCTGCTGCGACGGCCTCGTCCCATTCCACGTCTCCGCCGTCGACGGTGGGCGGTCGCGGCGTGGGGTCGTAATGGAGGAAGACGCCGCGTCCGTTGGCACAGACCCGCTTGACGCTCGTGATGCGCCCCTCGTCGACCTCTACCGTGATGTCGTCGCACAGGCAGCCGCAGAAGGTGCAGACGGCGTTCTCAATAATCTCGCTCATGCGGGCTCCACCTCCACCTCCAGCCCCTTGAAGGGCGGGATTCCTGTCGCCTCCGTCTCCGTCCCGATCAGCGCGTTCGCCGTCGGACCGAGGGGCATGAAGACGAGCCCCGGTGGCAGGTTACCGGCGCGGGCAGGCACCTCCACGGACCCCGCCGACGTCCGCACCTGGACCAGCGTCTCGTCCTCGATCCCCAGCCGGGCCATATCCTCGGCGTTCATCTCGACCAGTTCCGTCGCCTGGCGATACGCCTCCGTCTCCTTGCCGCGATGGAGCCCGTCGGCCTGATCTCGCGTGCGTCCTGTGACTAAGGTGAGTTGGTTACTCAACA
>CAZQXX010000023.1:0-17607 GCA_964597105.1 uncultured Anaerolineales bacterium
GGGGATGTTTATGACGCTACCTTTCGTCGCCCAGGTGGGAGACAGCTTCCCACCCTCCATGGTTGTGGCTCTGGTAGCGCTGCTCGCTTATCTAGGCATCCTTCTGCTGCGCACAGATCGAGGGAGGAGAGGGATCGACCTCCTGGGCTTCATCCTGTTGGGCGTGGTCACGACGCTGGGTTTCGTGCTCGCCTTGGGCGGCCTGGGGCAGTTCATGGCCCGGCCAGGTAGGCCCCTGTTCATTGAGGCAAAGAATGTGGCCTTGAGCCTCAGTGGTCCGGTGAGCGGGATCGGGATGGCTTTGGCCTTCGCCGCCATCCCACTGTTAGCTGCCCGCAAGCCTGTCGGATGGTGGCTGGGCGTGATCGGCGGAACATCTCTCTTCGCCGCCAATCTCCCCACCTTCGTCATCAGCCGCTCGGCCTACTATCTGCTTGGTTCTGCCGCCGGGTTGCTTCTCACTATCGCGCTTGTGGTGCCTGGCGTCGAGCGCCATCTGGTCGGATCGCGCGACGCACAAGCAACCATGGTGAGACGCTTACCATAGAGGAGATCATCTATGCAGAACATACCACAGAAATACCGTACCATTATGGCGGCGTTGCTCATTGCCGCAGGGTTGTTCATGGTCGCGGTCGCGCCTTTCCTGGTGCAGTCGACGCTCGACCCGATGCTAGAGGGGCTGATGGAGAAGGCGGCGGAAGATCCGATGTATGCCAGTGGGCCGCGGCTGATGGCCATCTTCTACCCGCTCTGGCGCGCGGTGATCTTCGTAGCCGGGGTCACCTGTATCGTCGTGGCCGGCGCACTTCGGACGGGAGAGGGGTGGACGTGGCCGGTGGCGTTATCGTGTCTGGCGCTTCCCGCCATCGGGGGAATGTACATGATGCTGCCCTTCGTCTCCTTCGTCAAGGGCACGTTTCCGCCGTCGATGATCATCACGCTGGTCGGCCTGTCCGCCTACTGGCTGGTCCTGCTGCTCCGGACGGATCGGGGCAAGAAGGGGCTTGACTTCCTCGTCTTCACCCTGCTGGGGGTCGTGACGACCTTGAGCTTCGTCATCGCCTTTGGTGCGATGCGTCAGTTGATGGCGCGACCGGGCAAGCCGCTGTTCGCCAACGCCAAGATTGTGTCGCTGACGGTCGGCGGTCCGGTGAGTGGCATCGGTGCTGGGCTCATCTACGCCGCGATCCCCCTGCTGGCGGCCCGGAAGAAGGCTGGCTGGTGGCTGGCCCTGATCGGTGGAGCGTCCATCGTCCTGGCTAATCTTCCCACGTTTGCCATCAGCCAATCCCTCTATTACCTTATGGGGGGTGTCAGTGGCATTATCCTCACAGCGGTGCTAGTCGTGCCGGCTGTGAGGGACTACCTGGTTGATCCATCTGCCCGGGGCGGTTAGCCGGTGCCCAGCGAGCCGCGCGGGAATGGTCGTTATTGAATCGTCGCTATCGAGAAGAGGAGATCTGTAATGAAAGAAAGATCTAATGCTGGCGTTATCGTGTCTCTGTTCGGTGCCCTCGTCGGCATCGTGGGCGTCCTGACCGCGTTTCTCCTGTCCTATGAGCTGATGATGGACGCGAAGATGGCCGCCGGGCGTCCGGACGAGGCCCTCATCATCCGCTACGCCATTCCCTTCCTCAGTGACGTCGGGATCACGGGAGGCGTGCTGTGGACGGTGGCGGCCTACGGCTTCCTCAAGGAGAAGGGCTGGGCCTGGACGGTAGCGGTCAGCGCGAACGTGATGGGCCTGCTGGCCGGCTTCTTCCCTATGATCCCGGCCGTCGTCGCGGGGCTCTTCCCCACGTATATCGTCGTCTTCGCTCCCAGTCTGGTGACCTACTTCTTGCTTCTGGGATACGTCCGGCGGGTGGACGCGAGGCTCATCGCCCTGAGCTTCTTCTCGGGCATCACATTTGTGATGTCCTTCATGAACGGGGTCGCCGGTACAGATAAGATCATCCTGCACGGGGATCCCGTCGCGATCGGCGTGCAGCGGTTGAACTGGGTGGCCGCTGCCGGATGGGGCGCGTTCACCGTGGGGCTGCTGGCGCGCAAGCGGTGGACGAAGCCCGTCGGATTGGGGGCCGGGTTGATGAGCCTGGTGGCGGGTGGGATGCTGGCCGTGGTCTCCACGATCAACGAGGGCCGGTTCTCGCTGTTCACGCCCGCCCCGCTGCTCAGCCTGCTGCTGCTGATCGTGCTGCTGGCGCCCCCCGGGAGCCGGATGGTGACCCGGTGGCTCGCGGGGAAGCCCGTGGGCGAAGCGGCTTCGGCCGGGTGAGGAGCGATCGATGAGCCCACTCCGCAAACGCCTCGACTACCTGACCGGCTCCACTCGGGGGCTGCTGCTGGCCGCCACCGGCTGGACGGCCCTGATCATCGCCGCGCTGGGCGTCATATCCGCCCCGATGCAGGAGATGCTGGGGTTCTCCGTCTCGCTCCCGGAGACGGAGCGCGCGGGGCGCATCGTCATGGTCTACCACGCGCTGGCGACGCCCTTCGTCGCCGCCATCGTGTATCTCATACTCGATATGGTGCCCACGACGGAGAGGCTGGCCCGCTCCATCCGGCGCGTCATCACCCCGGGGTATATGCTGACCAGCCTGGGCGCCCTGGTCTTCGCCTACCTGGGGCGGAACTGGATCTTCCACGGCGTGATGCTCCTGGGGCAGGCGCTCGTCTTCTACGCCGGGGTGCTCCTGGTGGTCGGGCTGTGGCCTGGACGCCATCACAACACCGACCCGGCCTACGCCCACGTCGGGGCGATCTCGCTGGAGCGGGTGGTGTTCTTCACGGTGACGGTCGCGACGCTCATCTCCGTGGTCATCGGGGCCAGCGCTGCGGCCTTCTTCGGGAACGGGTTCGAGGCCGTGCTGGCCGAGGACATCGTGCGCGCGGAGCACGACCTGGGCGAGCTGGCCGTCATCTCCCACCTGCACATCATGCTGGCCCTCATCGACGTGGCCATCTTCCTGCTCATCGTGCGCCGGTTCGATCTCAAGGGCCTGCTCCACAAGATCGCCATGCCGCTGACCATCGTCGGCAGCCTGGTGATGGCCGCCGGGTGCTGGGGCGTGATGGTCTGGGAGGCCGTGGCCCACTGGATCATCTACGCGGGCAGCAGCCTGGTGCTCCTCGGCGCGCTGCTGATGACCATCGCCGGGATCGACAAGCTGATCAGGACCCACCTGGCGGAGCGGGGGATCGCGCGGGCGACGGCGGGCCAGAAGATCAAGGGGCTGCTGCGGGATCCGCTCCAGTTCGGCCCCTTTTTCCAGATGATCTGGCTCCAGTTCGTGATGGTCTTCCCGGGACTCTACACCGCCGTGAAGCTGGACGAGATCTTCCGCACCTGGCCCTACGAGGCCGAGCGGCGGATCCTGGTGGGCCACTGGCACATCCTGGCCACGCTGTCGGCCACGATCCTCCTCTTCCTGGTGGCGGACCGCTTGGACGTGCGGGGCTGGATGCGCCAGGTGCTGGGCTGGGGCGTGATCGTGGGGAGCGACCTGGCCTTCACGTTCGGTGCGCTCTACCAGTTCATCCCGCCCGAGGGGTCACGGGATTGGACCGTCCTCTACCTGGACATCGGGCTGGGGCTGACGCTGATCGTGCTGGCCCTCTTCCTGGGGCGGCGGCTGGTCGAGCTGTTCTCTCCCGGTGGCCGTCCCGGTGGGTGGGCGGTGGCGGAACGTGGCGAAGAGGACTAAACTATGAGCATGCGAACGGACATGGAGACGGCCGCCATCGCCACATCTCAGTCGAGGCTGACAGAGAAGTTGCGCGCCTACTGGGCGCTGACCAAGAGCCGCCAGACGCTGCTCTTGCTGGCGACGGGGGTGGCGGGCTACATCAGCGCCCGGCTCCACAGCGGGTCGGTTGCGGAGGCGATGCTAATGCTGCTCAGCCTCTTCGCCGCCATCAGCGGGACCACGGCGCTCAACATGGTGCTGGACCGGGACATCGACGCGCGGATGGCGCGCACCAGTGATCGTCCGCTCCCCGGCGGCGTGCTGTCGCCGATTGCGGCCGCCATCTTCGGCGGGGTCCTGGTGGCCGTGGGGGTGGGGGTCGCCCTGTGGATGAGCCGGGTTTTCGGGATGGTCATCGCAGCCGGCGTGTTCTTCGACCTCCTCGTCTATACGGTGTGGCTGAAGCGCCGCTCACCGTGGTCGATCGTCTTCGGCGGCATCTCCGGAGGCATGCCGATCCTGGCCGGACGGGCGCTGGGCATCGGCAAGGTGGATGGTCTCGGCCTCCTGCTGGCCCTTTCAGTCTTGACGTGGATCCCGGCGCACATCATGACACTCGCTATGAAGTACGCCACCGACTACAAGCGGGCCAGTGTTCCCACGTGGCCAACGATCCACGGATTCGACTCGGCCCGTCGCTTCATCGCCGTCGCCAACGCGCTGCGAATCCTGGCGCTGGTGCGGGCAGGTTGGTTGCTGCGCATCTGCCCCTACAGCCTGGCGTTGCTGGGCTTCTCAGGCATTGTGATGCTAGGGCTTTCGACCTGGTCCATCTGGCGTCCGTCTGCCAGACTGAATGACGTGCTGTTCAAGTTCGCCTCAGTTCACATGCTGGGATCGATGATTCTCATCACACTGGGGGCGCTGATCTGATGTCAGGATGACCTTGACCCCCGCACTGGCAGGCCGATGCGGTGCAGAGATTCAGCCCTTCCTCTAAATGCGATGGTCAGACGACGCTTGTACCTTCCCTGACCGAGCTGGAAGCAAGTCCTCATGCCCCTATTCAGCACCTCGCCCAGCCGGCACGTCCTGTGGTATAACAAATAGCTCAATGGGACGCTGAACTGCGACCAGGTCGTGACCTGACGACAGGCAACAACTGCCTGCGTCTCGCTCGGGCGCCATAGAGCGTCGTCAATAAGATCAGTGGGCCCATCCACCGTTGTGCTGGTGGGACTTTTGTCACAGACGGATAGCCTCTAATCTGGTAGAGTATAGCACAGTGGAAAGGGGCTTTCCTATGGAGTGGACGATACCGACAATTGATCTGGACAAGTGCAACTGCTGCGGGCGATGCATCAACGAATGTCCCAGCAGTGCTGTCGAGATGAAGACAGACGGGCCCGTGATCGTGCGCCCCGATGATTGCACCTATTGCACGGATTGTGAAGCGGTGTGCGAGCAAGGAGCGATCCGCTGCCCCTATGAGATCGTCTGGGAGACGAGGGCCTCCTGATACCAGGACGAGTCCCCTGAGCATAGACTTAACGTCAGCCGGAACAAGCAAGCCAGACTCATTAGCAAGAACAGATAGGGAGGACCAATGGCCGAGAAAGAACGTACGTTGAGAGAAAAGGTGGAATCTACTCTTGATACCGTCAGACCCGCTCTTCGGGCTGATGGCGGAGGGGTTGAACTGGTCGACGTGACCGACGACGGAGTCGTCTCCGTCCGCCTCACCGGAGCGTGTGGAGGTTGTCCTATGTCGACTATGACTCTCAAGATGGGCATCGAGCGCGCGTTGCGCGAACAGGTACCTGGGGTCACCAGAGTCGAATCCGTCTAGGGAGAGCCCCAGAGCATGAGACGACAGATCGTACGAATCGATGAAGAACTGTGCAACGGCTGCGGGGCCTGTGTGGCCCCTTGTGCCGAGGGCGCGATCGAGATGGTGAATGGCAAGGCACACGTCGTACGAGAAGAGTTGTGCGACGGTGCAGGCTTCTGCATAGGCGTATGCCCCACTGGAGCACTGACCATCGAGGTACGCGAGGCCCCAGGGTTCGACGAACACGCCGCCGAGGAGAAGATGGCAGACCGCGGCGAGACCTACATCGAACAGACGTGTCACGTCTGCGGGGGCGGTGAAGAGAGCCGGGTGCTGCTCCCGTGTCGCACGGGCGGCGATAGCCTCTGGGTCTGCACGCGGTGTCTACCGCAACTCATTCACGGATAGCGACAAACACCGGGAGGGGCAATGAAGGCGAGAAGAATACGAGAGGGCGTCCGATGGATGGGTGCCGTTGATTGGGACCGGCGTCTGTTTGACTCCCTCATTCCACTGCCTGACGGGACCAGCTACAACGCCTACTTGATCGAGGGAAGCGAGCAGACGGTCCTGGTGGACACGGTGGATCCGGCCATGACCGATGTGCTGATGGCCCAGCTGGAGGACGTGCCGCAAGTCGACTACGTGATTGCGCAGCACGCGGAGCAGGATCACGCCGGAAGTATCCCTCAGATCCTGGACAAGTACAGGAACAGCCAGGTCGTCACGACGCCCAAGGGCAAGGATATGCTCATCGACCTTCTCCATATTCCAGACGAACGGGTGATCACCGTAGGCGACGGTGAGACGCTGTCGCTGGGAGACCGGACACTCGAATTCATCCACACTCCTTGGGTCCACTGGCCGGAAACGATGTCAACCTATCTGCAGGAGGACAGGATACTCTTCACCTGTGATCTCTTCGGCTCACATTTGGCCACGACCGACCTCTACGTTAAGGAGGAATGGCGCGTCTATGAGGCAGCCAAACGGTACTATGCCGAGATCATGATGCCCTTCCGCCGGATCATTCGGAAGAATCTGGACAAAGTGGAGAGGTGTGAGATAGACCTCATCGCACCCAGCCACGGTCCAATGTACGACAAGCCGACATTCATCATAGACGCCTATCGCGATTGGGTGTCGGAGCAGCCGAAGAATGAGGTCGTTCTGCCTTACGTCTCCATGCACGGGAGCACTGAGAAGATGGTGACGTATTTGGTGAGCGCGCTGGCAGAACGCGGGATCAAGGTACATCAATTCAACCTGACGGTGACCGATGTGGGAAAGCTCGCCATCGCCCTGGTGGACGCGGCCACGCTGATTGTCGGCACCTCAACAGTACACGTCGGGCCTCACCCACTCGTGGTCTATGCCGCGCACTTGGCCAACATGCTGCGTCCCAAACTTCGGTTCGCATCGGTGGTTGGCTCCTTTGGCTGGAGTA
Organism: uncultured Anaerolineales bacterium; assembly: GCA_964597105.1. GTDB lineage: Bacteria > Chloroflexota > Anaerolineae > B4-G1 > B4-G1 > SKLM01. Next base: position 6,971 of record CAZQXX010000023.1, read on the forward strand.
CACGGGTTGTTGAACAGGTCACTGAGTTGATACCAAATCTCCAGGTGGAGCTTCTCGATCCGGTCCTGGTCCAGGGGGCCCCACGGGAAGCGGATTTCCGGGCGCTGGACCGGCTGGCCACTGCTGTTGCTGCCCGCCACGACGAACACGATCTGGGCCTATAAGTCAGTTGGACAAGAGTCCTGGCAGAAGAACACTGGAGAGACAATCACTTCATGATAGAAGTCCACCTGTACGGGGAATTACGAGAGCACGCACCGGATAGCCGAGCCCGCGGAGAGAGTATAGCGCGGTTGGAGCCTCAGCCGGGCGAGACGGTCGCGAGCGTGTTGGAGCGACTAGGCATTCCAGCGAAGGATGTTTACCACATCTTTCTCAATGGAGCGATTGTCACCTCCCGTAACTCAATGGCCCCCTGGCTGCGGTATCAGGAAGTCGCAGGGCGTGGAACCAAAAGGCCGGGCAGGACGCAAGCGCTTAATACCCGTGTGCGCGATGGCGACCGCCTGGGGCTCTTCGCCCGCGACAAGCCACTGCTGGTAGTCTGAGAATGTACGAGAGTTTCAGCGCTGACTACGACCGCTTCGTAGATTGGGATGAGCGGCTCAAGGGCGAGTTGCCGTTCGTCAAAAGCCAGCTGCAGGCAGTCCACGCCCAGCGAGTCCTTGATGCCGCCTGTGGCACGGGGATGCACACGCTTGCCCTGGCGCGTAGAGGCTACGAAGCAGTGGGCACAGACGCGAGTGAAGAGATGATCGACCGAGCACGCGCGAACGCCGCCGAGGCTGGCCGGATGGATGTCAGGTTCGAGGTTGTGGGCTTTGGCGAGTTGAGCGAGTCTCTGGGGTCTTCGCCCGCCCCGCATGGGGAGCAGCAAGGGAATACGTCCACATTCGATGCCATACTCTGTCTCGGCAACTCCCTGCCCCATGTCCTCACCCCAGACCATCTATCCATAACACTGAGCGACTTCGTCACCTCCCTCCGTCCGGGCGGTTTGTTGTTGATCCAGAATCGAAACTTCAACGCTGTGCTCGCTGACTACGATCGGTGGATGGGCCCCCAGAGCCACCACGACGGCAAGACAGACTGGTTGTTCCTCCGCTTCTATGACTTCGACCCTGACGGCCTGTTGACCTTCAATGTTCTGAGGCTGAAACGCAGGGAGCGAGGCGACTGGGAACAGGAAGTCGGTTCCACGCGCCTATGGCCGCTTACCGAGCAAGAGCTTATGCCGGCAATAAGAAGTGCTGGATTCGACGATGTAACACGCTACGGCGATATGAAAGGCGCTCCCTTCAACGCGGCGAACAGCCCAAACCTGGTGATCGCAGCATGGACACCCGGATAAGGGCTAAAGCTCGATGAGAGGACTCGCAGAGGCCCCGGGCCAGGGATCTTCGACACAACACGGGCAGGGAAACACGGCTAGACCCACAGGAGAAACTATGTCAAACAACACCGAGAGCCACGCAGAGCGCAAAGAGGCACTGAAGAAGGTGATTCGTGAACTACACGAAGGGAAGAGTGCCGAAGCGGTGAAGGACCGGTTTGCGGCCCTTCTGGAGGACGTGGGCGCGACGGAGATCGCGGAGATCGAACAGGAGCTCATTGAAGAAGGCCTGCCGGCGACGGAGATCCAGCGCCTCTGCGATGTGCATGTGGCGGTGTTCCGCGAGTCGCTGGAGGAGGAAACGAGCCCTGAGTCGGCACCCGGCCATCCTGTATACACATTCTTGGCCGAGAACGCAGCGGCCCAGCGGATACTCGACGAAATAGAGTCGGCTTTGGAGACGCTCAAGACCGAGCCGAACGCCGAGAGCCTACAAGCGGCGAGAGAGCTCCTGAATGAACTCCAGGAATACGATAGGCATTATCTGCGCCAGGAAAACGTCCTCTTCCCCTACCTGGAGAAGCATGGCTTCGAGGGACCGTCGAAAGTGATGTGGGGCATCCACGATGAGATTCGGGAGGGCTGGAAGGAGCTTGAGGCGCTGTTGAAAGAGAAGCCCGGAGAGGACATCGAGGCGTTCAGCAGACGCCTCGACGAGGTCTTCGAGCCTTTGGCTACCGCGATCCAAGAGATGTTCTACAAGGAGGAGCACATCCTTTATCCGAACAGCCTGGAGAAGCTAAGCGGGGAGGAATGGTGGCAGGTGCGCGTGCAGAGTGCCGAGATTGGATACTGTTACGTGACACCCGGCGATGAGTGGCCGCCGAAGGAGACAGCCCTGGAGGTGGTCTCGGCGCTCCAACCCGAGCAGGAGGCGCCGCCAGCTGCCAGGGGGCTGCTCCACCTGGATACCGGCACCCTCTCCCCAGAGATGGTCAATCTGATTCTGAACCATCTTCCGATTGAGATCAGCTTCGTCGACGCTGAGGATAGGGTGCGCTACTTCACGCAGATGGGAGAGCGGATCTTCCCGCGCTCGCCAGCAGTCATCGGACGAACGGTACAGAACTGCCATCCTCCCGACAGCGTCGACCGGGTGGAAGCGATTCTGGACGCCTTCCGTGAGGGTCGACGCGATGTGGCTGAGTTCTGGATTCAGATGGGTGAGCGATTCATCCACATCCGTTACTTCGCCGTGCGGGACAAGCGAGGAGATTACCGGGGTGCCCTGGAGGTCGTTCAGGACGTGACACACATCCGTGAGCTGGAGGGAGAGAAGCGGCTGTTGGACGATTGACGGCTACCCTGCTATGCGAATCTTGGCTATCATCACGGGTGAATACGGGCAGCGGCACGTCGACAACATCCGGGCCCACGGGCCAGACGATTGGGAGATCGATGTCTGGCGGGCGCCGGCCTTCTATCCGCCCGTCATTGACTACCCCGAGGACCACGTGCCGGCCTCACTCCCCGGAGAGGCAGAGGGCGTTGACCTGATCCTCGCCCTCGGTGAGCATAAAGGGGTGGCGGAGCTGCTCCCAGAGATCGTCCGAAGGACAGGGGCCCAGGCTGTCATCGCACCGGTGGATCGTGAGGAATGGCTGCCCCGCGGGCTGGCCCGCCAGCTACGAGCCTGGTTGCAGGAGATCGATGTCACTTGTGTGACGCCCAAGCCTCTCTGCTCCCTCACGGAGACTCACTACAATGTCAAGCAGCACCGCACGGAGTACGAGAGCCCGCTCATCGCCGAGTTTGCCCACCACTTCGGCCGTCCGGACCTCCATATCACCGTCGATCCCGACACGCGGGACATCGCAGAGATCACGGTTGCCCGGGATGCTGTGTGTGGCTGCGCGCGATTCGCAGCCCGGGAGTTACTCGGCGTTCCGGCGGATGAGGCGGAACGGCTCGCCGGCCTGCTGCACCATCACTACCCGTGTCTGGCCAGCATGGGGATCGACGACGACTTCGCGGACACCATTATGCACGTGTCCGGAAACATTCTCAAAGCGGTCGTCAAGGAACAAGTAGAGGCATACAAGGAAGTCCGCTACATCAGACCAGGAAAGAAAGCCGAGTGAGAAGGGGACGCCGCGAGTCAGTCGCTCCGTCGTCCCCACCCCCCTCCTCCAGGCGTGTCGATGACCAGGAGATCGCCCGCCTTCACGCGCACTGTGGCCTTCCCCCCAATCACGATCTTCTCGCCATCGCGAATCAACCGGTTCCTCCCGGGACGGCCGGATTGACCACCTTCTAGCCCATAGGGACCGTTCACGCGCCGCTCGCTGTTGAGCGTCACCGTCGCCTCTTGTAGAAACTCGTACACCCGGTGGATGCCGTCCCCGCCCCGGAAGCTCCCCTGACCGCCAGATCCGTCGCGCAGCTGGTATGCCCTGATGCGTACGGGCAGGCTGTGCTCGATCGCCTCCACCGGCGTGTTCCAGGTATTGGTCATATGACTGTGTTTTCCGCTCAATCCATCGCCTGCCGGGCCACCACCGTGACCGCCACCAACCGTCTCGTAGAAGACGAAGGACTGACCATCAACTACGCTCCCAAAGGCGACGTTGTTCATCGTCCCCTGGCTGGCCGCCGGGACGCGCTTCGGAAGCGCCTGTGCCAGCGCACCCAGCACGACATCGACGATGCGCTGGCTCGTCTCCACGTTCCCAGCCGTGACTGCCGCGGGAAAATTCGGATTGAGCACACTGTGCTCAGGCACAACAATTCTTACCGATCGAAAACAGCCATCGTTAACCGGCACGTGATTCTCTGCCAGTAACCGCACACAATACCATGTTGCTGAGCGCACCACCGCTTCGACGGCATTCACGTTTCCGGCCACCTGTGGCGAGCTTCCCGAGAAATCGACCGTCATCGTTGTTCCCCGGACGGTGATGCTCACACAAATCGGGATAGCGAACTCGCTCTGTCCATCGCCTTCCAGCGCGTCCTCAAAACGGTAGGTACCCTCGGGGATGCGCGCAATCACCTCTTCCGTCATCCGCCGAGAGTATCCCATCAGCGCAGCCGCGTGCTCCTGCACGCGATCCTCGCCGTGGGTGTTCACCAATGCCAGCAAGCGGCGTTCGCCCACTCGTTGTGCCGCCCACTGGGCCTCAAGATCGCCCAACCGCTCTTCTGGAGCACGTGAGTTCGCAGTGATGAGCGTGAGAAGCGCCTGGTTTCTCGTGCCGCCCTCGGCAAGCTTGACGGGTGGAATAATTGTGCCCTCTTGATACAGTTCCGTACTCAGTGGAAGAGATCCCGGTGTGGCGCCACCGATGTCAGAATGGTGGGCCCGACTGGCCACGAAGAAGCGCACCTGGCCGGCCACAAAGACGGGCGAGACCATCGTCACGTCGGGCAGATGGGTCCCGCCACGATAGGGATCATTCAACACGATGACGTCTCCTGGCTCAAATGCGTCAAAGGCTTCCAGCGCAGAGGCTACCGAAGCCGGCATGCTGCCCAGGTGTACTGGGATGTGGGCCGCCTGGGCCACCATGCGGGCCTCGGCATCGAAGACGGCACAACTGAAATCGAGCCGTTCTTTGATGTTAGGGCTGAAGCTGGCTCGTCGAAGGGTCACTCCCATCTCCTCCGCCACCGAGGCGAACAGACTCTCGAAAACTGCCAGGCTGATGGCGTCGGTCGTCATGTGATCTCTCCTACGGTTAAGCCCTCTCTAGGATGAGATTGCGATAGCCATCCACCCGTCCCACCCATCCGGAAGAGACATACGCCGTGCTGTCCATCTGGAACACTAAGGCTGGCCCCCGGACGACAGCCCCCGGACGGAGTCGTTCCCGCTCATATCTAGCGATCTGCACGACCCCATGTCGTTGTGTGAAGCCTTGCTTCTCTCCGAGATACGCCTCTGTGCCGTCGCTTGTCATCAGCGCCTCCGATTCCAGTACAGGCCCATCGATGAGACCTGTCGCACGCATGCGTAGATTGACGAGTTCCACGCTACGCCCCGGCATAGTATGGCCGTATGTAGCTTCATGAGCGGTGTGGAAGCCAGTCGTCAGATCCGTCTCGAGAGGGATTGTCAACTCGTAGGATTGGCCGCGGTACCGCGCATCCACCAGTCCTTGCACGATGATCGCCTCCTCCTCAAACCCCTCTGCGATCAGGGTAGACCTAGCATCATCCGCCATCTCCGCCGCTCGTTGGCGCAAATCAGCAACCGTCTCTGGGGTCACTGGCTGTAAGACGGAATAGCTCTGCTCTAGCACCACATCAGCCATCAACAAGCCAAGCGCACACAGAACGCCGGAATGGCGGGGCACCAGGACGCGGGGGATCTCCAGCTGTTGCGCCACCGCGCAGGCGTGCAGCGGCCCGGCGCCCCCGAAGGCGACCAGTGTGAAGTTCCGAGGGTCGTGACCTCTGGCGATCGACACCCGCCTCAGCGCCCGGTCGATATTGACGTTGACCACCCGGATGATGCCCAGAGCCGCCTCTTCTGGAGACGCCCCCATCCGATCACCTAGGCGCTCCAAGGCCGCGCACACCGGATCCGGGTTGAGCCTCATATCGCCACCCAGGAAATGATCTGGGTCCACGCGCCCCAGGAGGACATTGGCGTCGGTGACTGTGATGTCCTCTCCTCCGAGCCCGTAGGCAATCGGACCTGGATCGGCACCCGCGCTATCTGGCCCGACCCGGAGCAACCCGCCAGAATCGAGCCGCGCGATGGAGCCACCTCCGGCACCAATGGTCTCGATATCGAGAAGGCGCGTACGCAGAGAAAACCCGTTGATCTCAGACTCGGCGCGCTGAACAAGTTCGTCAGGACACAGAGCAACGTCCGTTGATGTGCCGCCCATATCGAGGGTTATCACGTGGTCGTATCCAGCCTGTTGAGCGACGTGGAATCCGCCGATAACCCCGGCTGCCGGTCCACTCAAGGCCGTATGGATAGCCTTCTTCCGGGCCCGTTGAGCGCTGATGATCCCGCCATCAGACTTCATGATAGTGAGCCCACAGGTTGGTGGCAGCTTCTTCTGAAGTCCCTCAAGATAACGACTGACCACCGGCCGGACATACGCTTCCATCGCCACCGTACTGGCGCGCTCATACTCACGAAACTCCGGCAGCACGTCGCTGGAGAGAGCCACCTGCCAGGGCTCCAACAACCCGCGCTCCACAATCCGATCCCGCACAGCCTGTTCGTGCTGGGGGTTGAGATAGCTGTACAGAAGGCAGACAGCCACAGAGTCAACCTCGTCACGCTCAATCTCGTCCAGGACACTATCGAGAGCCGCCACGTCCAGCGAAACGAGGACTCGCCCGGTTGCATCCAACCGCTCGGGTATCTCGTAGCATCGATCGCGGGGGATAAGGGGCGGCGAAATCGTGGGCTGTAGCACATAGAGATCAGGGCGATTCTGACGCCCGATCACCAGGAGGTCACGGAATCCCTCCGTAGTGAGGAACGCGCACCGCGCCCCTTTCCGTTCCAGAATGGCGTTGGTCGCCACCGTCGAGCCGTGGGCGATACGCTGGACGCCCTCGAGCCCCCTGGAAAGCAGCGCCCTCAGACCGAGTAACATCGCCTGCGAAGGATCTTCAGGGGTGCTCAGGACTTTGTGAATGCGCAAAGCGCCGTCTTCGGCCAGTACAAAATCAGTGAATGTGCCTCCGATGTCGACGCCTACCTGCATCTGCCACCTCCAGTAGCTCAGTAACAGCGTCGATTGTAGCATGCCGACCGAGGCGAGCAACTGCTGCGGACGCGTGTCACCAGATACAGACCCAACGGACTCGGAACCGCGCGACGTGAGACCTTGTCCCGATCCGAAGAAACACGCCTTCAGATCGGCAGCCCGATCTGCCGAAGAGCGCCCACGGTTGCGGTGCCCTGAGCTCTGCGCCAGACTCAATCCTATGCACTGGAAAGGCTCAGAACAGCGTTGGTCGACTTGGACAAGGCGAATCGGCCTCGACGGAGTCTGGAGCGGAGCAGGCGTCTCCACTTCACCCACCGAGACAAGCGTTCCACAGTCAATTGATAACGACGCGCACGCTTATGCTCGGGTCAACGGCCGCGCACCCTCCTGGGCCGCTACAAGCCTGCCAGCGTCACAGTCCACACAGGAGAATGCGAGATGACGACTGAGAACCAGTTCTGATAGCGAACCGTTGATGGAGGAGTTAGGCTATATCGACGCGCCTGTGCAGCGCTTGGGCCGGCTCTCCGATCAACGCTGGCGCGCAGCGCGCATCATGCTAGATGTCTCTCTCCATACCAAGGGGATGAGCGTCGGCAAACCAGTGAGCTTCCTGGTTAGAAGATGTGGACTCGAGCCAGATCCAGCCCTGGCGGAGGTGCAACGCTACACCAGCTCCCCCACGCTACCCCAGTCATACTTGATGGGAAAGTTGGCGATTCTGGACTTGGCGGATGACTATCGGCAAGCTCATCCCCAAGCGTCGCGTCAAGAAATCACGACGCGATCATGGCGTGCGGATCGCTGCCGCCGCGACTTATGCGCCGGCGGCCGCTGGAGTCCTGACGACCAGTCAGGGCAGTCCGCTGGCGCGCAGACCCGGACCACGGCGGCTGACCTCGCCCATCTCATCGCGTGGTCCAGTCGTGCCCGGCTCTACCCACGCCTCGAGAAGCCATGCGTGCCCAATAGCTCGCCGACGCGTCGATAGTCGCCGCTCACATAGGCCAAGGGACTCGCTTTCGCCGCGTCTAGCCTCCCCCGCTCATCGAGTACGCCTTCGTCCATCTGTACGGCCACGACGCGACCGATGAAGAGATCGTGGCTGCCTAGAGAGAGGGTCTCTTCCAGGCGACACTCGATATTGACGGGGCACTCCGCAATCAGAGGCACCTCCACCTCTGATCCAGAGACAGCCGTAAAATCGCAGCCCGCCCACTTGTCCTCGTCCCTCCCCGAGACGGTGCCGCAGTAGTCTACCGCCTCCACCTGACCGCTTGTCGGCAGGTTAACTACAAACTCATCGACCTTCTTGAGCAGCTTGTGGGAATGTCGGCTGGGCCGCACGCCAATTCCAATCATGGGGGGATCAGAGCACAGCGTGCCCACCCAGGCCAACGTGATGATATTAGCTTGTGAATCCAGACCACAGCTCACCAGCACTGCAGGCACCGGATAGAGAGCCGTCGCAGGGTCGCGAATGATCTTCGACATGTAGTACAGCCTCCTGTCTATCGCCAGAGGTCGGGGGCGGTGCCGCCGACCTCTGATTTGTGGAAACGTGTCGAGAGGTCACCGAGATGGCCGTTGATCGCCTTGATGTCGGTGCCTCCCAGACAGCATCGTAGTATATCGGAGACTGCCACTAGGTCAACCACTTTTTTCGAATGGCGTGAATCTCCGATACATCGGCTTGTGGCAGTTCTGGGTATAAGCGAGCCGACCAGTAGAATAGCATAGGGACGCCGTTCTGTTTGCACGAGATGGACGGATAGAGTATAATGGGAGCCGACTTCTCATGAGGCGAGAGCGCGGCTGAGCTGGAGTTGCGCGTCGCGACGGGGCGCCCTCCGGATGGCTCTCTGATGAGCCACATAGCCAGGGCGACTCACTGAGTGAACCAACGGAGAACACATAGGCACTGGCTGAAGGGCGCTGCCGCGCCGTTCTGCGACCGAAGGAGGAACGACAGGTAGGTGGCATCATCACACACGGTGTTGCTCGTCGAAGGAAGGAAGCCCGCTGGGGAGCGCCTCGCACCGATTCTTGACGAGGAATACAATCTGGTCACGGCTCGCACTCGAAGGGCCGCATTGACCAAGATCAGTGAGGCACGGCCGGCAGTGATCGTTCTGGACTCTCCTTCTGTTCGATTTAGCCGCCGTCGTTTCTGTGATACATTGGACAGCAAAGGCATTGAAGTGCCGGTGTTGCTTCTCTACGAAGGCAATCAGGCTCCCGATGAGGTGGGAGCCCGGGCCTGTCTCCGTGCTCCGTTCTCATCTCAGAAACTGATCAACCGGATCTCGTGGCTGATGCCCGCCCCCGATGGAGAGGTACTGAGCAGAGGGCGCCTAAGCTTCAACGTCAAGCGTCGCTCTGTCACCCGGGGGGAGCAGGAATTCCACCTGACACCGAAGCAAGCGCACCTGCTAGAGTTGTTCATGCGACATCCCGATGAGATCCTCACTCGTGAGTTCCTTATGAAGCGTGTATGGCAGACAGACTTCACGGATGACACGCGCACCCTCGACGTCCACATCCACTGGGTCCGCGAGGCCATCGAGGAAGATACCAGTTCACCCGAGTACCTCCACACAGTCCGCGGAGTTGGGTATCGCTTCAGTGTGCCCAGCAAACCGGACGATGTGCAATAAACTTGCCGAAATCCCGCTTCGTGGTAAAATCAACCAGTTCAATAAACACACACGCCTCTTGACCAGCGGGACCGTGCCGAGGGACCAGCCACCTTGGTCTCCCAAAGGAATGATGGAGGCGGAGGAAAAACGGTTAGAAGGAGGTTTCCCCAATAATGGCTGACATTTCTTTGAAGGCACTCCTGGAAACGGGCGTGCACTTCGGACATCGTACCCGGCGCTGGCATCCCAAGATGGCCCCCTATATCTTCACTGAGCGGAAAGGGGTGCACATCATCGATCTTCAGCAGACACTCAGTGTGCTCCAGTCTGTCTGCGATCTGATTGAGGACACCGTCGCAGCTGGAGGCTCCATTCTCTTCGTCGGCACAAAACGCCAGGCTCAAGCCACCATCGCTCGAGAGGCTGAGCGGTGCGGCATGCCCTACGTCAATCTCCGCTGGCTGGGTGGAACATTGACCAACTGGCAGACAATCCGACAACGGATCGACTATCTCCACAGTCTCGAGGCGCGTCGCGAGCGAGGCGACTTCGAGTTGCTGACAAAGAAGGAGGCCTTGGAGAAGGAGCGGGAGATCGAGAAGCTGAATCAACGATTCGGCGGCATTAAGGAGATGCGCGAGCTCCCGGATCTGTTGTTTGTGGTTGACATAAATCGCGAAGCCACTGCGGTGGCTGAGGCGGATAAGCTGGGTATCCCGATCATTGCGATGGTAGACACCAACTGTAACCCAGATCCTGTCGATTACGTCATCCCCGCCAACGATGACGCTATCCGTGCCATCAGGCTGATCACTCACCAGCTTGCCGATGCTGTGCTGGAAGGTCTCGCACGACGGAAGGCCTACGAAGCGGAAGAGGAGATGCCGGAGGTCGAGGATCTCGAGCTTGAGGACGAGAAGTATCTCA
>CAZQXX010000023.1:17707-24386 GCA_964597105.1 uncultured Anaerolineales bacterium
GAAGAGGAGATGCCGGAGGTCGAGGATCTCGAGCTTGAGGACGAGAAGTATCTCAGCGCCGCCACGCTGGCCCGGCTGAAAGAGATGTCCGCGAAGGAGAAGGCGGGATCAGAGGAGCCCGAGGAAGAGACAGAGACAGTCGAGGCTTCTGAAGAGTCAACCGAGTAGTGCGACACGACACAGCACAAGAGCGTCACGCTCTCAGCGTCACGCTCTTGACGGACGCATATCACACATCGAACGAGGAGACTATCCGTTGGAAATAACGACGTCAATGATCAAGGAGTTACGAGACGCGACTGGGGCCGGTGTCCTGGACTGCCGAGAGGCCCTGAAGGAAAACGAGGGTGATTTCGAGAAAGCCGTCTCCTATCTGCGTGAGAAGGGGCATGCGGAGGCGGCGAAGAAGAGCATGAGCGCGGCCTCCGAGGGTATGATCGAGGCATACATCCATCACGGCAGCCAGGTTGGTGTGATGATTGAGCTCAACTGCGAGACTGACTTCGTAGCTCGCACCGACGACTTCAAGTCCTTGGCCCACAACATGGCCCTTCACATTGCCTTTGCTGCACCCCGGTACTTGACGCGTGAGGACGTACCGGAAGACGTGATTGAGGAAGAGAAGGGGATCTACCGCAAGCAAGCTCTTGAACAGGGCAAGCCTGAGGACATCGTCGACCGGATCGTCGAAGGCCGCATGGAGAAGTTCTATGAGCAGGTCTGCCTCATGGAGCAGCCCTTCGTCAAGAACGAGGATAAGTCGATTGAGGACCTGCTGAATGAAGCCACCACGGCTTTCGGTGAGCTGATTCTTCTACGCCGCTTCGAGAGATACGAGGTGGGAGAGTAGCGAGGGATGAAACGCCTTGATCAGGATCTGCACTGAGCCGCAAGCCAGGTCCTGATCAAGGAGCGTGCAAGGTAAGTGGTAATGGCGGTAGCCAAGTACAAGCGTGTGTTGCTCAAACTAGGTGGCGAGTCCCTGTCCGAACCAGGGGGCTTCGGAATCAGCCCGCACCTGGCGGAAGAGGTTGCTGCGAAAGTACAGGCGGTGCATGCTCTCGAATCTGAGGTGGCTATCGTGCTTGGCGCCGGGAATATCTGGCGCGGGCGCGATGGTCTGGCCCACGGCATGGACCGGGCGACAGCGGACCACATGGGGATGCTTGCCACGGTCATGAATGCTCTGGCGCTGGCCGATGCGCTGGAGCGGATGGGCAGCACCATCAGGGTGCAGACCGCTATCGAGATGCGCGCTATAGCCGAGCCCTATATCCGTCTGCGAACGATCCGCCACCTGGAAAAGGGACGCATCGTCATTATCGGCGGCGGCACGGGCAATCCATACTTCACGACCGACACGGCGGCCGCTCTCAGGGCGATGGAAATCAACGCAGATCTGCTGATCAAGGCAACGAAAGTGGACGGTGTGTACGCTGAGGATCCACACGAGAACCCGGACGCAGAACGTTTTGAGTCGCTCGGCTACATGGAGGCACTTGAAATGCGGGTAGGTGTGATGGATGCGACGGCAATCTCGCTGTGCATGGAGAACGACCTCCCGATTGTTGTACTCAATATGTGGCAACCCCACAGCCTGGAGAAGGCAGTCCTGGGGGAGAAGATCGGTACACTAATCTCACGGTAACTATGTATCAAGAACTACTTCGTGAAACGGAAAAGCGGATGCACAGCGCCTTGGAAGCGCTGAAGGCTGACCTGCGGACAATCCGGACAGGACGGGCGTCCCCGGCGTTGTTGGAGCGTGTGATGGTGGATTATTATGGCCAGCCTACACCACTCAACCAACTGGCTGTGATATCCGCACCCGAGCCCAGCTTGCTGGTTGTGCGGCCCTACGACCCAGCGTCTCTCGAGGAGATTGAGCGCGCAATCCTAAAATCCGATGTCGGGCTTACCCCGTCAAACGACGGCAGGATCATCCGTCTTCCGGTTCCTCGCCTGACGGAGGAGCGGAGGAAAGATCTGGCAAAGATGGTTCGGCAGCGGGTTGAGGAGGGGAAAGTCGCCCTGCGCAACATACGCCGAGACTCGCTTGGAGATCTCCGGGAGTTCGAGAAGGAGGGACTCATCTCGGAAGACGAGTTCTACAGGGCAAAAGACAAGCTCCAGGAACTGATCGACAACTACACTGAGCAGATGGAAGACATCAGCGCTCGGAAGCAGAAAGAGATTCTGGAGAGCTAACCCCTCGCTCTCTCAAACAATTTCACCGCATGGCCTCTGGATCCGATCAAGCTGATAAACATCCTCCTCTCGAGCGTGTGCCGCGACATGTCGGCGTCATTATGGACGGGAACGGTCGCTGGGCCCGCCAACGGGGATTGCCCAGGATCGCTGGTCACCGTGCCGGCACAGAGAACCTGCGGCGGGTGCTGCGCGCAGCAGTCGAATTCGGGATTGAGTTCCTCACCATCTACGCGTTCTCCACGGAGAACTGGGGACGTCCGGAGAGCGAGGTGCGGGGCCTCCTCTCGATCTTGAGGCGGGTGATCGACCGAGAAGTCCCGGAGCTCCACAAGCAGGGTGTCCGATTGCGTCACCTGGGCCGCTTGGAACGCATCCCGCCGGAGCTTGAGAGACGCATTCAAGAAGCGATCGAACTGACCAAGGACAATGATCGCCTGGTTCTCAATATTGCGTTTAACTATGGAGGGCGAGCTGAGATCGTCGACGCGGTACGCCAGATCATCGCTGAAGGCGTCTCTGCCAAACGCCTCGACGAAGACGTTATCGATGGCCATCTCTATACAGCGGGACAACCGGACCCAGATCTCATCATTCGCACCAGTGGCGAGATGCGTCTGAGCAACTTCCTTATCTGGCAGGCAGCCTATGCGGAGTTCTACACCACTCCCACGCTGTGGCCCGATTTCGATAAGGACGAACTCTATGAAGCCCTGCAGGACTTCAACCGGCGTGAGCGGCGCTATGGCCTAGTCCCGGGCACGTCTCCATCCGCGACTCAGTAGTATTCAAGGCTTCCGCATCGGCGTACCTTTTCGCGTCAGATCACTCCCGAACACAGCCAGCTCGTGCTACGAACCCGCCTGCTCACCGCAATCGTTCTGATTCCGATCGTCATATGGCTCATCTATCTGGGTGACCTGCCGTTTCTAGCTCTGGTAGCGAGTCTGACGACGCTTGCCGAAATCGAGTTCTGTCTGCTGGTCGCGCGTCACGGTTTTCGACCGATCTATGCCTTCGGAATTGCATTGGTGTGGCTCTTCCTACTGGACGCCTATGTCCCCGCATGTCAACTGCTCAGGCCTGGCGTAGCCGGCGTGCTGTGTTGTTCGCTCGTGTGGCAGGTTGTCCGCCATGAGCACCTGCAAGTATCAGACTGGACCGGAGCAATAGCGAGTGGAACCTACCTCGGCCTGTACGCATCGCACCTAATAAACCTGCGAGGCCTTCCCACGGATGGTCTATGGTGGATTCTGGTTGCCGTGCCAGTGATTCTACTGACCGATTCCGCCGCCTATTTCGTGGGGTCAGCTTGGGGAAAGCACAAACTTGCCCCCTCCGTGAGTCCAGGCAAGACCTGGGAGGGGTACGGTGGTGGAATCGTAATCGGCAGCTTAGCGGGGGCGTTCTTTGCTTGGCTCTGGGCGTTCAGAGCCGGGGGTGGGAGCGCCCTCACCGCGCCACATGGCCTCGCCCTCGGGCTGCTGATAAGCACCCTGGCTCCAATCGGCGACCTGACGGTCTCGCTGATCAAGCGCGAGGCTGGTGTGGATGACAGCGGCAGGCTGCTGCCCGGGCACGGCGGTGCCCTTGATCGATTGGACAGCGTCTTGTGGTCCGCTGTGATTGGATACTATTACGTGACTTGGTTCGTCAAGTGAGTACACACAAGGAGGCGACTATCCGATGGCACAGGAACGACTAGTTCGTGACATCTATCACAAAGGGGTTATCTTCTGCAAGCCGGAGACACCCGTCCAAGAGGTGGTTCGAGTCATGGCTGATACCGAGATTCACGCCATCATGGTCGCAGAACGCGAAGGCGATCCTCCGGTCGGTGTTGTCTCTCATATGGACACCATCTCTCACTACAGCGAAGACCTGACAGCGATCCAGGCCCGCGACGTCATGACCCCCGAGGTCATCAGCGTCTCGGAGAATGAGACGGTGAAAGATGCAGCGAAGAAGCTTCTGGAGAGCAGCATTCATCGTCTGCTGGTCGTCGGCGACGATGACAAACCGTTGGGTATCCTTTCCACCACGGACATCATACGCGAGATGCGTGGAGCTCGCTGGGTCTGGTACCTGGATTGAAGAAATCCACCTAACTGAGTCTGCGGAGGATAGAATGGATGACCAGATTATCACGATAGAGCGACATATCGTTGAGCGAGAACGTGAATTCCCTGAAGCAACGGGCGTCTTCTCTGCCCTCCTGTATGATATCGCGTTGGCCGGCAAGATCATCGCGCGTGAGGCGAGACGCGCGGGCCTGGTGGAGATCCTGGGATCGGCAGGCGAGATGAATATCCAAGGCGAGGAACAGATGAAGTTGGATGTCTTCGCCAACCAGGTCATTATTCGTATGAACTCATTCACCGGCCGCGTAGCTGTGATGGCGTCCGAGGAGATGGACGGGCTCATTCAAGTGCCCAGCGAGTACGGCACAGGAAAGTACGTGCTCGTCTTCGATCCGCTTGACGGCTCCTCCAACATCGACGTCAACGCGACCATCGGGACCGTCTTCAGCATCTACCGCCGCCGAAGCAAGGACGGCCCTGGCACTGTGGAGGACTGCCTTCAGCCGGGACGTGATATGGCCGCCGCAGGCTATATCATCTACGGATCTAGCACGATGATGGTATATACGACCGGACAGGGCGTGCATGGATTCACGCTCGACCCTAGTCTGGGCGAGTTCCTGCTCTCGCACCCGGATCTGCGCATACCGGATGCTCCGCAGTACTACAGCGCTAACCACGCCCACGAGAAGTACCGCTCAACAGGGATGCGCCGGTTCACCCGATGGCTCCAGGGTATGGACGAGGAAGACAAACGGAGACCTCTCTCTGGACGGTACATTGGAGCACTCGTGGCCGATTTCCATCGCAATCTGCTGAAAGGTGGGATCTTCTACTACCCCGCTGACAGCAGGTATCCGGATGGGAAGCTGCGTCTGATTTACGAGGCAAACCCGCTGGCCTTCATTGCGGAACAGGCCGGCGGATACGCATCCGATGGACGCCGGAATATCCTCGACATAAGACCGAATGACTTGCATCAACGCACCCCTCTGCTCATCGGGAACCGAAACCTGGTGAAAAAAGCAGAGGAGTTTATCGCTAAGTATGATACCTAGACTGGTTCGAAAGACCCATTTACGCAAAGACAGGAGTGAAACAGAGTGAACGATCAACTGAACATCAATAGCTTGCAAGAGAAGACGGTAGACGAGCTACGCGAGCTAGCCCGAGAATGGGACGTATCCGGCTACAGCGGGCTCAAGAAGGACGGTCTGATTATGCGTCTGCTCAAAGCAAAGACAGAACGCGAAGGTCTGATCTTTGGCGGGGGCATTCTCGACATCATTGATGAGAGCAAGGGATATCTGCGTCCCGATGAGTACAAGCCGAGCTCCGATGACATCTATGTCTCATCATCCCAGATCCATCGGTTCGGACTGCGCACGGGAGATTTGGTCCTGGGCCAGATACGGCCGCCTAAAGAGAACGAGAGGTATTTCAGCCTTCTGCGAGTGGAAGCTGTCAACAGTCAGGATCCGGAGAAAGCGAAGCGGCGACCGCGCTTCGAGTCATTGACGCCGATCTTTCCTGAGGAACGGTTTTACCTGGAGCGTCCCCGCGGCAATCCAACCACCCGGCTGTTGAGCATGATCTCCCCCATTGGCAAGGGACAGCGCGGTCTGATCGTGTCCCCGCCGAAGGCTGGCAAGACCACCGTGCTCAAGCACATCGCCAACGGCATCACGAGCAGCCATCCTGAGACCCGCTTGATGGTTGTGCTCATCGGTGAGCGGCCGGAGGAGGTCACGGACATGGCTCGCTCGGTCGACGCTGAAGTGGTCAGCTCAACCTTTGACGAGCATGCCCGGAGCCATACCCAGGTTGCTGAGACGGTGCTGGCCCGCGCCAAGCGTCTGGTCGAGGAAGGAAACGAGGTCGCCATCCTCCTCGACAGTATCACCCGACTCTCTCGTGCCTACAACCTCGTGGTCCAGCCCAGCGGGCGCACGCTCTCTGGTGGACTCGATCCGGCAGCTCTCTACCCTCCAAAGCACTTCTTCGGAGCAGCCCGAAACATCGAGGACGGCGGCAGCCTGACGGTCATTGCAACCTGTCTTGTGGACACCGGGAGCCGGATGGACGACATGATCTACGAGGAGTTCAAGGGCACAGGCAACATGGAGCTCCATCTGAGCCGTAGACTGGAAGAGCGACGCATCTTCCCCGCGTTCGACATCGAGCGTTCGGGAACACGTCGCGAAGAGCTGCTTCTGGATAATGAGACGCGGCGAAAGGTGTGGGCAATGCGGCAGCGGTTCCTCGACTCGTTGTCCTCCGGATATACCCAGGCACAGGCTATGGAGGAGCTGCTCCAAGTGCTCCGTGGGACTAAGAGCAACGACGAGTTCCTGAACCTGTTCGTCGAGTAGTAGTGAATGCCAGTCAGA
>CAZQXX010000024.1:0-23993 GCA_964597105.1 uncultured Anaerolineales bacterium
GCGCCACGCCGGAGATCGTCCGTGTGGGCTTCACTCGCAGACGCCGCACGATCTGCCGATCGGGTGCCCGACCCTCTCGTTCGCAGAGCTCGCGGTAGCCGCGTATGATCCGATCCTTCGAGAGCATGTTGCCGTTCGGCAGCGTGTGATTCCGCAAGATCTGCGACAGCTCCTCCTGCGACAGATCAGATGCATCGCGTACCTCGTCCAGTATGGCGACCAACACTTCTTCGTATTGCTCGAGGTCAGACGACCGTCGGTGTGCCTTCTGCTTGCCCATAGTCCTTCGGCTTTATGTCGTGTGTGTTATCTCTCCGCGTCACGCCAGAAGGCGGATGCGTGAGTGCTGCACTCTACTGATCCGTGCATTACTTTCTAAACCGCCGTCCAGATGGTGCTCCTACCGGATGGATTCAAGGCTATAGATGGGCACCTCGGCGGCTGTCAAGCAGGCTTTTCACGCTGAGCGTTCGGTCGAGCGCTTACCATCTTCGGTCAGGCAATTTAGTTTCATACGTTCGGATCAGTAAGATCGCCCTGCCATCGTTTGTCTCTGCTCCGTCGACCGACTATAATCCTTGTATGAACGAGGAGACCATCCGGAAGTTGCTGGCCTTGAATCGGGAGTTCTACGCCACCTTCGCCGAGCACTTCGCCGCCAGTCGGCCCGTCTCAGACCCTGCTCTCATATCTATTTTACCGTATCTGCCTTACGGTGCAATGATATTAGACGTCGGTTGTGGCAACGGGCGGCTGGCGGTCCTGCTTGACCAGGAGCGGCCGGGCTCGACCTACGTCGGTGTCGATGCTATCCCCGAGTTGATCGAGGAGGCCCGGGCGCAGCAGGACCGACTCTCTCGGACCGAGGCGACCTTTCAGGTCCTCGACGTCACACGACGGAGCTGGATCTCGGCCTTACCGCGCGCGGCGTTCGATTGCGTGGTGATGCTCGCTGTCCTCCACCACATCCCTGATTTCCGCCTTCGAGCGCGGGTCCTCCGCGATATCGCCGATTTACTGAAGCCAGACGGCTCCATCATTCTCTCGACCTGGCGCTTCCTGGCCCACGAGCGCACCCGGCGTAAGATCGTCGATTGGGATGAGGTCAATATCGACGAGGATGCACTGGAACCCGGCGACTATCTCCTCGATTGGAAGCGTGGGGGTAGGGGCCTACGTTACTGTCACATGGTGGACGAGCAGGAGGTAGAACGCCTCGCTGCTGCGAGCGGCTTCGTCGTCCAAGAGACATTCCAAGGCGGGGGTCGCGAAAGGGACCTCAGCCTCTTCGCAGTACTCGCTCAACAGGGGTGAGCCTTAGGCTCTCTCGTCGCACCTCTTCAAACAGTCATCGCATCCGGACCTCTGCCCGGCAAGTCGGCCGTTGCTGCTCCGGGTGCCGGGGTCAACCCTCAGTGGTCTCTGCGAGGATCCGTTTCGCCCGCTCAATCTGTTCCGCCACCGCCTCTGGTGCTGTGCCTCCCATTGTGCGTCGCGCCTCCACTGAACGCTTGAAGTCAAACACCCCGTACACGTCCTCGTCGAATGCCGGATGGATCTCTTGATACTCTGTCAGGTCTAGCTGCTTCAGCGGGACATCTAGCTCCTCCGCCCGGCAGACCGCCTCTCCCACCAGGTGATGGCTCTGGCGGAACGGGACCCCCCGGCGCACCAGGTAGTCTGCCAGGTCCGTGGCCAGCATGCCGTCGTCCAGCGCTCCTTCCATCGCGTCCGCGTTCACGTTCAACGTCTCAATGACCCCTGTAGCAATCGGGAGCGCCATCTCCATCGTGTCGATCACGTCGAAGAGGGCCTCCTTATCCTCCTGCAGATCCTTGTTGTAAGCTGTCGGAAGCCCCTTCAGCGTCGTGAGCAACCCCGTCAGGTGGCCCACCACGCGCCCACTCTTCCCACGTAGCAATTCCAGCGAGTCAGGGTTCTTTTTCTGCGGCATCAGACTCGATCCGGTGGCATACGCATCGTCGAGCTCGACGAATCCAAACTCCTGGCTGGCCCAGAGAATTAAGTCTTCTGCCAGACTGCTCAGATGGACCTGGGTCAGCGCGGCCCAGGCGAGGAATTCCACCACGTAGTCCCGGTCATTCACGCTGTCGATGGTGTTCTCCGTCGGTGCATCGAAGCCCAGTGCCTCGGCCATGGCAGCTCGGTCGATGCCAAACGGGTTCCCGGCGAGCGCTCCTGCACCCAGCGGGCAGACCCGGACCCGCTCGGCCACGTCTCTCAGACGCCCGCGGTCCCGGTCCAGTTTCCAGAAGAAGGCCATCAGCCAGTGGCTGAAGAGCACCGGCTGCGCATGCTGCAGATGCGTGTAGCCCGGCATAATGATGTCCTGGCACGACTCAGCCTGACCAACGATGGCTCTCTGCAGACCGATTACTGCCTGCTCGAGCCTCTCGATTGCCTCCAACAGATACAGACGTAAGTCCGTCGCCACCTGGTCGTTCCGGGAGCGACCGGTATGGAGTTTCCCTGCCACATCCCCAACCAGTTCGCCCAGCCGTCGCTCCACGGCGGTGTGGATGTCCTCGTCACCTGGCTCAATCTGGAAGGTCCCCTCGTCGAACTCGGCCCGCACCTGCTCCAACCCGGCCACCAGCTGGTCTGTCTCCTGTTCGGTGATGAGCCCCGCCCGGGCCAGGGCTCTCGCGTAGGCCATACTCCCTTCAATGTCAGCGGCGTACAGCCGCTGATCGAAGCTGATGGAGTCGTTGAAGCGCTTCATCAGCTCATCCGTTCCGCCTCTGAAACGACCGCCCCACAGCGTCATGGTCAACTAGCTCCCCTATCTCCAATCGGCAACGACTCGACTCGCTGATAGCCCTCCCACACCCTGGATAACGTCAGACATGGGAGGATCCGTGCCGACAGACTAGCATACAACCTACCCCTGTCAAGTGACACGGCGACCTGTCGAATTCTGCGAAACGCCCCTCGACGTCCGGTTGATCACGACGCGCGATCTGGATCCCCTCGATCTCCCTGGCTTCTCCGTCTCCTGGAAACGCCACGTGGACAGGTTGAGGTGAGGGGGCCCTGAATGCTCGGTTCCGAGTGTGCCTGGTTGCGGCCCTTCGTAGAGCATGATAGTATTGGACGATCGGAGCGTCGTCCGGCTGACTTCAGTTCCGCAGGCGGTGATCCGGCTCCCCAGTTCCAGAACGACTCGAGCGACCATCGGAGGCATGGATGTCGAACAAGGAGAATCAGATCGAGTTCCCTCAGGGGAGCCTCGTCTTCTACAAACACGATCCGGCTCGTGTTGCGTCTTTCGGGCGCAAGAAGCTGACCATCGTCCTGCCTGATGGCGACTCGCTTCGGGTCCGTCCAAAGGATATCGAGCTCCTTCACCCCGGCCCCATCGACTCCCTTGATGAGCTTGATCGCCCGGAAGGGGAGATGGAGACCGCCTGGGAGCTGCTCAGCGGTCGGCGGACGACGCTGCGAGAGCTGACCGAGCTTGCCTACGGGACCTATACCCCGTCCGCCGCGTGGGCGGCGTGGCAGTGGGTGACCGACGGCCTCTACTTCGCGGGGACGCCGGGGTCCATCAGTGCCCACATGCCGGACGAGGTCGCGGATGAGAAGGCGCGTCGCGAGGCTCGTGCTGCTGAGCGAAGAGCCTGGGAGGCATTCCTGGAGCGCGCTCGCGCGGGTGACTTCGCGCCTGATGACGACCGCTATCTCACCGAGGTCGAGATGCTGGCTCTGGGACAGAGGGACCAGAGCCGTGTGCTGAGTGAGTTGGGCCGCGCCGAGACGCCTGAGAATGCCCATGCCCTCCTGCTCGAGCTGGGATACTGGGACCACACCGTCGTCCCGTATCCGGACCGTCTCGGGCTTCCGACGTCACCGCCGACGACTCCCCTCCCTCCGTTGCCCGAGGAGCCGCGCAGGGATCTCACGCATCTGCCAGCTTTTGCCATTGATGATGAGGGCAGCACCGACCCTGACGATGCCCTTAGCCTGGAGACCATGGCGGGCGGATATCGGCTCTGGGTCCACATCGCCGATGTGGCCGCCCTCGTTCCCCCGGATAGTGAGGTCGACCAGGAGGCTCGTGCGCGCGGAGCCACACTCTACCTGCCTGATGGCAAAGTCCCTATGCTCCCACCCGAGGCTGTCGAGCGACTGGGAATGGGTCGTCAGGACGTCTCACCCGCCCTCTCCTTCGCGCTGGATCTTGGGACGGACGGGGAGGTCGACGCCGTGGAGATCGTGCCTAGTCAGGTGCAGGTGACCCGCTTGACCTACGAGGAGGCTGAGGCGCAGATCGAGGAGGAACCGTTCCGCGACCTCTATCGGTTAGCTCGGGGCTTCCAGGCCCGTCGCCGTGAGAATGGCGCCGTCCGCATTGATCTGCCCGAGGTAGACGTTCGCGTCGTCGATGACGAGGTCGTGATCCGTCCGTTGCTCCCTTTGAGGAGCCGAGCTCTCGTCCGGGAGGCTATGCTCATGGCCGGAGAGGCTCTCGCTGGCTATGCCCTCGACGAGGGGATTCCTCTGCCTTACACCACCCAGCCCCCGCCCGACACCGACGAGCGACCGGAGGATCTGGCGGGCATGGTCGCGCTCGTCCGCCGTATGAGTCGCAGCGAGTACAGCGGCAGCCCTGGGCGCCACGCCGGACTGGGGCTTGAGCGATACGTCCAGAGCACCAGCCCGCTGCGGCGCTATCTCGACCTGGTGGTCCATCAGCAGTTGCGCGCCCATCTCCGGGGTGGAACCCTGCTCGAGCCCGGGGAGCTGATGGAACGGATCGGTGCCGCCGAGGCCGTGTCCGGCAGCGTCAGCCACGCCGAGCGGCTGGCGGAGGAGCACTGGACCCTCGTCTATCTCCTCCAGCACCCCGACTGGCGCGGCGAGGCCATCCTCGTGGATAAGTGGGATCGTCGTGGGAAGGTGCTCATTCCCGAGTTGGACCTCGAATACCGCCTTCAGTTGCGCGGAGATTGGGCTCTGAATGACACGGTGCAGCTGCAGCTGGTTGACGTCGACCTGCCCCAGCTCAGGGCCATCTTCCGCCTGGCGTGATCGTCTCTTCATAGCTGGTGGGACGATTCTGTCAACCGCCGATCACGCTGGCGGTTCGCACCGGGCAGGCTGATCGTGCTGCCTCGTTCTGAACGGACTCGGTCGTGATCCAGAGCAGTAGTCTCGGGGTTGCCCCCGCGATGTCCACCGTAAGCAGCCGGGGCATCGTGCGGCACGGGAGGACCGAGATCGCATCCGCCGTATCGCGCATGGAGTGAACAGGAGACGGAGATGAGAGAATATCGCTTCGTTCAGGTGGACGTCTTCACCGACGTTCCATTCGGCGGCAACCCGTTGGCCGTCTTTCCGGATGCTGAGGGTCTGACCACTGCGGAGATGCAGAGCCTGACCCGCGAGATGAACCTCTCTGAGACGACCTTCGTGCTACCGCCCGAGTCGCCAGGCGCCGACTTCCGGGTACGAATCTTCACCCCGGCCAGGGAAATCCCCTTCGCCGGTCACCCGGTGGTCGGTACCCACTGGGTCGTCGCACACCTCGACCGCGTCGATCTCCACGAGCCGTTGACTCAGGTGAGGTTCGAGCTGGGCGTCGGTGTGCTGCCGGCCGACCTTCACGTCGCCGACGGGGTCGTCGAGAAGGTGGTTATGACCCAGGGGCGGCCCACCTTTCACGCCACCCTGCGGGACCTCTCCGATCTCGCGGCTGGGCTCGGTTTGCCCCCGGAGGCTATCCTCGAGACCGGCTTGCCCGTCCAGGTTGTCTCCACTGGCATACCTCAGATGATGGTCCCGGTTCGCTCACTGGATGAGGTACGGCGCCTGTCCGCTGACGCGCTCAACGTGGCGGCCCTCAACCGGGCCTGCCGCGCTGTCGACACCGAGTGCGTGATGGTCTTTGCGCTCGAGACCGAGCGGCCCGAGGCCACCGTCCACGTCCGCATGTTCGCCCCTCTTCTTGGCGTCCCCGAGGATCCGGCTACGGGTAGCGCGAACGGCGCGCTGGGCGCCTACCTGGTTCATCACCAGGTCATCCCCGTCGCTGAACCGACCACGCGCATCGTCAGCGAGCAGGGGGCGGAGCTGGGCCGTCCCAGCACGCTCCATGTCGAGGTGGATCGCTCGGAAGGGGAGATTGTCGCCGTGCGGGTGGGTGGACACGTAGTCCCCGTGATTGAGGGGCTGGTGAGGTTCTAGCCGGATTCTACGTTGACTCGGACGGGAGTTGTGTGTAGCCCGGTGGCTGGTGCTTGATGGACACCCGGTGAGAAACGATCACTCCGATATGCTGCAGTGTAAGGCCGTGGATATGTACGAATCAGAGGAGGGTGGGGGGGATCGATGGAGCTGACTGGGTATCCCGTTGCGGGTCGCCCCCGTCGGAGCTGCCACGCCCTGGCACACCGGGAGCCCTTTTTGGGCTATCCTGAGTGACATGGTGGCTTTCTGGGTTCTCCGGATTCTGGGGGGAAGAGAAGGCAGAGCTACATCGGTCTGGCTCCAGGCCCTGCTTATGTGTCCGCCTGCGTCAACTCCTTGATTCTCTCCATCATCTCCGACGGTCGGAACGGCTTGAACATGAACACGTCCGCCCCTGCGTCTATGCACTCCTGGCCCCGGTCCATGCCGGACGTCATGATGATCGGGATATCGCTCAAAGCGTCGTCGCGTTTAAGTTCTTGAAGCGCGCCCAAGGTATCACGGTTCCCGATGTGAACGTCCATGAAAATCAGCGCCGGTTTCTCTCGACGCACGGTGGCGACGATTTCCTCCGGCGTCGTCACAGCGACAGCTTCGTAGCTCTCCAGTTCCAATACTGTGACCAATAGCTCCCGGAAGACTCTATCGTCGTCGACGACGAGGATCGTCGCCACCTCAGTCTGCTTCTCCCTGCTCCGCCGCCTCTAGGGCAGCGTCAAACACCTCGTCCACCCGCTCGACGAGGACGATCTCCAGCTCCTCCAGAACCTCGTCCGGGACGTCTTCCAGGTCCTTGTCGTTTAGCTTCGGCAGAATGACTGTGCTCAGACCGGCTCGATGGGCGGTCAGAACCTTCATCTTGACGCCGCCCACGGGCAGCACTTGACCACGCAGCGTGATCTCTCCGGTCATCCCCACATCTCCGCGTACCGTGCGCCCGCTCAAGAGGGACGCCAGGGCAGTGGCAATCGCGACCCCGGCCGAAGGGCCGTCCTTCGGTACCGACCCCTTGGGGACGTGGACGTGGATGTCAATCTTTCCGAAGATGTCCTCGGGAATCCCCAGCTCGGTAGCTTTCGAACGCACGTAGCTCAGGGCAGCCTGAGCCGACTCTCTCATCACGTCGCCTAGCTGACCCGTGACCGTGAATCCTTTGTCCCCGGCCATCTTTGTCGCCTCGCAGAAGAGCAAGTCGCCCCCGGCGACCGTCACGCCCAATCCTGTCGCCACGCCGGGTACCCGGGTCCGAAGAGCTGTGTCCGGGAAATATCGGCGTCGGCCCAGAAAGTCCGACAGGTTCTCCACCGTGACCTCAACGGGCCCTTCATCGCCTTCTGCGATGCGGGTGACCACCTTGCGGCAGATCTTGCCGATCTCCCGCTCTAGGTTCCGTACGCCGGCCTCCCGGGTGTAGTCCTGGATGACCTTACGGAGTACCTCGTCGGTGAAACTCAACTCCTCCGCCCACAGGCCGTTCTCTCGAAGCTGGCGGGGAATAAGGTACCCTTGGGCGATCCGTACCTTCTCCGTCTCGGTGTAGCCTGAGAGCTTCAGAATCTCCATCCGGTCTCGTAGCGGCGCTGGAATCGGCTCCAGGAGGTTTGCCGTGGTGATGAACATCACCCGCGAGAGATCGAAGGGTACGTCCAGATAATGGTCTCGGAATTCGGAGTTCTGCTCTGGATCCAACACTTCCAGCAGGGCAGAGGCTGGATCCCCTCGGAAATCTTTCCCAAGCTTGTCCACCTCGTCAATCATGAACACTGGGTTCCTCGATCCTACCCGCCGCAGTGCCTGAATGATCCGCCCTGGCAATGCCCCAATATACGTCCGTCGATGGCCCCGAATCTCGGCTTCGTCTCGCACACCACCCAGGGACTGACGGACGAATTTCCGCCCCAGCGCGCGGGCGATCGACTGTCCGAGGCTCGTCTTCCCTGTGCCTGGCGGACCGACGAAACACAGAATAACCCCTTCTCTCTCCCGCCGGATGTAATCGCCAGTATCCCGCGCCTCCAGTTCCTCTTTTCGCTCCTCTCGCAGCTTGCGCACCGCCAGGAACTCGAGAATCCGCTCCTTGATGTCCTCGAGATCGTAGTGATCCTCATCCAGGACATCCCGGGCGTGTTTGATGTCCAGATTGTCCTCTGTCTCGACGTTCCACGGCAGAGTGGTGAGCCAGTCCAGGTAGGTGCGGACGACGCTGTATTCGGGCGAAGCAGACGGTACCTTTGTCAGTCGGTCCAGCTCTCGCTGGGCTTCTTGCTCTGCCTCTTCTGGAAGGTCCAGTGCGTCGAGTTTCTCCCGAAATTCCTCCGCTTCCATCTGTTCGTCGCCTTCGCCGAGCTCTCTCTGGATTGCCTTCTTCTGCTCACGGAGGAAGTACTCCCGTTGCCGCTCCTGCATCTCGGACTGGGCCTCACTCTTTATCTTCCTGCCCAGTTCGAGGACCTCCACCTCCTGCGCCATAATGTTCAACAAGCGGCGCATCTTGTCGCTGAGGAGGTCCATCTCCAGGATCTCTTGCGCCTCTTCGATCTCGTTGTCTATATGATTGGCAATCGCATAGGTGGTCTGCAGCGGGTCGTCTATGCTCGACAGCATCTCGCCAATCTCCTCCGGGATCGTAGGCGATAGCTCGATCAGATGGGTGAAATGCTCGAGCAGGCTCCTGCGAAGAGCCTCCGTCTCCAGCGTGATGTCTGTCGTCTCTGGGATCGTCTTGACCCGCGCGAGTAGGTAGGGGGTCTCCTGCACGAACTCCTCGATGCGAATACGCACCAGCCCCTGTACGATAAGCGTCAGAGTGCCGTCCGGGGCCTTGGCGAGCCGATGGACGGCGGCTGCTGTCCCTACCCGGTAGACCTCGTCGGGGCTTGGAGACTCATTGTCTGGATCTCGGCTTGCTACCAGTCCGATGATGTTGTTCTCGCTTACTGCGTCATCGATCAGCCGCACAGAGCGCGGCTGTCCCACCCGGATGGGAACGGCCGTCATAGGGTAGATCACCAGTCCGCGCAGCGGCAGTATCGGGAGCGCCGCGGGTACCTCCAGGCGGTAGCCGTCTTCGACTTCCTCCTGCAGAGACGCGCTGAGCTCGTTCATGACCCGTGGATTGATCAGCGGGTTCAGCCAGTCATTTGCTGTCTTTCTGGAATTCGACATGCGTTTCCTAACTACCCCTTTGATCTGTACTCAACTCGCCGAGATCGATTGTGACCGGGAGTAACCAACCAAGCTTCCGCGTCATTTTACCACAACTAGACCGGCCCTTCAACCGCCTCTTGATTTTCTGTCCATTCCGATGTATCATATGCCGTCGGAATGATGCGCGGCGCGTCTCTCTGGCATAATCGCTCTGTAGGACGGGGCGTTTCAGGTAGCCTGATCCTACGCACTGAGAGGGACGAAACAAAACCCCCTCGACTAACGGGGGGCTAGATCAGGGACTGCAGAGCTGTTCTATTCGATATACGCGACCTCTACGCTTACTTGGGGGGTGCTCAGAAGAAACTCTCGCTGGGCTGGTGGGTCTTTCGTGTCACCAGTGAGAGGCTGCGCGTGATCTCACCGGTCAGCAGCCTCACGCTCCCTTGTCGAGCGTCCTTAAGCACCTGGTGCAGATGTGTATCCGGCGCACCTCGCCGTCGATCACGACCTGCTTCCGCTGCACGTTCGCTCGGAACTGGCGATTGGTCTTCTTCTTCGACCGCGGGACGTTGTGTCCAAATCGCGTGCCTTTACCGCAGATTTCGCACTTAGCCATTGACTTCCTTACCTCCAGATACCTTGATGCGCGTTCCCAGTAGGATTCCGCTCTTGTCTCAGTTCGATACTTGGTCTACACTTCAGGCCAGTCTTGGGCTCCGAAGACTGGATCAATACCAGCTGACCGACAGGTTATTATACGCCGAGCAGGGCCTTCGTGCAACTGGCTGCCACGTTCGGATGAAGGGGACGTCGAATCTGGCGAGCCTGCCCGTTTCGGTCGTCCAGTCTGGTCCGGACCCAGCGGTGATGCTCGGGCCCTTCATAGTCGTGCGAAGTTCGCCGGTCGTGCGAAGCTGGTTGGCCATGCGGAGCTGGCTGGCCGTGCGAAGCCGGCCGGTGTCTGGCGAGGAACTACGCGCCAACGTGTTGCTTTACACACCATTCGGCTGATCGCGAGGAGGGAGTATGTCGGAACACGAATATCGTGGCCAGATCGATGTGTCGCCGACGGCTATTGCCAGCATCGTAAATGATGCTGTGCTGTCCTGTTACGGTGTTGTCGGGACGTCGTCGAAGGACCTGGCAACAGGGATCGCCACAGCTCTTTCCGCGGAGCGGAAGCGCGGCGTCGAGGTGCGCGTTGAGGACGGACGCATTGTCATCGACGTCTATGTCATCATTGAGTACGGGACGCGCATCGCTGCCGTGGCCCGCAGCGTTATGAACGTCGTGAAATTCAGCGTCGAACGGGCGCTTGGCATCCCGGTCGCCGAGGTCAATGTCCATGTCGATGGCTTGCGTGTCAGCAACGTCGACTGATCCGCGCCAGGCCTGTTCGCCAAGCTGCCTACCATTTCGAGGGAGAGAGGGTTGACCCCAGAGGACAAGAGATCCGAGACAGCTCGCCAGAGTGCGCGCTATGTCGTGGATGGGCAGGGCTTCAAGCGGCTTTTCAAGTCCGCCTTGGCCTGGCTCCAGCGCCATCAGGCTGCTGTCAATGCTTTGAACGTGTACCCTGTGCCAGACGGTGATACAGGAACCAATATGGTGCTTACTATGCGCTCCGCATGGGCCGAGATCGAGGACTCCCCTGAAAGTAACGTCGGGCGAGTCGCGCACCAGATGGCCCATGGGGCGCTCATGGGCGCGCGGGGCAACTCTGGTGTTATCCTCTCTCAGATCTGGCGTGGCTTCGCCCGCAGCCTGGACAACAAGGACGTCATGCAGGTCGATGACCTTGCTGACGCCTGTGGCGAGGCATCGGAGACCGCCTACAAGGGGGTTGTGAAACCCGTCGAGGGTACGATTCTCACCGTTGCGAAAGCTGTGGCCGACGCGGCTGAGCGCGCCGCAGAAAGAAATGACAACCTGGTCAGCGTCCTCGAACAGATGGTGTTCTCCGCTCACGAAGCGGTCGTGCTCACCCCATCCCTCTTGCCCGTGCTCCAGGAAGCCGGCGTGGTGGATGCTGGAGGGCAGGGGCTTTTCCTTATTCTGGAGGGAATGTTGCGCTATATGAGAGGTGAGGTCGTCGCAGAGGACGTACAGCTGACCGGCTCCGTCGACCGTCTTGCCGAAGGCTTGGTTCCAGGCGAGGCGGACTACGACTACGATGTCCAGTTTCTGGTTGTGGGGAGAGATCTTGACGTCGACCAGATCCGCGAGCGCGTCGCCGATATGGGGGATTGCCCCCTCGCCGTCGGTGACTCAACGACGGTTAAGGTACACGTTCACGTGTCCGATCCTGGCGTCCCAATCAGCTATGGCGCCAGCTTGGGGTCGATCCGTGACGTCGTCGTGGAGGACATGCAGGCCCAATACCAGGATTTCGTCGTGAGTCGCGCGGGCACCTCCACCGAAGGCGCAGTCGGTTCCCAGCAGGCAATCGGCGAGGTCAGCGTTGTGGCCGTCGTCCCTGGTGACGGCTTGGCCCGTGTCTTTCAGAGCTTGGGGGTTGGTGCTGTCGTGCGTGGGGGGCAGACGATGAACCCCAGCACCAAGGACCTGCTTAAGGCCATCGAAGAGGTGCCCACCGACCAGGTGGTCCTACTCCCGAACAACAGCAACGTGATTATGGCAGCAGAGCAGAGCCGCGAGTTGAGCGACAAGGAGGTTGTCGTCATCCCCACCCGTTTCGTTCCACAGGGCATCGGAGCCCTGCTTGCTCTCAACTACCAGGCCGATCTGGAGACTAACGTCAAGGCTATGAAGCGGGCGATGGAGGACGTCGAAACCGGCGAGATCACCCTCGCTACGCGCTCGGCGACCGTTAATGGCGTCGAGGTCCTCGACGGACAGATCATCGGCCTCCACAATGGCGAGCTCAAAATAGGTGGCGAGACCATTGAGGAAGTGGCCCAGGCTCTGCTCGCGGAGATGAACTCTCAAGATCGAGAGATCATCACCCTCTACTACGGCGAGGACGTCAGCGAAGAAGAAGCAAACGCCCTGGCTGATCGACTCCAGGAACATTGGCCCGAGCAGGATATTGAGGTCATCCAGGGCGGACAACCTCATTATCTCTACATTGTCTCGGTGGAATAGAAGACGTTCAAGGACGACGTTTTGGTTGCTCACGTGAGCCGGGTTGAATCCATACAAGTCAATTCCCTCGTGAGCGAGACCCGCGGTTCGGAGTCGCTGTCCGAATGCCCGCTGGTCGATTGCTGTTAACGCTAATCTGGGAGGTCCCGTGTCCAAGGTCCACATCATCACAGACAGCGCTCTGCGGTTGCCAACCGCGGTTAGCGAGGGAGTTTCCGACGCAGAGATTGCCGACCGTTTTGACATCACCGTTGTCCCCCTTACTGTACGTATCGCGGGCAGGGAATTCAAGGATGGGATAGACCTCGATCACGAGGAGTTGCTGCTTCGACTGGCCAGGGAGCGAGTCCATCCTGAGATCGTCGGACCTACGGCAGAGGACTTCCGCCGTGTGTACAAGCAGGTCACCCGCCGCACCGATCAGATCATTTCGCTCCACTCCTCCTCTGCGCTCAGTCTCGTGGTCCGCGAGGCCGAACGGGCTACCGGCGGCTTCATGGGGCGCTACGACATTGCCGTCGTCGATTCGGAGTCTTTCTCGCTTGGCCTGGGGATCCTTGCCGAAAGGGCGGCCGAGTTGGCTGATGAGTCGATGCCCCTTGGTGCCATCGTGCGCTACGTCCGCGGTATGATCCGCCATATCTACATATCGCTCACCACGGATACCCTCGATTACCTGGAGCACGCCGGCCTTATCAGCGCGAGTCAGGCCATTCTCGGCACCATGCTCGACAACAAACCGTCGCTGGCAGTGGAAAGAGGCAGAATCATTCCTATGGAAAAAGTGATCGGTCGCGACGAGGCCATCGGGAAGTTGGCCGACTTCGCCAACGAGTTCCCATATATCGAGAAGATGGCGATTCTACAGAGCACGCCTTACGCGACCGAGGAGACCGAGGCGCTGCGGAACGACGTCGAGATTAGCGCGGCCGATGGGGAGTTCCCCGTTCTTCTGTACGGGCCTTTGCTCGCATCTCACGTCGGTCCCGATGCCCTCGGCCTCATTGTCTACGAAGGATACGGTAGTCACTAAAGGAGACGATGACGACTCCTATCGAGAAACTGATCAAGATACTCCGCCTGGAGGCGGAGAAATACAAGGACCAGGCTGTCGTAGGAGGGCTGACGTCCTACGCTGACACCTGGACGCAAGAGGCGCACCGTGCCTTCGGATCGGGAGCCTCCGATTGGATCGAAGAGATTGCAGAACGCCTCCGCACCTACAGTGAGCTTCCTGACGTCTCCGCCCGCGAGAAAGCCCTCGCCTTGCTGCAGGACGTGGCACAGCGCGGACCGACTCCTGCCGAGACCTCCGAGTCTCCCTCTCAAAGGCCAGCCCGGTCCGCGGAGCGGTCCTCCAGGGGTTCCCGATCGGACTCCGAGCAGCCCGATCTCGACTCGCCGGTTACAGCTGTGCACGGCATCGGGCCGAAGCGCTCCGAGAGACTGAATCGGCTGGGCGTTCATACTATTCGCGGTCTTCTTTACTTCCTGCCCCGCCGTTACGACGATTACTCGCGCCTCGTTCCCATTAATCGCCTGGAGTATGGCGAAGAGGTAACCATCATCGCCAGGGTGGAGAAGGCGTACACTCGCAAGACTCGCGGCGGGGGGACCATATTCAAGGCCGTCCTCAGTGACGGCACCGGGTCTGTCGAGGTCACCTGGTTCAATCAACCCTATCTGGCAAACAGCATCAAGCCTGGGCAGCAGATTGTGATCAGTGGCGAGGTCGACCAGTACTTGGGTCAGCTCTGTTTCACCTCTCCTCAGTGGGAGCCTCTGAGAGAGGAGTTACTCCATACCAGACGCATCGTGCCCGTGTACCCGCTTACCGAGGGGCTCAGTGCGAAGGCGCTGCGAGGCCTGATGAAGCGGGTCGTCACGTATTGGACGAGGCGTCTGCCTGATTTTCTGCCTCCCTCCGTCATCCAGGCTGAGGGGCTGCTCGATCTGGAGACGGCCGTCCTTCAGGCTCACTTTCCGAGCAGCCAGGAGTTGTTGGAGCGCGCTCGCCGCCGACTCGCCTTCAACGAGCTCTTCGTCCTCCAGGTCGCTCTACTCCGTCAGCGCCGTGAGTGGCACTCCGAGCCTGGACAGGCAATCCCCATCCATGAGGACGTGCTGCATGCCTTCCTAAGCGGGCTTCCCTATGACTTGACTGAAGCACAGGATCGGGCCCTTCAACAGATTGTCAATGATCTGCGTACCGAGCAGCCTATGACTCGCCTCCTTCAAGGTGATGTGGGGTCAGGAAAGACCGTCGTGGCCGCTGCGGCCATGGCACTGGCTGCATCGGCTGGCGCTCAGGCCGCGCTGATGGCACCTACCGAGATTTTGGCTGAGCAGCATGACCAGACGCTCACTCGCCTCTTTGAGGACACCTTCGGTTCTGAGCTCGAGATTCGCCTGCTCACCGGAAGCGTCACTGGCGATGAGCGAGACCGGATCTATGCGGGTCTGGAGCGGGGTGACATTGACGTCGTTGTTGGCACCCATGCCCTCATCCAGGAGGGACTCACCTTCGACCAACTTGCTCTGGCCGTGGTCGATGAGCAACATCGCTTCGGTGTCCGGCAGCGCGACGCGCTTCGGCAGAAGGGGTATAATCCGCATCTCCTTGTGATGACCGCCACTCCGATCCCCCGGTCCCTCCAGCTTACTGTGTGGGGACACCTTGATGTCTCTGTCATCGATGAGATGCCGCCCGGGCGCAAGCCGATCGTCACCCGCGTGATCCTGCCTACTGAGCGGGAGCGTGCCTATGCCTTCGTTCGCAGTCAGATTGAGAAAGGTCGGCAAGCCTTCATCATCTGTCCCCTCGTCGAGGAGTCGGACAAGCTGGAGGTTAAGGCCGCCGTGGACGAGTACGAGCGGCTCCAGGAGCACATCTTCCCTGATCTTGAGCTCGGTCTTCTCCACGGGCGAATGACCGGGGATGAGAAAGACGCCACGATGGCCCGTTTTGCTCGTGGAGACCTCGACATTCTGGTCGCCACGTCTGTTATCGAGGTCGGAATCGATGTGCCCAACGCTACTGTGATGCTCATTGAGGGAGCCGAGCGCTTTGGGTTGGCTCAGCTTCACCAGTTCCGCGGGCGAGTCGGTCGCGGTGAGCACGCCTCCTATTGCCTGCTGGTCTCCGACTCATCCTCCGAACAGGCTCAGGAGCGTCTCAAGGCGGTGGAGGCGACGAATGACGGATTCGCCTTGGCACGCAAGGACTTGGAGATGCGCGGGCCCGGCGAGTTCCTGGGGACCCGTCAGTCAGGGTTCTCGGAGGCCGTGCTCTCCTTCGAGCTGGCCAGGATCGCTGACCTGCAGCTTGTCGAACGTGCCCGGGAGGCGGCTCGCCGCTTCTTTGAGACCGACCCGGAGCTTGAAGATCCAGCGCACCGTCTGTTGGCTCGTCGGGTGGAGCGGATTCTAGAACAGGGAGGGCAGATCAGTTGATCGACACGGCACTTTATCCCGGGACCTTTGATCCGGTCCACTTCGGGCACATCGACATAGCGACCCGCGCTGCCAATATCTTCGAGAACCTGGTGGTCGCTGTCTACGACCGCCCGGCTAAGAATCTGTTGTTCAGTGTCGAGGAGCGGGTCGCTTTGGCCCGTAAGGCTCTGGAGGGTCTCCCCCACGTACGCGTCGCTCCCTACGGGGGGCTCACCGTCGATTTCGCCCGTGAGGTCGGGGCCCAGGCCGTCGTTCGTGGGTTGCGTGCCATCTCTGACTTCGAGCTCGAGTATCAGATGGCACTGACGAATCGCGAGCTCGCGCCCAATGTTGAGTTTGTCTGTTTGATGACTCGCCAGACACATGCGTTTATAAGCTCTAGCATCGTGAAGGAGGTAGCTCTCCTCTCCGGCGACGTGCAGGGAATGGTTCCACCCCACGTCGCTCAGGCACTGAAGGCGAAGCGGCGCGAGCGAGAACAGAATCATGAGCCTGTACCGGTCGTCTCGCTGCGTGATTAGAGAACGGAGGCAACGATGGACATCCTGCACCTGATAGACCGCCTCGAGGAGATCATCCGAGAGAGCAAACACGTCCCTTTCAGCGACTTGCGGCTCGTGGACGAGCAGCGCATCTGGCCTCTCCTTGATCAAATGCGGATCGCCGTTCCCGATGAGATGCGGCGCGCTGAGCGCATCATCCGTGAGAAGGAGCGCACCAAGGCCCAGGCTACCGAGGAAGCCGAGCGCATCATCGAGTTGGCGCGGCAGGAGGCCGCCCAGCTCGCGGCTGACCACACCGTCGCTCAGACTGCGGAGAAGGAGGCTGGCGTCATCCGGTCCCAGGCCAGACGTGAGGCTCAGCAGATCATCGCCGGGGCTGACGAGTACGCCTTCGATGTCCTGTGCGACCTGGAGCAGGAGCTGAAGCGATCGCTCACGGTGATCGAGAACGGGATTCGAGCTGTGGAGGCCCGGCGCACGGGTCAGGAAGGAATTCCCATTCCCGAGTCCATTGCCTCCCGGTCCGGGAGCGAGGAATCGGATGAGCCGCTGGAGGATAAGGAATCGACACCTTGACACCTTGGGTCCTCGCCTCTATAATACCCGGTGCAGGAACTAGATTCAGAGAAGAACGCGGCAGCCGCCCGGCTCGGTCTGGGGCCCCAGGTCGGGACCAGCTACATGGCGCGTGCCGCGACCGACGATTGATAAGGAGTGATTTGCTATGGGGGCTGTACCAAAAGTAAGGATTTCGAAGGCTAGAGGCCGCAAGCGCAGCAGCCAGTGGAAGATCAAACCGGCGAACCTGACCACGTGTGAGTGGTGTGGTGCGCCGAAACGACCTCATCGTGTCTGCATGAACTGTGGTACCTATCGGGGCGAACAGGTCATCGAGATCGAAGAGGAGTAGCACTTCCGTAATCGCCTCAGGACGCTGTCTGCTTCTAGCAGGCAGCTCCTGTGTATGGAACGGGCCCCATTGGGGTCCTACGTTCGGAGTACGCACTGGTCTCATCGTTCATGCAACGCTTTAACAGTCTAGAGGGGGAGCTGTTGGGACCTGAGCGCGCATTGGCGGACAAGTGCGCCTATCTCTTTCCCGGACAGGGCTCTCAATACGTGGGGATGGGGCACCATCTGTATCAGCAGTTCCCTGTCGCTCGCGATACCTATGCCCAGGCTGATGAGATCCTGGGCATTCGTTTGTCGCACCTCTGCTTCGAGGGGCCGTCCGACGTTCTGGACGACACGGTGAATACCCAACCGGCCATCCTCGTTACCAGCGTGGCGGCCCTCCGGGTATTGGGCGAGCGCGGGTTCGATGCCCCTGCCTACGTCGCAGGTCACAGCATGGGGGAGATCACGGCTCTTGTCGCTTCTGGAGCTCTCTCTTTCGAGCTGGCGCTCCGATTGGCCCGGCAGCGCGGTCGACTGATGAAGCAGGCTGGTCAGGACAATCCGGGCGGCATGGCAGCCGTGATCGGCCTGGAGCGCGGCTCTCTGGAACAGGCCTGCGCCGCTGCCCGCGAGGAGATCGGCAGCTACGTGGGCGTGGCCAATGACAACTGCCCGGGGCAGATTGTCATCTCCGGCACCACAGAGGCCCTGGAGCGGGCCATTGAGCTTGCCGAGGCCCGTGGGGCTCGACGCACCGTCCGCTTGCCCGTGAGTATCGCGGCTCATTCTCCTCTTATGTCGCAGGTGGCTGAGTTGTTCAAGATGCAACTTGATGCCACGCCGCTCCAGACGCCTCAAACGCCGATCGTAGTCAACGCCGCCGCTCGTCCACTGACCGACCCCGCTGCTATCCGGGATGCCCTCGGTCGGCAGCTGACCTCGCCAGTCCGTTGGACCGAGTCGGTGGAATGGATGATTGCCCAAGGGGTCAGTTGCTTCGTCGAGATAGGTCCGAAAACCGTCCTCACCGGTCTTCTGCGGCGCATCGATCGGTCGGTGCGGGCAGTCGCTACCGCTGATACGCTTCTTGCCTGATGGGTGTCAGGGAACTGCACGTCTCCTCTGGGAAGCTGTCCCCGACCGCCTGTCTCCGGATCTTGGATCTGGATCGTTGTTCTGGTCGTGTGTTGTCTTACCTGTCTGTCGCTTGCTAGCAAATGGAGGCCGCAATGGATCTGCAGGACAAAGTGGCTGTCGTGACCGGTGCCTCGCGAGGAATCGGTCGAGCCATTGCTATGGAGTTGAGCCGCCGCGGTGCCCGCGTGGTGATCAACTACAACACCAGTGCTGAGGCTGCCGCTGAGGTCGTCGACGCTATCGAGGCTGAGGGTGGTGAGGCCGTTGCCGTTCAGGCCGACGTCGGGGACTTCGAGCAGGCTGCGGATCTGATCAGTGCCGCGATTGACACTTTCGGCAGGATCGATATACTCGTCAACAACGCGGGTACGACCCGGGATCAACTGCTCATGCTGATGAAGGAAGAAGACTGGGATATCGTACTGCGCACCAACCTGAAGGGTGTGTTCAACTGCTGCAAGGCGGCTGCGCGGAGGATGATGCGGCAGCGTTCCGGGCGTATCATCAACGTTAGCTCTGTCTCCGGAATCGCCGGGCAGGGGGGGCAGACGAATTACTCTGCTTCCAAGGCTGGCGTCATCGGGTTCACCAAGAGCCTCGCCAAGGAGCTTGGACCGCGTAAAGTAACTGTCAATGCCGTCGCCCCCGGATTCATCCCCACCAACCTCACCGCCGGACTGTCGGAAGATCTGAAACAGCGGGGCATTGAGGCGACGCCCTTGGGGAGGATGGGACGGCCGGAGGAAGTCGCCTACGCCGTGGCTTTCCTCGCCTCTGATCTGGCATCGTTCATCACCGGCGAGGTTCTGACCGTCGATGGTGGGCTCGTGATGCAGGGATAACTGTCCCCGCAAGGGATGTGGGAGGGACCATTGACCGATACAGAGATGAAGGAGACTGAGGGTGACATCGGCAAGATCACCATCGCACCCCAGGTACTGCTCACGACCGTGCGACTCACCGCCCTGGCCGTGCCCGGTGTGGCCCGCTTAATTGCCCCGCCGGGGATGGGCCGCATTCTTCAGAGCGACGGCGTGAAGATCGAGATCCACGACGATAAGGTCTACGTCAAAGTATACGTCGTGGCTGATCCCAGTGCCAGTCTGCTCGCCGTCGGACGCAAGGTCCGAGCGGAGGTTACACGCGCGCTCGAGGACATGGTGGGCGTCGAAGTCGAGGGTGTGGACGTGCACATCGAAGACGTGACCTCTGTCTGACATATCGTGAGTGATAGACGGGAACCTTCAGCGACACCGACTAGGGGCCGTCGTCAGGCCCGAATCGTCGCCCTGCAGGTGCTGTATGAGATCGACTGCGTGTCTCATCCGCCTGCCGAGGTTCTCTACCGGCGTGTCTCCGAGAACGACATGCCCGCTCCCTATGAGCAGTTTGCTCGTCATCTGGTCGAAGGCGTCCTTGAACACCGGGATGTGCTCGATGAGTTCATCCATGAGCACGCCCCCGAGTGGCCCCTGGAACAGATGGCCTATATCGATCGCAATATTCTGCGTGTGGCGATTTTCGAGTTTGCCGTCGACGGCAGTACTCCGGTGAAGGTTGCCATTAATGAGGCTGTGGAGCTTGCCAAGCGCTTCGGCTCTGACAGCGCGCCTCGGTTTGTGAACGGTGTTCTCGGTAGCCTGGTCAAGCAGAGAGGGGCCATCGCAGAAGCGGCACAGAATTTCGAGAGGAAGCCGTAGTGGATATCTTGAACGTCGGCCCGGCGGAGCTCATGCTTGTTCTGATCATCGCTATCTTGGTCGCCGGACCAAAACGCATGGTCGAGATTGCCCGTAGCCTCGGCCGCATCTCCAGGCAGCTTCGCGACTTGTCGCGAGAGTTCACCACCGCGCTTCAGGCGGAGGTAGAAGCTGTCGATACCGAAGCAGAGAAGGTTGGCGCGGATCTGGCCGAGGTACGCAGTGGTCTTGAGAGTGCTCTGTCCGGCACTCCCCCGGGTTCAGCAACTCCGCAGCAGGAGCGGGCTGAACCCGAAGGACGGGAGGACGCACGCCCGCAGACCCCTTCCCCTGAACCCGAGGCGGAGGACGAATGAGCGAAGAAGCGCGGATGTCCATCCTCGATCACCTGTCTGAGCTGCGCGACCGGCTTTTCAAGGCCGTCATTGCCCTTGCTGTGGGTGTGGTTCTGGGCACGTTCCTCACTCCGTCCCTTCTGAGACTCCTGATCGCTCCCCTTGGCGACCAGGTGCCGATTGCTATTTCCCCAACAGAGGCGCCTGCCGTCTTCTTCAAGGTCTCCCTGGTAATCGGCATGGTCGTTGCCATGCCCATCATCGTCTACCAGATATTTCGGTTCGTGGCCCCGGGTCTCAAGTCGCAGGAGAAACGCTACGTCCTCATCGGTGCTCCGGTCGCTGCTATCAGTTTCGCCGCCGGTGTCGTGTTCGCCGCTCTCGTCCTTATTCCGGCCGCGATCCCCTTCTTGCGTGGGTTCCTTGGTGACATTGTCGAACAGCGCTACTCCATCGACCGCTACATCTCCTTCGTCAGCACGGTCCTTCTCTGGGCTGGCCTGGTGTTTGAGACGCCGTTGGTGATGCTTTTCCTTGCCAAGCTTGGCGTCGCTAGTTCTGAAGCTTTCGGGAAGGCCCGCCGCGGCGTCGTCATCGGTGCGGCCGTTGTGGCTGCTGTCATCACACCGACCCACGACCCGATCAATATGCTCCTTATCATGGTCCCTTTCTTGTTGCTTTATGAGCTTGGGATTCTGCTCGCTCGTCTCGCCTGATCGTCCGGGTCTGTCCCGGCCGGGAGGTGATCAATGAATCGACGTCCTCAGGTGGCCGTCACTATCACTGTGGCGCTGCTTACCATTCTCTTCTCGACCCTCTGTGCTGCCGTTGGGATCTACGCCCTCGCCGATCATGGAGTCACCCTTGATCTCCATCCTGCTGTTGGAATTTCCATGGTTGCCTTGGGCGTCGTCGTCTGGATCGGGTCTCCGCTCCTCTGGCTCCTCCCGGTGGGTAGCTCCAAGAGAGATAGGATGGATATGTAGCGCATCGCTCTCTGCCGCTAAGTGTCGATCGGCTACTGTCATCTCTTTCCTGGAGGCCAACACGGATGATTGCCTTGCCGCCTGATGAGAGCACGAGAGGAAGTTGCAGTATGCGCTGCCAGATGAACGGGAGAGGGGACGCTCCTCAGGGCCGGCTGACCCCTGGCCTGACCGCTCTGGCAGAATCTACATGAAGCCCTGAACAGATAAGCTGGAGAGGTATCCTTCTATGAGCCGACAACGCATCATCATCATGGGCGCCGCTGGACGCGATTTCCACAACTTCAATGCCGCCTTCCGCGGCAACGGCGACTACCAGGTCGTCGCGTTTACCGCCGCCCAGATTCCAAACATTGAAGGGCGACGTTATCCCCCCGAATTGGCTGGTGAGCTCTATCCCGATGGCGTCCCCATCTACCCGGAGTCCGAGCTGACCGATCTGATTCGTGAGCAGGACATCGATCAGGTCGTGTTCGCTTACTCCGATGTCTCCCATCAATACGTGATGCACAAGGCCTCGCAGGTCCTGGCTGCTGGCGCCGACTTCCGTTTGATGGGGGCTGGCACGACAATGCTGGAGAGCCGCAAGCCCTTGGTCAGCATATGCGCCGTGCGCACCGGCAGTGGCAAGAGCCAGACCACCCGCCACGTGTGTGATGTCCTTCAGGAGATGGGTAGACAGGTCGTCGTGATCCGCCATCCTATGCCTTACGGAGACTTGGCGGCTCAGGCTGTCCAGCGCTTCGCCAGCTATGAGGATCTCGATCGCCACGACTGCACCATTGAGGAGCGCGAGGAGTACGAACCGCACATCGATCGAGGCCTCGTTGTCTACGCCGGCGTGGATTATGAAGCTATCCTCCATCAGGCTGAGGAAGAGGCGGAGGTGATCGTCTGGGACGGCGGAAACAACGACCTTCCTTTCTACCGTCCTGATCTCCACATAGTCGTTGCGGATCCGCTGCGCCCCGACCATGGACTGCGCTACCATCCTGGAGAGGCTAACCTGCGTATGGCCGATGTCGTCCTCATCAACAAGGTCGATACCGCGGACCCCGAGGGAATCTCCCGCGTGCGTGACGACGTGTATGCCGTCAACCCCCGGGCGTCCATAGTCGAGGGAGCCTCGCCCATCTTCGTCGAGAACCCCGACGCCATCCGCGGTCAGCGCGTTCTCGTCATCGAGGATGGCCCAACACTCACCCACGGCGGCATGCCTTACGGAGCCGGGGTGGTCGCGGCACGCCGGTTTGGCGCCGCCGAGTTGGTCGACCCACGTCTTTATGCCATCGGCTCCATTGCCGCTACCTTTGAGAAGTACCCGCACATTGGCAACCTTCTCCCTGCTATGGGATACGGTGATGAGCAGGTTGCGGAGCTTGAGGAGACCATCAATGCTGCGGACTGCGATCTGGTGCTCATAGCCACGCCCATCGACCTGCGGCGCATCATCGAAGTCCGTCATCCTGTCGACCGCGTCCGCTACGAGCTCCAGGTCATCGGCGAGCCGACCCTCCGGGAGTTCCTGGTAGAACGCTTTGGTTGATCCTACCGTAAGCGAGCCAAGCCCAGCTGGGGGTGGGGCGGTCGACTGACCGTCCCACCCTGCTCCTTCCCCCAAGCGCTCCACTACTCGCGCGGCCCCCGCTCGGAGGATCGACCCCTCACCGTTCGTGCTTCCTCCACCGCTCAAACCACGCCCACCAGGTCGCGTCGCCTTTCATCCCATTCGGCGCGATCCTCATTCCCCGCGGCTCTCGCCCTTCAGGGTACCAGCAACTTCCGGGCATTCTCGGCTGCTCGTACGGCCAGAACTTCACCGTAGTAAGGTCGGAACAGATCCTTGCCTGGATAGGCTCGACCGGCCACCTTCGGATCCAGGCCCCCTTTGATGACGTCAATAGGCAGGATCCGACATTCGTAGGTGATGGGGCACTCGGCTACCCCTGGAGTGGTCACCATCAGGCTGCGTTGAGCGGTCAGGTCGCACTCGGCAAACTTGTCGTAATCGCGCCCCGAGGGCTTGCCGCAGAAAGCCACGGCATCGCAAAGGCTCGGGGACGGGACGTTGACCGTGAACGAGTCACTCTCCTCCAGCCGGCTGAACGTGTAGGGGAAGTGCCGGACGATCACAGTGAAAGTGGTCGTGCCCCACATACGCCCCACCGTACCACAGCCGATGGATGACGTTAGGGACGCCATCCCTCCCTTGTGATACGAGGAGCAGTCCCGGATTGGCAAGCCGTGACAGGGTCTCGTCCAGATAGGTGAGGGGTGATATGATCTTCTTCAGCATTGGAGCTTCCTTGGTTCGTCGGATCTCGATCTGCGGGGATGTGCGCCATCGTCGCTGCCATCTAGCAAAGAAGCCCCACCACTTAGGGGGGGCTTCACGCTAGAGACCTGACCTTGTCGCGCCCTTCGGCGCTATAGAGCTGGGGCTTCAGGGGAACTGGAGATGGGCCGGGAAGGACTCGAACCTTCGAAGGCTGTGCCAGCGGATTTACAGTCCGC
>CAZQXX010000025.1:0-22347 GCA_964597105.1 uncultured Anaerolineales bacterium
CAGACCCGGCAGGCACTGGAGAACCTGAAGGCGGTCCTGGAGGCCAGCGGCTCGTGCCTCCAACACGTGCTGAAATGCACCGTCTTTCTCCAGGATATGGAGGAGTTCTCACGAATGAACGAGGTCTATGCCCAGTTCTTCGAAGAGCGCCCTCCAGCCCGCTCTGCAGTCCAGGTTGCAGCGCTACCTCTGGGCGGTCGTGTGGAGATCGAGGCGATCGCGGAGGCTTGCGACTGCGAGGATGAGGGCAACGGGTGTGACTGCTGCTGATCGTATGGTCAGTCACCGGGGAGACGGCGTAGGCCGTGGGTAGTCGTGACCAACGCGAGTTCACCGATCCCAGCGATTCTCGGAAACTATTCGCCCGCATCGCCCGCCACTACGACGCCATCAACAGACTGCTGTCGTTGGGACGCGATCGTCATTGGCGCCGAGTCGCCGCTGAGGCGCTCGCCTTGCCGGCGGGAGGACACGCACTTGACGTAGGGATCGGTACCGGAGATATGGCACTGGCCGTCATGGAACGCTGGTCCGACGCCGTGGTTACGGGTGTGGATCCGACGACCCCGATGATGAACATCGGCCGTCAAAAGGTCGACGGAGAGCGACTCGCGTGGGCTCAGGCTGATGGCCTTCGTCTCCCCTTCCCCGACGAGCACTTTGACGGCGTGGTCAGCGCCTTCGTGCTGCGCAACGTCATCGACGTTCCACGCACCCTGGCGGAGCAGTCTCGTGTGGTTCGCGACGGTGGTCGGGTGGTCTGTCTGGAGATGAGCTGGCCGCGGACCCCCCTCTTCAAGACTCTGTTCCGCCTCTACTTCGCTGACGTGATGCCGCGAGTTGCAGGAGTGTTGAGCGGTCAGCCAGCGGCATATCGCTACCTGCCGCGCTCGGTGCAGGGCTTTCTCACGCCGGGTGAACTGACCCGAACGATGGAGGAGGCCGGCTTGCGCAGCCTGCGCTGTCAGAGATTGGCCTTTGGAACCGTCACGCTGCACGTGGCGGCGCGTTCCAGCAGTAGGGAGGGATCATTGAGATGAATGCAAAGCGTATCGTCGTCGGGATCTCTGGCGCAAGCGGAGCGATCTACGGTATCAGGCTGTTAGAGTTTCTCGCCGGGCAGCCAGAGTTCGAGACCCATCTCGTCATCAGCCGCGCTGCCGGCTTGATCGTCGCCCGAGAGGTGGAGAGGACCGTCGACGAGATAGAGGCGCTGGCCGATGTTGCCTATGGGCCTGACGACCTGGCGGCCCCAATCGCCAGCGGGTCTTTCACCACCGAAGGCATGGTGATCGCACCATGTTCGATGAAGACTCTCTCAGCCGTCGCCAATTCGTATGCCGCCAACTTGATTCGACGCGCCGCCGATGTGACCCTCAAAGAGAGGCGTCCTCTAATCCTCTTGGTGCGTGAGACCCCATTCCATCTGGGCCACCTCAGGCTGATGGCTCGGGCCACGGAGATCGGCGCCACCGTATTCCCTCCCATCCCCGCTTTCTACGGACATCCCCGGACGATCGACGATGTTATCGCCGAGACGCTCGGGCGTGTGCTCTCGCATCTCGGTGTGGA
Organism: uncultured Anaerolineales bacterium; assembly: GCA_964597105.1. Lineage (GTDB taxonomy): Bacteria > Chloroflexota > Anaerolineae > B4-G1 > B4-G1 > SKLM01. Next base: position 1,573 of record CAZQXX010000025.1, read on the forward strand.
CAACGACCTCTACACTGTGTGGGAAGGATGAACGCGGAAGACAAGGCCGCCACACGCGGCCATCCCAGCTACGTGTGGGGTGCCGGACAGGAGCGGCGCTTCCAGATGGTCCACCGGTGGACGGAGCTTGGCAACCAGCGCGTGGTCGACGTGGGATGCGGGATAGGCATGTACACCGAGGCTTTCCTCCGCCACACACCTCAGGTGTTCGGCATTGAGATAGAACACGAGCGGGCGCTGGAGGCCCGAGCGCGAGCCGCAGGCGTGGTACAAGCCGCTGGTGAGCATCTCCCTTTCCCCAGCGGTTCGTTTCACATCGTCTTTTCGCACGAAGTGCTGGAGCACGTGCGGGATGACCGGGTATCTGTGGAAGAGATGGTGCGCGTGGCTTGCCCGGGCGGACGGCTCGTGATCTTCGTGCCCAATCGACTCTACCCGTTCGAGACTCACGGCGTCTTCTGGCGCGGTCGGTATCACTTCGGAAATGCGCCCCTGGTCAACTGGCTGCCCACATCCCTGCGCGATCGACTGGCCCCTCACGTTCGGGCCTATACCAGGGAGGATTTGCGCTACCTCCTAGAGGGATTGCCAGTCCGGGTCGTCCACCACACCCAGATCTACCCGGGCTACGACAAGATTGTCGCCCGCGCACCAGCCTTAGGCTCTCTCCTGCGTAGGATCACGTACGCCCTCGAGCGAACGTTCTTGCGAGCCTTTGGGCTGTCCCACTTCTTGGTTGTGGAGAAGAAAGAGGATCTTTCCGGGGACGTCAGGCCCTCAAGATGAACCGCTCAATAGCAACAGCGGCGCCATGCTCCGAGAATGGCGGTGCGATCCAATCGGCCGCCCGTCTGGCCGTAACGCTAGCGTTACCCATCGCCACGGCCACGCTAGCCCACGTAAGCATGGGCACATCGTTGCCCTGATCGCCGACAGCCATCACCCGCTCCTGAGGGATGCTCAGGTGATCAGCAAGACGACGCAGAGCAGCTCCCTTTGACACACCCAGCGGATTCCCTTCGACGAAGTTCGCGTGAGACCGAACGATCTCCATTTGACCATCGAAACGCCGTCGCATGGCTGCCTCTATCCGGTCGGCCTCGGGAGGGTCGGCGATAAAGAGGAATTTCATAGGCTCTCGACGCTCTAGCACTGAATTGAAGTCGTCAACCCAGTGGAGATTTTCACCCAGTAGACGCCGGTAGAAATCCTCAGGGTACCGCCGCTCGGCGATGAAGAGCGCGTCATCCGCATAGAGGACTGCGTGCCACCCTCGTTCGCCGCGCCAGGCGAGCGCATCGCGTACGACCTCAGAATCCATCGTCGCTCGATAGAGCGGTTCATCCGCGTCCGGGGCCTGGATGAGCCCCCCTTGGTAGCAGATCAGGGGAGCGTCGATCCCCAACTCTCGGGCGAAAGGCACAGTTGCCGCCAACATGCGCCCGGTAGCCAGCGTCACGATCACGCCTTGCCGCTGTGCTGCATGGACAGCCTTACGCACCCGGCCGGGGATGCTCAACGTCTCATCGATAAGCGTGCCATCGACGTCAAGGGCCAGGAGCTCGATCACGCATCGACCTCCAGATCGACCTCCAGGGCCCGATCGCGGCCCGCCAGATCCTGATGGATCCGCACAGACGTCCCATTGCCAGGGAAGAACGTCTCAGCGATATCCTTCGCCGCTTCTCCCTGAGCAGCTCCGATCTCGATCAGTAACCCGCCACCTGGCTTGAGCAGTCCTTGAGACTGAGAGAGCACTCGACGAATGACCTCCAGGCCGTCCGCGCCACCATCCAGCGCCAGACGAGGCTCATGATTGCGAATCGAGGCGGGAAGAGAGGTCCATTCAGTCGTGGAGACGTACGGGGGATTCGATACGATCAGATCCACAGGGCCAGGACGTCGATCGAGCAAGTCCCCCGTGATGAGTCTAATCCGCTCATCGAGGCTATGCATCTCCGCGTTTCGACGGGCTACGGCCAGGGCCGCCGATGAGATGTCAATGGCGTACACCTCAGCCTGCGGTAGATGGGTAGCCAGCGCGATCGCGATGCAGCCGGAGCCCGTCCCGACATCGATCACCGTCCCTGGGCGCCGTGCCAGTGCCAGATCGACCAGAATTTCGGTATCCGGCCGAGGGATCAGCACCTCTGGGGTGACCTCAAAATCCAGAGCATAGAACTCGACGATGCCAGTCAGATATGGAAGAGGATAACCCGAAGCCCGACGGGCAACCAGTTTCTGATAACGTGATTGTTGAGCAGGCGTCAGAGAATGTTCAGGATAGGCCAGCAATCCAGCTCGAGAGGAGGCGGTCACGTGCATCAGAAGAATCTCAGCCTCGACGCGGGGGGTGTCGGAGACAGTTCGTAGCCGCTGGGTACCTTCTTGAAGAGCTTCTCCCACGTTCAGGGAATGAAGAGCGCTAACACTCTTCCGTCCAGCGGCTTGTCGCTCGTCCTCAATTCGCTCAGTCTCGACGCTTGCTTCCCGCAACCGCATCGCCGCGCGGTGCCTATTCAGCTTCACCCAGAGCCTCTAGCTGCCTCTGTTGCTCCTCGGCACGCAACGCCTCGATGAAAGGATCCAGTTCCCCGTCCAGCACATCGGAAAGCTGGTATACAGTCAAGCCGATTCGGTGATCGGTGATGCGATTCTGCGGGAAGTTGTAGGTGCGGATCTTCTCGCTTCGATCTCCAGACCCAACCTGACTACGTCGAGCCTTTGCACGCTTCTCCTGCTGTTTGCGGAGCTTCCGCTCGTAGAGCCGAGAGCGCAGGATCGATAGCGCCCGTCTCTTGTTCTTGGTCTGTGACCGTTCGGACTCGCATGCCACGGTAATGCCAGTCGGTGTGTGAACCATCCGAATGGCCGTCGCGTTCTTCTGCATATGCTGGCCACCGGGACCTGAGGATATGTATGCCTCGATCTCCAGATCTGCCGGGTTGATCTCCACTTCAACGTCACTCACCTCGGGGAGGACGGCCACGGTAGCCGTTGACGTGTGGATACGGCCTGATGATTCTGTGACAGGCACACGTTGCACACGATGGACACCGCTCTCGAACTTGAAGTGGGAGAAGGCACCGTGCCCCTTCACACCGAAGACGACCTCCTTCAAACCGCCGATCCCGGTCGGATGGGAGCTGAGAACCTCCGTCTTCCACCCCGTCCGCTCTGCGTACCGCGTGTACATGCGATAGAGATCAGCGGCAAACAACCCTGCCTCGTCCCCGCCAGCACCGGCGCGGATTTCGACGATCACATCCTTGGTATCACGGGGATCCTTGGGAATGAGAAGCCGCCGTAACTCCTGCCTCAGACTCTCCTGCCGTTCCTCCAGGTCCATGACCTCCAACTCGGCGAGCTCTCGGAGTTCAGGGCTGATGTCATCTTCCTCCACTAGCTCAACGGTGTCCTTCAACTCCTCAGCCGTCGCCTTGAACTCCCGATAGACGGTGACGATGTCCTCAAGGTCGGATTGTTCCTTGGCCAACTCCGCCACGCGCTGATGGTCCTGTGCAACCTCAGGTTTCGCCATCAGCTGCGTCAGCTCCTCGTATCGCTCTTCAATTTGTGCCAGTTTCTCTAACATCATTCCTACGCCATTCAACATATTCGGCCCCTGACGTTAGGGGCCGAGGACTAACCAGACATACCATTCAAGTGATTACAGGGAAATTATAGACGGTTAGGACGGATTGCCAAATGTACCAGTCGATACCGGGCCCCGTGTCGCTTGATCACCTTGGCATTGGTCATCTCCACCACCTGGAGGACTCGTCCGAGAGCCTATCTCTCCGGACCCTGTATCACAGCAGTACTCTATTCCACTTCCCGTTAATACCTACGCCGCTGGAAGTATCCAGCGGCGTCATAACCACTACCCGGGGCGCTCTCACCTGACCACGCCACGACACCTATCCGCGACCGGGATCACCCCCAGCCTGCAACCGATAACCACATCCACGAGCTTCCCTGGAATGCGCACGTAGCCGTGGGCTAGGGCGCGAAAGGTCCACCCGTCTCCGACTCCGGTTCCGGACCAACTTCCGGCTCTTCCTCTCCCTCCGTTGTCGGTGTTGGAGCTTCACGCCCACGTCTCTCAACGCCCAATCGGACCGCAGTCCGCTCCTGCCCTTCTATGGTTACTTCGACGAAGGAGGGGATGCAGACGATGTCAATCCCGTCCAACTCGAGGTACCCGCGCGCAATGGCGACAGCTTTGACCGCTTGATTGACCGCCCCGGCACCGATGGCCTGTACATCGACGGAGTCCTGTTCTCGCATAACCCCCGCGATGGCACCAGCTACCGCCGTCGAGCGAGAATCGGACGCGACTTTGATGATGTCCATTGCATCCTCCCTTGCGTTATCGTGGACTTCGAATTCTCACAATCAGCGATCGGCTCGATCCTGTCGGTATGGCTCAAATTTATGATACATTGAAAGAGCTTTTTGCACAAGCATGCTCAGTTTTCCAGGTCATATTGTGTCAGGTCGACCGGCTGGTAACTCACGCGTTCGTAGTCATCTCGGGCCTCAGTCAACGGAATCGTCGCATCCAAGCCCGCCTTCGTCGTCCGCGCCTTCTGCCCGGGCACCTGCGATGCCGAGGGGTCGAGGCTGCTGCTGGGTTGATCAGGCAATACGATCAGATCTCGATCGGCCTGGAATCGGGTGGCGATGGCCCACTCCACGTCTCTGCTGTCATACAGGTCGACGTCCTCATCGACCACCACAACGTGCTTGAGCGAGGTATGTCCTCGGAAGGCAGCGTGGATCGCGCGCCGCGGATCGTCGTCATCTTGCTTATCGATTTGGACCACGGCATGGAGCCACGACATCCCGCCAGGCGTGATATATACACCGGTGCAGCAACACACCTCGTTCACCGCTGCGAAGATAGTGGGTTCGCGGGGCATCCCCATCAGGTTCTTGTGCTCCATGCCGCCTGGCAGCAGCGCGTGGAAGATAGGATTATGTCGATGTGTAATGTGATCGATCTCGATGACGGGCTGCTCTCGTACCCGATCCATCGTGCCCGTCAGATCCGGAAAAGGCCCTTCAGGCGCACGCTGGTTGGTGATACGTCCTTCAAGGATGAGCTCTGCATGGGCTGGGACCTCTAGATCCACCGTCTGGCAATGCACCAGTGGGGTTGGTGCCAGGGCATGGGCAATGCTCAGCTCGTCGACGCCCTTTTCCGGGCTCATAGCTGCCGCTAGCAAGACGTGGATAGGGGCGCCCACGGCGACTGCAACCGGGAGATTGGCATCCACCTTGGTCAGAGCGGTGTGGGTCCCGCGTCCTTCGACGATTCGCGCCGCGAAGCGGCGCTCATCCAACATCATCAAGCGATGGAAGGAGAGATTGCGGCCCAGAAGGGGGTCCCGTACAACGGTCACCCCCGCGGTGATGTAGGGCCCGCCGTCTTCGGGATGGTATCGAGGAATGGGCAGCTGACTCAGGTCCAGGGGCGCGACCACTGCTTGACACGGTCCCCCATCCAGCACAGGCGGCTTCCGGGGGGCGTCCATCGCCTCAGTCATCCGCGGAATCAGCTCGTCCACGGTGCAGCTCAGCGCCGCCGCGAAGAACTCCCGTTGGGCACACATGCCCGACACCAAGCGCCAGCCTGCACAATCCCTAAGCTCTGGGAGAAGCACCGGCTTTCCGTCAAGAGCGAATATGAGTTGCGCCAGCTCCAGATGCGGCTTGACGGTCTCACCAACCTTGATCAGCCAGCCTTTATCGGTGGCCCACTGGAGGAAGTGTCGCACATCCATGGATGCCCCCTGCCTCACTACGTCACCTGGTCTGCTACCATCGCTCCCAATGGACTCGCGTCTCGTCATACTGCGTGCGAGGCGGCTTTTGCTCCGCTGGATGACCAATCGAGACCAGGTTGAGCGGGGTGATGTGGTCCGGAAGGCCCAATATTGGGCGTACCGCCTCCACCCGCTCATCTCGAGGATAGACACCCAGCCAGACCGCTCCCAATCCCAGGGCAGTGGCCGCGAGAAGCATATTCTCCGTCGCAGCAGAGCAGTCCTGCACCCAGTACCTTTCCATCTCCGTCAGGTCGCCGCAGACAGCGATGCATAGAGGGGCCTCAAAGAGCATCTTGCCGTGACGATGTGCTTCAGCGAGAGCGTCGAGTGTCTCTCGCTCCGTCACTACGATGAACTGCCACGGCTTCCGATTCGAGGCCGATGGCGCTGCCATCGCCGCCTTGAGCAAGGTCTCGATGGCTTGCTCACTAATTGGCTCATCTGTGTACGTGCGAATGCTGCGCCGGGCGAAAATCGTCTGCACAAATTCCTCGTTCACGTCAATTCACCTCCGTCCCTAAGCGTGCACGTTCTTCCTCTACAACGCTCTCGTCCAGGGCCTCAAATAGGGGCTGCGGCTCGCGCAGGTCCTGCCTCGGAGGCAACTCACTGGGCTCCCACTCCCCCGCAGCCCGGCGACCATCGTAGCACAGCGCCTCATGAACGCGTCCGCCGTCCTCTTCGAACGTCTCTGTATACTGCCTCCCAAATAGCGGCTCACTGTACCCCAAATACTGGTGCAGTCGCTGGGAAGAGAACGGTAGAAAAGGCGCGAAGAGAATCTTCAGGGAATCGATGGCCTTGAGCACAACGTAGATAGTCGTCGCGGCGGCCTGGCGATCCTCCTTGATCTGGAACCAGGGCGCTTTCTCGTCCAGATAGCGATTCGCCTCGCGGGCCATACCGACCACCTCGGCTAACGCACCCCGGAAGTGGCAACCGGCCAGCAATTCGCCGACTGTATCAAAGCTCTCCTCGATCTTCGCCAGCAGCTCCCGGTCGACAGCGTCCAACTCTCCAGGTATCGGCATCTGGCCGTCGAAGCGCTTGAAGGCGAATGTCAGCGCACGATGTGCCAGGTTCCCCCACGTGCCCACCAGTTCTTTGTTATTCCGCTGCACAAACTCATCCCACAGCCAGTTGGTGTCGCGCGTCTGCGGCATCGCCGCGGTCAGATAGTAGCGGAGGGCATCCGGATCGTAGCGATCAAGCGCGTCGTGCATCCAGACGGCCCAATTTCGGCTGCCAGACATGCCGCGACCTTCCAGATTCATGAACTCATTCGCCGGCACGTCGTACGGGAGATTGAGCACGTGAGATGCGTCCTCCTCATACAGCCGCTTCACCCCCATCAGCTCTGCCGGCCAGATGACGGCGTGGAACGGGATGTTGTCCTTGCCGATGAAGTAGAAGGACTTCGCCGCGGGATCATACCACCAGGTCTTCCAGGTCTCGGGGTCTCCCCGGTTGTGGGCCCACTCGATGCTGGCGGAGAAATAGCCGATGACCGCCTCGAACCAGACGTAGAGGCACTTGTCCTGCCATCCGTCGAGAGGCACGGGAATCCCCCACGCCAAGTCCCGGGTGATGGGGCGACCGTGAAGCCCTTCACCCACGTAGTTGCGGGCGAAGTTGATGACGTTAGGTCGCCAGTGATCCTTGTTCAGAGCAAGCCATTGACTGAGCCCGGCTCCCGCCAGCTGTGGCAGGTCGAGGAAATAATGCTCCGTATCACGGAGCACGGGGGTGCTCCCATCGAGGACACTCCGTGGCTCGATCAGCTCCTCAGGATCGAGAAGCGTGTTGCAGTTATCGCACTGATCTCCCCGGGCAGACTCATAGCCACAGTTCGGGCAGATCCCTTCGACGTAACGGTCCGGCAAGAAGCGCCCCTGCTTCTCGGAGTACATCTGCTGCTGCGTCTCCTTGTACAGATAACCATTCTCCAGCAAGGCCAGGAAGAAATCCTGGGAGACGCGGTGATGGTTCTCGGTGTCGGTGTGGGTGAATAGATCGTAGCTGATCCCCAGCCGTTGAAACAACTCTAGGAAACGGTGGTGGAACCGCTCGAAAACCTCACGCGGCGTCTTGCCCTCCTCTTCAGCGCGGACCGTGATCGGTGTCCCATGAGAGTCAGAGCCAGAGACCATCAGCACGTGGTCACCAGCCAGACGATGATAGCGGGCGAAGATGTCACCAGGCAAGTGCGACCCGGTGACGTTGCCCACGTGGATCTTAGCACTGGCGTAGGGCCAGGCAATGGCAACGAGAATATGTTCCGGCATAGTGCTCCTCCTTCAAGTGTTCGCGATGAGGCCCAATTCTAGCATACACAATAGCGCCCAACAAATGAAAACCGCCAGCGGGAGGGCTGGCGGTTTCTGTCGTGCGGCCGAAGGCGTGCAGGCCTATCGCAGGCTCGGGGCCTCCTTCCCAGCCTGCCACGACAAGCTGCACATCATCATAACACATCCGTAGCGCAGTATGGTCATTGTCTCACAAGTAGTCCTGCAGCTCCCGACTGCGACGGGGGTGACGCAGGCGACGAAGGGCCTTGCCTTCAATCTGGCGGATCCGTTCTCGAGTCAGTCCAAATCGCTGACCGACTTCCTCCAGCGTGTGGCTGCAGCCGTCAACGAGCCCGAAGCGCAGTCGCAGGATGCGAGCTTCACGGGGACTGAGCGTGGTCAACATCTCTTGAATCTTCTCGGCCAATAGCCGCTGAGAGGCGTTCTCGGTCGGCATCGGAGTTGACCGATCCTCGATGAAACTGCCCAGTTCATCACTGTCCCCTTCGTCGCCAATTGGGCGCTCCAGGCTCATCGGTCGCCACGACACGCGAAGCATCCATCGCACCTTGTGCGGCTCCAGGTCCATCTCCTCCGCGATCTCCTCCGGCGTCGGCTGTCGACCGTACTCCTGCTCCAGCTTCCGAGCCGTCTTGTAGAGTCGTCGAATGCGATCCGACATATGGACGGGCACACGGATCGTGCGTCCCTGGTCGGCAATGGAGCGCGTGATGGTTTGTCGGATCCACCAGGTGGCATACGTACTGAACCGGTAGCCCCGCGTATAATCGAACTTCTTCACGGCCTTCATCAACCCGAGATTGCCTTCCTGGATCAAGTCCAAGAACGGCACCCCTCGTCCCATATACTTCTTGGCGATACTGACCACCAGACGCGTGTTCGCCTTTATCAGATGCTCGCGAGCGGCGATACCGTCTTCGATCTTCCTCTCTAAACGCTTGCGTTCCTCCTCACCCGCCCCGTTCTTGTTAAGGGCCTCTTGAGCCTCGCGCCCCGCCTCAATCGCCTTGGCTAACCGAACCTCCTCCTCGGTTGCAAGAAGTGGGACCTGAGACATCTCCTTGAGATACAACCCGACCGTATCGCTCGTAGAAATTCTGCTCAGATCCGGTGCCGTGCCACCGTTTGACGAATACTCCTCCGGTGATGAATCAGCTTGTTCTTCAGCCTCGTCCTCATCCTCGTAGACTTGAATACCGGCTTCCTGCATCAGAACGAATACATCGTCTAGCTGTCCTAGCTCCTCCTCGACTTCTGGTAATGCCTCCAGGATGTCTGCCAGGGTCAAGTATCCCTGTTCCTCGCCCTTTTCTACCAGTTCATCAATGATGTCCATAGACTATCCTTTGATCACAGGAGCTCCTTCAGGGGCGCCAAGCGCGGATCGACGCGAATCTCCTCACAGTCACACGATTCGCGGTTGAGATTCACGCCACAGTGTGGGCATAAGCCCTTGCACTCGGGATCGCAGAGATGCTTCATCGGGATGGCAAGCCAGGCATGCTCGCGAATTAACGGGGCTAGATCGAGTTCGCTATCTTCACTGACAGAGTAAACGGCATCCGGACTCGGAGCGCTGCCGGGCAGCCGAAACATCTCGGCGAGTTGTAGAGTAATGGGGAAAGCAAAGGGGTCCAAACAGCGGACGCACTCCAACCTCAGTTGGGATTCCACTGCGCCTTCGACAAAGAGACCGTCTTCCACCCGAATGACCTGGACAGAGCCCCGGAGGAAATCGACCTCTAAGTCCTCCAGCAGGAGAGGCCCGGTGTCGATGTCCAGGGTGAGTGACTTACCAAGCGGGGCCTTGAGCAGGGTAGAGACATCAAAAGTAAGCATAGTAAATTGTAAAAAGTTCGTCAGGCAATAGCCCACGATTCGATGTGGGGAAATTTCCACAGACTGCAACCATTATAACACAGCAGGGCCCGAGCGTCAAGGATTTGCTCCTTTCGAGGACATCTAGAAGGATGAGAGACGACCCTGACACCCTATATGTGGGCTTGTACAGCTACACGTCCCGCACATATACTGCCCTCCGAGTCGAGACAAGTGTGGCGCTCGCCTTACGTCTCTCGTTCACAGGGAGCTTCGTTGAATGGGGCTGTCCCGATGGACTCCCCGAAGAGGTGGCCTGAGTCAATTGGAGGTCCCGCTCCTGAAGTGCTACACGCCTTCCGCGCGCCGCACGACTGTCTTTTGAAGCGTAAGAATAGGTGGCGTGCACACTACCAAGAAGGGACCGCGAATCTGTACGGACACTCTCTCCGCCAGGACACCGCCAGACTGGAGAGAGCCGCGGAGCCGAGACTTGCGGCGGTCATCTGGAACCCTGTGATGATGTCGGCGTGACCATTCAACTCTCTGACGCTGCTGGACCATCTAGATGGTCCTGATCGCCTCTCCCCGCGCGCAACAGCCGATCGATCACTCTCCCCACCTCCAGCACAGTGTCTACGGCGAAGTCGATACAATGCTCGGGGACATCGACTGACGTTTTCCCTTCCTCAGCATCAATCAGGATCGTGGTCATCCCGACCGCCTTGGCTGGGGGCAGGTTGTGAGGCGAGTCCTCAACCATGATGCAAGCTTCACCCTCAGCGTCCAGAAGCGTCAGCATTCGCTCGTAGGCCTCCTGATTGAGCTTGTTCCGCAGCCGGACCTCCCGGATGCCGATGATCCGTTCGAACTGGTCCGGGATTCCCAGAGCCCTCAATACCCGCCGCCCATGCTCGGAGGTCGCGTTAGTGTAGATCACCTTCCGCAGTGGGATCCTGGCCAACATCTCTGCCAGTGCCGGATCAGGGTCCAGGTGATCCTCGATCTGAATGTCGTGCACGAAACTGAGGTATCCGTCGACATCCAAGTCGTGATCGGCCAGCAGTCCGCCCATCGTCGTCCCGTACCGCTGCAGATAGCGACGTCGCAACTCGATCGCTTCCTCCCAGCTCACATCCAGCTGCTGACACAGCCAGACCTGAATGCGACGACCGATCTCTTCCATCACGCCGCTGCTCGGGGGATAGAGTGTATTGTCGAGGTCAAAGATGACGAATTCAAAATCCATGGTGACTGGTCAATGATCCTGCGCGATGTGCTTTCTCGTTAACCCGATGTCCGTCCGTGGCGTAACTCGGCTCAGCAACAGATCCAGAGTATCCACCGACTCATCCATCCGGAGCCTGATCGCTCCGGTCGGACACGCGGCACCACATCGACCGCATCCTTTACACCGCTCGGCGTCGATGGGCACTCGCCCGTTCGAGGCTGAAAGCGCCTCAACGTAGCACGTCTCCACGCCCACCCCACAGAATCGCCACGACGCAGGGTCGCAGAGAAGTCCCCCTGGAAATCTCCACATCCCAGGGGGCTCTTCTAGACAGATACCGACTGTGGGGGATCGCTAGTCAAGCGCGTCCAGGAGTGCTGGCAGCACATCCTCCGGCTCCGCCTCCACGCACAGATCGGCCAACCCAAATATCGGGGCACTAGGATCCGGGTGGATAGCGATGATGAACCTCGATTCCTTCATAGCCGCGTTGTGGAACGTGTCACCGCGGATGCCTATGGCCACGTAGAGTTCAGGGGAGACGGTCACACCTCGCACATCCACGATCTGATCATCATCGATGAGACCGGCATCCCATGCCCCCCAATCGCCGGCCAGATGGGCATCCAGCGCGTCTGCCAGCCGCTTGACCAGATCGAAGTCACCCGCCTGACGGCCGCCTGCGACAACCACCGCTGCGTCACGCAGCGACACGTCGGGCGGATCGAATCCTTCAGCAGGCCCTAGCACCACCACCTCGGGCTCAACTGGCTCGACGTCAACCATCGTGGGCTCACCCCTCCGGTACTCGTCGAGGAAAGGCGAACCAAACGCACCTGGTTCGATGGTGAGAAACTGGGGCCGCGCCTCGGGACAGGCCCTGACCTCGAAGTACTCGCCGCCATAGACGGGGAAGGTCGCCTCCACTGCGCGGGTGGCCTCTTCCAGGCTGACCGCCGTCACATGCTCGATCAAGCCGCCGCCCATGCGCTGCGCCAGCCGCGGTGCCAATGCCTGTCCGACCTCGGTCGCCCCGAAAAGGACGATCTCCGGCTGCTCCTCTTCGAACAGCTTGGCGAGGACGCGCAGATAGGGAGTCACAGCGAAGGAGCCAAGCATCTCGTGATCGGCCACGCGCACGCCATCTGCACCGGCTTGATAAAGAACGGCTCCCAACGATGCTACGCCATCGCCCAGCAGTACGGCGTAGACATACGCCCCCAGCGAATCTGCGAGCGTACGGGCGGCGCCGAGAGCCTCCAAAGTGACGGCCGCGACTTCCCCCGCCACGACGTCGGCGACGACCCATACGCCGCCACCGCCTTCGGCCTCCTCGAAGACCTCTTCCTGCTGTGCCATCATCAAGTCTAGGTACGAAGCGTCCATGTCAAACCTCCCCCTACCCACGCAGGCGCTTTCGGAGTGCTTGTCCCAGAACCTCGGCAACCTCTTCCGGCGCGCGCTCCACCCGCGTTCCTCGCTCCCGCTCCGGCGGGAAGTCACGCCCTCGATCTTCCAATAGCGACACACGCTCATCCACCGCCAGCAGGTCCGTCACATCCCACTGCTCCACGGCTTCCGCCATCTCGTTGTCACGCCGATACACGTCGATCAACCGCACTCCATCCGGGTAGCGCGGTTTGAGCGCCCCGGCGGGCACCGTCACCACAGCAGGTAGATCCGCTCCGAAGCGCATGTACGTGTCACCATCTCGGCACACAGCCTCCAGACGACCATCCCCGACCTCGACGGACCAAGCGCCGGTCACCTGAGGCCATCCCAGTGCCTCAGCCAGACGGAGAGCCAGCTGGCTCTGGTTGGTGTCCAGCGTGGTCGCACCGGCGACAATGAGATCGACGCCCCCGAGCTCTCCCACCACCGCCTCCAGCGCCTGGCCCACCACAGCCTCATCGCTGTCCTCGAAGCCCTCACCGGAGAGATAGATCGCCCGATCCGCACCCATGGCAACCCCACGTCGCAGGGTATCATCGTCCGGCTCCGGTTGACCGGAGACGACGACAACGTCGGCTTCGGTGCCATCCTGGATGCGCAGCGCGGCTTCCAGCGCGCAATGATCCGCTGGCTCGATCATATACTCCTCTCGGTTCACGAAGAGCCGGCGCAGTCGTCTATGAGCCACGATGCCGGCCGGGTCGAGGACTCTTCTGAGTGGGACTACTAGTCGCATGACCTCATCTCCTGTTCCTTTACCCAGCATCACGGGGCGATTCGCACGCCATGCTCACGGAAGAGCCGGGAGGCGATGACGATGCGCTGAATTTCGTTCGTGCCCTCGAAGATTTCGGCGATCCGCGCGTCTCGGAAGGCGCGTTCAATGGGATAATCGCGCGAGTAACCCAGTGCGCCGTGGATCTGCACCGCTCTATCGATGGCGCGCGATGCGACCTCCGAACCGTACAGCTTGCACATCGCCGCCAGCCGCGTGAACGGCTGGCCTGTGTCCACCAGCCACGCCACGCGGTAGACCAAGCTGCGAAGCGCCTCTAGCTCCGTGGCCATGTCGGCGATCATCCACTGAATCGACTGCTTGTGCGCCAGGGGCTCGCCAAATTGTTCCCGGGTCCTGGCCCAATCGATCGACCAATCCAGAGCCGCTTGAGACCCACCGAGACATGCGGCACCCAGGGTCAATCGCCCCATGTCGAGGGATTTCATAAACGTGACGAAGCCCTCCCCCACCTTGCCCAGTACATTCTCGTGGGGAACCCGGAGGTCATCAAAGACGAGCTCGGCGGTACTGGTGCCGCGGATGCCCATCTTGTCCTCTTCCCGCGCCACCTCGAAGCCGGGCCAGTCCGTCTCGACGATAAAGGCTGTGATGCCGCCGCGAGCCCCGAGGGTCGGGTCCGTCACGGCCATGACGGTGATAATGTCTGCATACCCGCCATTCGTGATGTAGATCTTCCCGCCGTTGATGACCCACTCGTCCCCGTCACGGACAGCACGGGTGCTGATGTTCGCCGCATCCGACCCAGCGTTCGACTCCGTCAGACCGAAGGCAGCGAACTTCTCACCACGAGCCAGGGGCGTCAGGTACTTCCTCTTCTGCTCCTCGCTGCCGTCGAGATGGATGGCCATGGCGCCGATCCCGATGTGCGCTCCTACGTTCGTGGCTGTTGACGTACAGACACGCCCCAACTCCTCCATTAGAATGCAGTAGCCCGTCTCACCAGCTTCCATGCCGCCGTACTCCTGCGGGAAACAGACCCCCAGAAGACCTGTCTCGCCGAGCTTCCGGAGGACGTCCATCGGAACCCGATGCTCACGGTCAATCTCCGCTGCGATGGGAGCGACCTCATTCTCCGCGAACTCCCGGATCATGCGTCGCAGAGCGTCGTGTTCTGGAGACAATGCGAAGTCCATACCTACCTCCTCACGGCGTGATGTCGACGTCCCACTGGGCGAAGACGTCCCTGGCGATGCGGACGTTGTGCAGTTCGGTCGGCCCTCCGGCGAGGCTGAGCGCCCGTGCGTCTCGATACTTGCGCGCCATCGGGTAGTCCTCCATATAGCCGTAGCCTCCCATCACCTGGACCATCCGATCCGTGACGCTGCGAGCGACCCGAGCGGCGAACACCTTCACAACCGAGGCATCAAGTGAGAGATCGTTCCCCTGATCGGCCTGCCACGCCGCATGACAGACCAGATAGCGCAGTGCCTCGATCTCCGCAGCGCTCTCGGCAATGAAGTTCTGGATCGCCTGCTTCTCGGCGATGGGAACGCCGAACTGGATCCGCTCGGTGGCGAACTGAGCAGCCACGTCGAGGCTGTCAGCGGCCACGCCGAGCCCCGCTGCGCCCAATGTTATCGCCATACGCTGCTGGGCCCTCTCAGCGATCTCCTGTCCCTGCCCTTCGTTTCCAAGCCGGTTCGCCCCGGGAACGCGACAGGCCTCCAGGTAGATAGTGCGGAACGGGACGCTCCTCAGCCCGAGCGTCGGCTCGCGATAGCCCACCGTCAGGCCCGGGGTATCGTGGGGGATCAGGAAAGCCGTGACGCCATCCGAGGTTTCGGCGAACACGAGAAACAGCGTATCCGTCCCACTCTCCGGGAACTCACCATTGGCTACCCACGTCTTGACCCCGTCAAGGACGTAGTCGTCTCCATCCTGAATCGCCCTCGTCTGCAGGACCGTCGTGTCACTCCCGGCGTCAGGTTCGGTCATCCCAAACGCACCAAGCGCCTCACCGCTTGCCAGCAGCGGCAGCAACTCCTTCTTCTGAACATCATCTCCGTGATCAAGTATCGACATCGCCACGAGGCCGATATGCGTTCCTAACGTCACCGCGACAGATACACAGTCTCTGGCCAGAGCCTCGATGAGCAGCACATAGCTGACGAAGTCCAGGTCGGCGCCAAGATACTCTTCTGGGAGCGTGGCTCCCAGGAAGCCCTGACGGGCCGCCTTCCTGAGCACGGCTACAGGGGGCTTCTCCTCATGATCCAGTTCTTCCGCGACGGGTGCGATCTCATTGGTGGAGAAGTCCTCAAACATAGCGCGGAACATCTTCTGTTCTTCACTGAGAGCAAAATCCATTCCAAGCCCTCCTGCTGATGGCTCAGCCTACGGTCCTGCGCAATCGTCAATCGAGGCGCTCCAGTCTCAGATCTGCTCCATTGAGATATCGTTGCTGAGACCGGAGCGCCTACAGGGCGCGGCCCTGACCCCCACCTGAACGTGCTGTGGTGTCGAGTTTCACGAACAGCGATGTGTCGGCGACGAAGACCCCGTTGTGGGCTGAGGTGTCAGAACGCGATCCTGCCACAGAGTATTGGTAGACCGGGATTCGGCTTGCCAGGTACCAAGCCCCTTTGCCCCACAAGCTTCCGGACTACTGATCCTTGAACTCCGGCTGTCGTTTCTCCAGGAAGGCATTGACTCCCTCCCGGATGTCCTCGGTGTCAGCCAGGCTGACAAACTGCTCCTTCTCGGTGTCGAGCCCTCCCTCGACGGTCTTCTCTAGACCCTGCGTGACCGCATGCAATGTGGCCGCGATCGGGAACTTCGACTTGGAGACGATCTTTCGAGCCAGCCCGCGGGCCTCCTTCAGGATCGCGCCGGCCGGCACAACTTTGTTGACCAGGCCGATGCGATAGGCCTCTTGCGCTGTGATCATGTCCCCTGTGAGGATCATCTCCAGCGCCTTCGCCTTGCCAACGATTCGCGGCAGCCGCTGCGTGCCGCCCCACCCGGGGATGAGGCCCAGATTGATCTCCGGCTGGCCCAACCGGGCACGGTCTGAGCAGATGCGCATATGACAGGCCATGGCCAGCTCCAAGCCGCCTCCGAGGCAGAACCCGTTAATGGCCGCAATGACCGGCTTATCGGCTGTATCGATCTTGAGATTGACGCCCTGACCTCGCTCGATGAACTCTCGGGCCTCGGCGTATTCGTCCCCTGCGTTCTGGAGGAGCTCTTTGATCTCCGGGATGTCCGCCCCAGCAACGAAGGCATTTGTTCCCGCGCCAGTGATAACGATGGCCTTGACCTCATCGTCGGCCAGCAGCTCATCCATCGCCTCGCCAAGCTCTGTCACCACCTGCTTGTTGAAGGAGTTGACGGGTGGATGATCGATGGTCAGTAGGGCGATGCGATCTTCAATCTCCGTTCGGATGTTTTGCCATTCTCCCATTGTTTTCCTCCTATGTCAGTCTCCCGGTCTCCCAACCAACCGACCGCCTACGTATGCTCGTAGAACCCCCTGCCGCTCTTCACGCCCAGATGTTTGGCGCGCACGCGGAGTCGGAGTGGACGAGCAGGACGGAAACGGGGGCCAAACTCGTCCTCCAGCTCCCTCAGCTTCTCCTCAATCTCATCCAAGCCGATCCGATCGGCGACGACCAGCGGTCCCACGCGGTCGCCTTCGTAGGTCATACCCGTGCCGGCGACCATGGCCATATCGATGTCGGTCATCGTGGCCACGTTCTCCAGCACGCACTGAGCCGCCTCGTTGATCAATGGGTACATCAGCCGCTCGACGCTGAAGGACGTCCCTGTCTTCACCTCGCCAGATGCCTGGAGTTCCTCGATCATCTCGTGGACGTCCTCGGACTCGCCACCCGGGTGATCATAGAAGCCGGCGCCGCTCTTCTCGCCCAGTCGACCTGCCTCAAGAAGCTTCTCGAAGAGACGCGCCGGAGTCATCCGCTCGCCGTACTCGGAGTAGAGATACTCACCGACGTGGGCGCATACGTCAATGCCAAGCATATCCATGAGTGTGAACGGGCCCATCGGCATGCCCCACTCAACAACCGCCTTGTCGATCTCGGTCGCCGTCGCCGCACCCTCCTCCAGAGCCAACGTCGCCTCGTTGAGGTACGGCATCAGTAACCGGTTGACCAAGAAACCAGGGCATTCCTGCACCACCACTGGGATCTTGCGCAGGGTCTCCGCGAACATCACCACGTCGTCCTGCGTCTCACGTCCGGTGTCGAGACCGGGGATCACCTCGACCAGTTTCATGACGTGGGCTGGATTGAAGAAGTGCATCCCGATGACTTTGTGAGGCTTGTCCGTAACCGCTGCCATCTCGGAGATCGACAGGGCCGACGTGTTGCTGGCGAAAATCGTCTGCTCAGGGCAAACCTCCTCCAACTCCTGGAAGACCGGCTTCTTGATACCCATCTTCTCTGGCACCGCCTCAATGACGATGTCGACGTCGCTGAACTCATCATAGGAGAGGGTGGGCGTCACCAGGTCAAGCTTTGACGCCATATCGGTAGCGCTCATCTTCCCCTTGTCCACGCGCCCCTGGTAGATCGACCGAATCTGCTCCATACCGGCATCGAGCATATCCTGATCGATGTCCTTCATGACCACCGGCAAGCCGGCGTAGGTGATGACCTGGGCGATCTCACCGCCCATCGTACCGGCGCCAACCACGCCTGCCTTGAAGATATACATGCTTCACCTCCCGTGAAGGTTGACTCAAGCTACGCCAAGAATCATCTGTCACACTATGAACGACAGACTAAGCAGCGACTTGGACACATCGACGGTCTCACGTACTCCAGAGTGATGACTGCTACCACGTCGGTAGTGGAATCGCGGCCTCCGCATCATCAACGCGGACGAAATAGACCCAGCCGTCGGGGTACCGCTCAAAGGCAGCTCGATTCGCCTGTCCCAACGTCTCGCCTACGAAGTAGTCGCCGCTATCGGGTTCGATAGCTACGACGACGGCGCCCTCTTGCGCCTCCAACTCCTCCTGGATGCCCTCAAAGACCTCCTTCCCTTTCGCGATGAAGGCCACGCGTGCATCCCTGTCCTGCCAGATGGAGATATCCGCCATTGTTGCCCTCCTTATCCTTTCCGCTCAATGACCATCGCGCCGCCCAGACCGCCGCCAACACACGCTGTGGCGAGCCCCAGTGAGACGTCCTGCTTGATCATCTCATAGAGCAGCGTGACCAAGAACCGGGTCCCGGTGCACCCCACCGGGTGTCCCAACGCGATAGCCCCGCCGTTGACGTTGACCTTCTCCCAATCCCAGCCCCGGTCTTCCAGCTCCCGGCCCACCGCCAGGACCTGAGCGGCAAAGGCCTCGTTCAACTCGATCAGGTCGATGTCTCTCAGTTCCAGTCCGGCCCGCTCCAACGCCATCGGGGTGGCATATGCGGGGCCCAGCCCCATGATGTCAGGAGGCAGCCCAGCGTAGGCGTAGCTGCGGATCGTACACATCGGCTCGACGCCTAGCGCATCCGCCTTCTCAGCCGACATCACGACCACGGCTGCAGCCCCGTCAGAGATCGGGCAAGCGTTCGCCGGAGTGACAGTCCCTCCCTTCTTGAACACAGTCGGGTAGAGCGCAGCCTTCTGCACCGTGAGGCCAGGGTTGATGCATTCGTCCTCGACGATGTCCTCGTGGGCGACCTCCTGACCGGCTACCCGTTTGATCACCCGGAAGGGCACGATCTCGTCGCGGAACTTGCCCATCCGTGTGGCTCGAAACGCTTTCTGGTGACTCTTTACAGCGTACTCGTCCTGTGCCTCCTGGCTGAGGTCATACATCATCGCCAAGTTTTCCGCCGTGCGTCCCATGATCTCACCGCAGACAGGATCCGTGAGACCCTCCCAGAGGGTGTCTACGAACGTGTCGTGACGCAGTTTCAGACCCCAGCGGGCACCTCGCACGACGTAGGGCGCGGTCGACATGCTCTCCACACCGCCACAGAGGAACACGTCTCCATCTCCGGCCTGGATGGCTTGATAGGCATTGCTCACCGACATCGTGCCAGACACACAGTTACGCTGAACGGTGTACCCCGGGACGTGTGCCGGAATCCCTGCCAACAGCGCCGCCACGCGTCCGATGTTGGGAGCATCGCTCTGCTGACCGATGCAGCCGACAATGACGTCGTCGATAACGTTAGGATCGATATCGGCCCTTTCAACTGCCTCTTCGAGGACCGTCGCAGCCAGTTCCTGGGCAGGGATATCGCGGAAGACCCCGCCGTGTTTTCCGATCGCCGTGCGACACCCACTGACGATCACCACTTCCTTCATACTGACCTCCTTCGGATTCATGCACTTCCATCGCGGATCACACGTCTTACTCCGTTGAGGGAGTCACCTTCAAGCCCCTGATCACCGTGTCCACGCTCGATGCATAGAGCACCGACTTGTCGACCCCCACCATCTCCTGCCGCAGGGGATGCTCCATGAGCTGAAGCACGCCGTTCAGTGAGGCCCAGAATACACAGGCCGCCTCCTGGGGGTCCGGACAGGCGAACACGCCCTCCTCCATGCCTCGCTCGATGACGCGCACGACGAGGGTCAGCCCCTCCAGGCTCGCCTCGAGAATCTCCTCGTAGAGATCTGACGAAACCGCCTCCTGGAACCGCCCGCGGTCCATGGCCATCAGAAATGGGAAGTACTGAGGGTCTCGATCGAAGAAATCTAGATACGCGAGAGCCAGTTTCCGCAGCTGCTCATCGGCGGGGAGATTCGCCGCAGCGGCACAGCCACGCTCCAGCTCAGAGATGAGATCGTCGAGGCCCTCTAGAAGCAGATGAGCAAGGAGGCTCTCCTTGCTCGCGAAGTAAAGATAGACTGTGCCTTTGCTGACCTCGGCTCGCTCGGCAACACTATCGACAGTGGCTTGATGGAAGCCACTTTCGAAGAACATCTCCCGAGCCGCCTGCAGGATCGATCGCCGACGCTCTCGTTTCTCCCGCTCGCGACGCGCCCTGGTGCTCACATTCGCACCCCTCTGCAAACCGACGGTCAGTAAGTGACTAAAAGTCAGTATATCACAAGAGAATGTCGCTGTCAACGAGTTTTCTCAGGGTTTCACGAAGTCCTGCCTCGTCCATGGCTGAAGGCACCGGCACGGACGATTCCGTTGACAGGGACCAGGAAACCGGCATCAGACAACTTACCGATGGTGGAGCCGGGGTCCGCTCCCCTAAATCAAGAACAGAGCCATCTGCCTGCCCCGGCAAGGACAAGACACTGATAATCGAAGAGAGGTAGTCTCGACAGGGCGACGGGTCAACCCCGCGTGTTTCCCGTCTGCCCCGCGTCGCTCTCCAGATACCTGCGTATCAAGTCGATCAGAGC
>CAZQXX010000025.1:22447-23550 GCA_964597105.1 uncultured Anaerolineales bacterium
CCCGGATCTTGTAGCGCCCTTCGGCCCTTGGCCGTGAGGTTGTAGACGGCTCCCCCGTGCTCCAGGTCACGCGCTGCGAGGAGACCAGCGTATTCCAGTCTCTCCACCATCCGTCGGATAGCCGTCTTCGAACGGAAGGAGAGGGCTCCGAACTCAGCTTGTCTCCTGGCCTCTTCGCGGAGCGGCCTTGCCCGGGGACGGGGCCTCAGATCGCCGCGCAAGATGCGCACCAGGGTCTGCTGACCCCATCCCCACGGCGCGTTCTCCACGCAGCGCAGGAGGGTGAGCCACTGTGTCTGCTCGTCAGGGAGGCCGGGATCCGGAGGAGAGGGGACTTCGATGCAGTTATCACAGGCATCACACCGTGCTATGGTGCGACCGCCGAGGTAGGCGTTTAGGTGGCCATGACGACAATGGGTAGTCGCTGCATACGAGGAGATCTCATCCACGCGCTGGCTCTGGACCGCTTCATGCTGCTCAAGCAGCATCCGCATCTGCTCCGCGGCGTCAGACGGAGGTGGAAGCAGGTGGAGTAGCAAGTCGCGGCCGGCCGGTCGGTATCTCAGCCATCCAGCATCCTCCCAAGTCAGTATCTTGGCCTCGATCTCCGTCAGGGGGATTCCGCACTCAGGCGCCACCTCCGCCAAGTCGAGCGTCAGCCACTGCTGAGCGCGAAGGCGTGCGGCGCGGCGGAAAGCGGCCAAGTCGTCCGGCATTGCCCGCTCCTGACAGTCAGCCGAGAGACATACCAGAGCCGCACGGGGGAGGTCGGGGCCGCGCCGGAGCAACCCGGCCTCCTCAAGGAGGCTCAGGGCGACGCGAATACGGGACTCATCGGTCCGCAGATCCCGCTCCAGATCTGCCATGGCGACCCGCCCTTTCTGGCGCCCATTCAGCCGCGTCTTTGCCGCCGCATAGACCTCCCGGAGGAAGTCGACGGGCAGTACGTCCCGCCGACTGCGACGGGTCAGCAACCCGCGATCATGGGACGAATACATCAGCAGGCACCGAGCAGGAAGTCCATCACGCCCGGCGCGCCCGGCCTCTTGATAATATGACTCTAGCGATGCCGGCGGGAAGAAATGGACGATGAAGCGGATGTC
>CAZQXX010000026.1:0-7469 GCA_964597105.1 uncultured Anaerolineales bacterium
GCTCGTCGATCAGGCTCATCCCTCGCACGATCAAGCTCCCCTCGGTCATCGTGCCCTCGACAGTGATACTAACCGGTTGATCTGGCTCAGCCCAGTGGAGCCGAGTTACCGGTGCGTCGGTCTCGCCTGGCTCGACGCCCACGCGGGCCACCTGCTCGCCCAGGCGTAGCTCGAACACCTGCGCCGCCCCGCTGTCGAAGCTAACCCTGACAACACCGACCAATGCCCCTTCCGGCAGCGCCGGCGCTCCCTCCACGTGAGAGACCAGGCCTAAGGCTGTCGCCCCAAAACGAGGCACGTGCGCCACCTGGGCCTGTTCACCCGCAGATAGTGACGCACCGTGCTGCAGGTCATAGAACACGTCGTCGATCCACGCGTCGTGCAACTTGTCCGTGATCAGATACCGAACGTTGAACAGGCTCAACCAGCGCCCCTCGGGGAGAGCAGTCAAATTCTCCCGCAGCCGACCATCTATGGACACGTCATCCTCTGCCAGGAGGAGTCGCTGCAGAGTGACGAAATGCTCCAGCGGGAGCACACCCCCGTCATAGCCATCCACCGCCGGCACGCCGAAGGCGAGAGGGAGGTTTGGGCTGGCGATCTCCTTCTGCTTGGCAGCGACCACAAACTGGTAAAGCCGGTCGCCGGAGAGCTGAGAGCCATAGATCTCCTGGATCAGAGAGAGGTCGCCGGGGTCGAAGGTCGTGTCCGACATGCTCAAGAACCGCTCCCCGGGGCCACTGTGACCGGGGTCGGTATCCAGCAAGTGGGTAAGGGCGGGACGCAAGCCCGTAAAGGCCTGAGGAGCGGTAGCCCGGGCGTACGGAAGAAGCCGACTGGCCAGATACATCTCCCCGACGAGCAGAGCTATGAGGCCAAGCGCAACCAGTCGCGGCACCCGTCTCGCAGCCAACAGGGCTATGATCGCGGCGCCGGCCGTCCCCGCCCACAAAATGGCGTCGAGCGCTACCGACGTGTTCCCATCACCCCACCAGATGTGGGCGGTAGCCCAGGCAATCAGGATGAGGACGGAAACGACAACAAGCCGAAGGGTGGATCCTCCCGGATGCTCACCGTCCCGAAGGGATTGAACAGCCCGGCCAACAAAGGCGGCCATACCAAGGACGTAGAGCACCAGCCAGCGCGCCGGCACCCGGAAGTGAGCAAAGCCCGGGGCAAAGCGAGCCAGCACCAGGTAGACAGGGTTGTAGCCCCCAAGAGCGAAGAAAATGCCCAGTAAGACGAGAACAAGAAGCCCTAGATCACGCGACTGCGAGGAAGAAGCCACGGGCGATCGCGCGTCTCGCTGACGATTCACGCCCGTGATCAGCCCGATCATCGCCAGGACCAGGCCGATGGTGCCGACGTGAGCCACGTACTCGATACGGTCGGGAGACACCGAATCGCCGAAAGCGGGCAGAAGAGCACGTCCAAGATAGAGGGGGGAGAGGGAGAACGAAACCCGCTCATTGAACGGCAGCCCCCGCGCGCGCACCGACTGCTGCGCCAGCTCCCCGGTCGGGATGACCTGGATCCCGGCTAGCAAGACACCGATCATCACCGCAACTGAGAGAACCAGGGCTCGTCTGATCATAGGACGCCCCGTGCCCTCACGCAGGCAAATCCACAGGACCGGTCCCAGTCCATAGACTGATAATCCGGCCAGAGAGATGAAGGCAGCCTGTGTGTGCCCAGCAAGAAACACGAGACCGACAGCGGTGGACAATCCGAGAAGACCACTTGAGCGGATCCCGTTTCGAGACCCGGAGTTGGAGGCACGATCGTACAACATCAGCATCAGGGGCAGCCATGCCAGCCCTTGCAGTTGGTTGACGTGCTCCGCCTGGGCACCCAGGTACCCGCCAAGTGCAAAGACGGCTCCAACCGCCCACGCCCCCATGCATCCCAGATCCAGCGAACGGCGCCCCCACGCATAGGCGTTGAACGCAGCCAAGAAGAGGTGAAGAACAACCGTCAGATGGACGGACCGGTGAGGCGGGAACAGGAGCCACAGCGGCCAATTCAGGGGATAGAAGAAGCCGACCTGGCTATTGGCCAGGAACGGAGCCCCCATAAAGAGGAATGGGTTCCACAACGGCACCCGGCCGGCCCGAATGGCCCGGGTCGCTTCTGCCCAGTAGGGGTAGAAGTAGGTGAAGATGTCTCCGCCAGCCAGGACGCGCCCGGCTAGCCCGATCTGCCAGGTGAAAGCGACAACCAGAAATCCCAGAAGGAGAACGGCGAGGGCGTCACGCATCAGATCTCTGGAGTCAGTCATCAGTTGGATGATGGCACCAAGTGGTAGAGCGTGAACGAGGGCCTTTTGCCTGAACCAGGGGCGGACATCACCGGATCCAGAGCGTATCCCACGGCGGACAGATGATGCTCCACGCGAGCGGATGACTCCCAGGCGGGAAAGGCGATATAACGGGGCTCCCGGTCACCAAACACCTCGACGTCCCGAGCCAGCCATGCAGGATCGGACCAGTACGCCAGGTAGATCGGAGCATCCACCAGACCATAGTGATAATGCCAGCCGAGCCAATGGTGGTAGACGACGGACCCTTCTGGTAACTCGGCAAGGAACGCGATAACGTCATCAATGCCCTCGTATGCTGCCCGCTCCTGAGCAATCGGATAGCGACCCGCCCTGGCCTGGAGGGCGGGTACGGCCAGAAGAGCTGCCAGTAGCAGGCTGGTGAGGGCTTTTCGCCAGCTTGAAGCCAAGAAGAGAAGCCGGGAGACGGCTAGCCACCCAATCCGCCCCAAGATCACTCCCAGAATCGGCACCAAGGGCAGCATGTATCGATCCCACATTGGAAACGCTATCAGCCAATGGAACACCGCGTAGATCAGGACGAAGGATATCAGCAGGACGTCGGCGAGAGCGGCCCGGGTGCGCCGGCATCGTAAGAGAGCGACCGCCATCAAGAAAGGTATGCCCACTGCCAAGAGTCCGTTTATCACGGGCGAGCCGAAGAGATTGCCCATCAGGCTAGACCACGCTCGCACGCGAGGCCAAAGCTCCTGGGGCCAGATGAGGCGCAGGCCTCCGTAGCCGGTTACGCCCACCTGCCAGAAGCTAGTAGCTCCCTGCAGGACGCGAGCAGCATCCCAGCCAAAGACAACGGCGGTGACCGCTGCCCAATGACCAGCGAGGGAACAGGGGAACCGGTAGCGCACATCGCGGGCTCTCAGATCCAGGATCCGAAGCAGAACCGCGAGCGGGAACCAGACCAGCCCGGTCTGCTTGGCAGCGAAGCTCACCCCTGCAAGCACGCCAGCCCAGCCAGGCCGATTGCGGATGGCAGCCAGGCAGGCGGCCAGGCCGAGAGCAACCATCAGCGAATCCGGGAAGGCGCTGGCGGATAGGACGACGGCAAAGGGTGAGAGCGCGACACTAACAGCCGCTGCCGCTCCTGCCCAACGGGCTCCATAGAGACGATCAGTCAGAGCGCCAGCCAGGGGTGCGGTCAGCAACCCGGCCATCAGACCGGGGATGCGAAGCGCGACGGCTGTCTCGCCGAAGAGGAGCTGAGAAATCGCGGTGATGTAGGGTAACAACGGTGGCTTGTACACCGGCACCCGGAGAAGCCACGGGTCGCGCCCCCGACCGATCAATAGCCCCCAGTAGCCATAGAGCGCTTCATCAGGATGAAGCGGGGTCTGGAACAGGAGCGGAAGCCTCAGGGCCCAGGCAGCTAACAACGCCCCTATCCATATCCACCTCAGTCTATTCCAATAGTCACGGGTCACGGTGTGAAACGATACTTGAGGAGGGTCCACAGGACGGTCAACCCATCGCGCCAGCCAATCTTCTTCCCCTCCTCAAACTCGCGGCCGGTGTAGGTGATGGGGACCTCGTAGATCCGGTACCCGAGTTTGAGCACTTGCGCCGTGATCTCCGGATCAAACCCCCAACCAGAGGCCCGCAGATCAAGCTGCTCCGCCACCTCGCGGGTGAACACCTTGTAGCACGTCTCCATATCGCTGAGGATGGAGTCGTAGAGCACGTTGGTGACCAGGGTCAGAAGACGGTTTCCGACCATGTGCCAGAAGAACATCGCTCTGGTCGGCCCGCCACGGAAACGAGATCCGTAAACTACCTGGGACCGGTTCTCGAGGATAGGCTGCAACAAAGATGGATAATCACGGGGGTCATACTCCAGGTCGGCATCCTGGATCAGCATGATATCACCGGTGGCATGCTGGAGGCCTGTCCGGACCGCGGCCCCTTTCCCTTGATTCTCGTCGTGCCAGAGGATCTCGGTCTCAGCAGGCTCGTGCAGCTGGCGCAGAAGCTCACGAGTGCCGTCGGTCGATCCGTCATCCACAACGACGATCTCCCGCTCGATCTCGACAACCGAGCCGACCTCCGACCCGTAGCCGACGGAGACCTTGAGGTCCACCGCACGCACCCGGCGCAGGATCTCGGCAATGGTGTCCACCTCGTTGTAGACCGGCACAATAATCGACAGTTTCACTATCGCCCCCCAGGGGATGTGGGCGGCATTATAGTTGACGCCAACCAGGCTGGCAAGCCATTGCACCGACGATCAAGTTACGCTAGAATACGAGATGACCGACTGATCGTTGTCCGTGTATCAACCATAAGGAGGACCGACTCCCTTGACTCAGATCGCTGCCATCGTGCTCGCTGCCGGCGGATCGACGCGCTTCGGTGAGTGCAAGCAACTCCTCGATTGGCGAGGTAAACCCCTCCTGGCCCACGTCTCGGACGTGGCAGTACGGGCAGGGCTCGATCCTGTGATCGCCGTCCTGGGCTACAAGGCGAGGGAAACCCGTGCCGCTCTGGGAGACGGAGCCGTGCAAACGGTCATGAACTGGGGTTGGGAAAGCGGTCTTTCCACGTCTGTACAGACCGGCCTGACCGGCGTCCCTCCCGAAGCGGAGGCGGTGCTCTTCCTCCAAAGCGACCAACCGCTCATCACACCCGATCTCCTGAAGGCCATCGTCGATCGCTTCGAGCAGACCGGGGCTTCGATCGTCCACCCCACCTGCGCGGGGCGCCGCGGGACACCGGTCCTATTCTCACGCCGCCTCTTCCCCGAGCTGCTCACCATCACGGGGGATGAGGGGGGACGGAGCCTCATCAACCGCTACCCGGAAGAGGTCAGTACCGTGGAGGTGACCGAACCGCAGACACTGATGGACATCGACACACCGGAGGACTACGAGAGACTCAAGAAGCTTTACGATACAGAACCCGCGGGGAGCGGGCAGGGCAGCGGTGAGATACTGGGCAGGATCCGCCACCTGATGATCGACATGGATGGGGTGCTCTGGCGCGGAGACGAGCCGATGCCCGGGCTGCGCCGGTTTTTCGACTTCCTGGAGCAGCGGGATATCTCGTTCGTGCTGGCAACGAACAACTCTAGCCGCAAGCCGGCCCAATACGTGGGCAAGCTAGCCCGCTTCGGGGTAGACGTGCCGATCGAGGCGATATTGACCTCGGCAGTGGTCTCGGCCGCTTACCTGGCAGACGTGGCTCCGTCGGGCTCCAGAGTCTACGTCATCGGTGAGGAAGGCATTCGACAGGCGCTGATCGAACGAGGCTTCGTCCTGGACGACGAGCAAGGGGAATACGTGGTCGTGGGATGGGACCGAGCCGTGACCTGGGACAAGCTGGCCACAGCTTCCCTGCTGATACACGATGGCGCCGGGTTCGTCGGCACGAACCCCGATGTCTCCTATCCCACCGAGCGGGGACCGGTACCGGGGAACGGTGCCCTGCTCGCCGCGATTGAGGCCGCGACCGGGGTCGAGGCGACCGTCACCGGCAAACCTGAGCCGCGGATGTACGAGGAGGCACTACGGCGGATGAGTGCCAACCCGGAAACAACAGCCATGATCGGCGACCGACTGGACACCGACATCGCCGGCGCCAAGCGCGCAGGCCTGTCAACCATCCTGGTTCTCTCCGGCATCGCGGCTGAAAGTGACGTAGACACGTGGTCGGTCAGGCCAGATCTCGTGACCGAGGATATTGAGGACCTGCTGACGGAGTGGAAGGGCATAGGACAGTGACTGAGAGACAGATCCAGCTCTACGGCCTCGATAGGGACGATCTGGAGTCGTTTCTGAAGGATCTGGACGAGCCATCCTATCGCGCTGAACAGATCTGGGAGTGGCTTTACGTTCATCTGGCGGACTCGCTGAACGAGATGACCAATCTCCCCAGATCGCTGCGCCAGACATTGGCGGAACGGACGAGGCTCAACCTGCTCGAGGTAGTGGATATGGCCCGCTCGGCAGATGGGCGGACGCGCAAGGATCTGTTGCGTCTGCCGGACGGGGAGACGATCGAGGCCGTTCTTATGCGCTACGAACGACGGCGCACGGCGTGCCTGTCCACCCAGGTGGGCTGCGTGATGGGGTGTCCATTTTGCGCGACAGGACAGATGGGCCTCCACCGAGATCTAAGTAGCGGGGAGATCGTGGCTCAGGCCCTCCACTTCGCGCGCCATCTGCAGGCCGAAGGCGAACGGCTCACGAACGTGGTATTGATGGGCATGGGCGAGCCGCTGGCCAATTACGCGGCCTCGCTGGACGCTGTCCGCCGGCTGATCGATCCGCAGGGATTTCGCTTGGGCCAGCGGCACATCACCCTCTCGACGGTGGGACTCGTTCCGGGGATTCTGAGGTTGGCACAGGAGAGACTCCAGTTAACCCTCGCCGTGTCGTTACATGCAGCGACTGACGAGCTGCGTAACCAGCTCGTCCCTGTGAATCGACGATATCCCCTGGATACGCTGTTCGACGCCTGTGCCGACTACATCGAGGTGACAGGCCGCCGCGTCAGCTTCGAGTGGGCCCTCGTCGAGGGGGTCAACGACACACCGGAACAAGCGCACGCCCTGGCCGATCGACTCGAAGGGTTGTTGGCCCACGTCAACTTGATTCCCCTCAATCCCTCACCGGACTACCAGGGCAGCGGCCCGACGAGCGACAGAATCGACGCGTTCACTGCCATCCTCGACCAGCGTCACGTCCGGTACACGGTCCGCGTGCGGCGGGGGGTGGCGATCCAGGCGGGCTGCGGCCAGCTCAGGCAGCGGACTGAGCGCAACTGAGTCGGCAGGGACGCTTGCATCAGCGCGAGACAGATCCTATACTAGAGGACACTGGGAGCTGTGAGATGAGATTGGATCCGGCTGGCTCACGTCCCCGTAGAACATCCGTGGGAACACTGGATCCCCACAGCTGAGAAGAATCTGCACCAATCACAAAACATACGCTTGAACGCCGAATGTGGATGAGGAGGATCGATGCCCGTCTACGAATATGAATGCGAGAATTGTGGAAAGGTTTTCCAGCGCCTGTATATGTCACCAGATGATCGCCCGGCTGAGATCACGTGTCCCGACTGTGACAGCACAGACGTACACCGGGTTTTCTCTCCGCCCGCCGTGCACAGCGGCGAAGCAAGAGACATCGTCGAGGAGGCT
>CAZQXX010000026.1:7569-22645 GCA_964597105.1 uncultured Anaerolineales bacterium
TTTCTCTCCGCCCGCCGTGCACAGCGGCGAAGCAAGAGACATCGTCGAGGAGGCTGCCGCGCAGGCAGGGGAAGAAGAGCGCGGTTCCCGACCTCAGGCATTCGATCAACGAGACCTCGACGAGGCACTGAAGTAGAGGCACTAACGAGGCAGAGAACGCCCGCACGGAATCGAGTTGCCTGCCCACGTGCCATCGTCCAAACAACAGGACCACGTCTTGGCTGCCGACCAGAGAGGGGACGAAGTGGTCATACGTCTCCCAGGGACGCCAGAACTTGGGGGCCGAGATCTGGCAAGAGATCATCTGGAAACCAGGTCTGAGCTGGACAGATCAACGGGGAGACAGACGTGGATCAGGAAGCAGGCCCGGCAACGCGCTCGGTGCACGACGATCGACCGCTTCCTGCCACGTCTCCCCTACGCTTACCTGACCGCCAATTTCGGACAGGCGAGACAGTCGTCGGCCCTCCGGCGGTGACAAGCCACGTCGAATGCACAGAGAAAAAGATGGCGGCGGCTGGCATTCCTCCTGGCCTGGTGCGCTATTCCGCGGGTATTGAGCACGTGGAGGATTTGAGGGCGGATCTAGACCAGGTCCTAGTCGCGTTGTAAGCGCAACCTGGCGCACCTATTGATCGGACATCTGAGGGGGAGATATGGAAGAAGAGAAGTCGTTTCGGACCCCGCGTGAGAGACGATTCTACCGGCGCCTTCGTGATCGGGTGAAACGCTGGGCCCAAAAGCGGAAGATCTCGGGGAAGCGCCTCGAGTACCTGCTGGCAGCACCTGACCTCTTCATGCTGCTGTCCCGGTTGACCCTCGACGACCGAGTCCCAACCCGGACCAAGGCGAAGGTGGCCGCTGGCCTTGCCTACTTCCTCACCCCCCTCGACATGATCCCAGACTTCCTCGGCCCGCCCGGGTTCCTGGACGACGTGGTGGTTGCGGCCTGGATCCTGAACACCGTCGTCGTCCAGCTGAACGAGCTCGATCCCGCCATCATTGAGGAACATTGGGAAGGAGAGGAAGACGTTCTGGAGCGGGTGGCCTGGATTGTGGAGCGAGCAGAGGAGGTGCTCGGCAAGGGAATGAACTTCGTGGTGCGCCGGCTTCGCTCAGGCCGCGGCTTGGGTAAAGGAAAGACAAAGGCGTAGGGTGGTCCTCGAGCCTCCGTCTCCTCACGGCATAGACCGGAGCCAGTAGACAGATTGCTCGGGGCACCAGGGGCGTAGAGACAAATCTATGAGGAGAATCGGCCTGATCGTCAATCCTATAGCAGGGATGGGAGGCAGCGTCGGACTGAAGGGCACGGACGGAGAGCTGTACCAAAAAGCACTTGAGTTGGGCGCTGAGCCGGTAACACCCGACCGCACGGGGCAGTTCCTATCTCGTCTGGAGCGTAAGGATGAGATCGAGCTCCTCGTCGCGCCGGGAAGGATGGGAAGGGACCATGTGAACGACCTGGATGTGCCCTTCACCGTGGTTGGGGAGACCGGCGATGAGACCTCGGCCGAAGACACAAAGCGGATCGCTCGACAGATGGTCGAGCGGGGCGCAGATCTGCTGGTCTTCATCGGGGGCGATGGCACCGCCAGGGACGTGTACGATGCCATCGACTCTCGCATCCCCGTGGTTGCCGTCCCAGGTGGCGTCAAGGTCTACAGTTCAGTCTTTGCGGTGAATCCAAGGGCAGCAGCGAGAATCGTGGACGCGTTTGTAGAGGATGGTGGCGTCACCGAGCAAGAGGTACTGGACATCGACGAAGACGCGTTTCGGGACGATCGCCTGGCCTCCAAGCATTACGGCTATCTCCTGGTCCCCGAGGAACCGCGCTTCCTCCAGCACGGTAAGCTTGCGTCAACCCGAAGCCCCTCCGTCGAGGGAAGCAAGCGCGAGATCGCCGCCTTCATCGTGGAAGAGATGGCCCCGGAGACGCTGTATCTGCTCGGCCCTGGAACGACAGTGAAGGCTATCACAGATGCACTCAACCTTTCCAAGACGTTGCTCGGAGTGGACGCCGTTTTCGGTCGGGAACAGGTCGGAGAAGACCTGAATGAACGGGGGATCCTGGATCTGTTCAACGGATATCCGGAGCGGGCGCTCATCGTCACGCCAGTGGGAGGCAACGGTTTCATTTTCGGCCGGGGGAACAAGCAATTCGCGCCCCAGGTGATCAGGCAGGTAGGGACACGAGATATTCAAGTCATCGCGACGCGGCAGAAGCTGGAACCACTGGATTGTCTGCGCGTCGACACCGGAGACCTGGACCTCGATCAGATGCTCTCTGGGTGGAGAACCGTGATCGTGGGTTATCGCGAGAGTCGAATGATGAAAGTGGCGTGCTGACGCAACAGGGCGCTAAAGCCGGCGGCCGGCGGTGAGCCCCTCCTGCAGATCAGACAATGCGCCCCACGCCCCAACTGCCGCCAGCTGAGCTTGCTCCGGCCAGGTCGTCGGATCCGTGAAGTAGAGTCCCTCCTCACGTAGCATAGCCCTCAGATCGGTAGCAGTGCTCCCGGCCAACGCTTCGTAGGTCGAGATCCCTGCCGATCGGAGCACGCTGGCGATCTTGGGACCGATGCCCTCGATCTGCGTCAGATCGTCCGGCCCAGACTCCCTGTCAGCTGGGAGGACCTGCACCTCGAGCCTCGTGCCCTCCTCCTTCTTGACTATCCTGGCCTCCCCGCGACGCTGGACCCAGTAGATCCACACGGCGATCAGGCCCAGCGCGAACCCGAGAACCAGCGCTGTCAGTGTCGAGATCCTGCTCCGAGGCGTCCTCTGGTCTCTATCCATAGCATTCCCTCCAGATTCATCATATCCCGGGGTGCCTTCATCAAGGCTTCGGTGACATCCCTATTCCATCATGCCCCAAGCATGCCCCTCAGGTCAGTCCCGTCGTTCAACCCAAAGGGACCCCACAGAGAGGGCTCCAGAGGGCTCCTGATACTGGAAGGCTTTCTCTGCCACTTCCAGGAGTCTGGGCAGACAGCCAGGCCGGGGCACCTACCCTGACGTGATCCGTCGATAGAACAGCGGGAGCTGCTGAACGGGTTCGTCACTGAAGACATGGGCGTTCAGAATGCGCTCGCGCGCTGCCTCAAGCTTGTCCCGGTCATTGGCGTGGATGGTGAACAGGGGAGCGCCTTCCTGGACCAAATCACCGACTTTGTGGTGCACGAGCACACCGACGCTGTGGTCGATCGCCTGGCCTTTCTCTTCACGTCCCCCACCCAGATCCACGACGGCGAGTCCCACCTCCGCGGCGTTCACACCGCTCAAATAGCCACTCCGGGGTGCTGGCACCGGTTCCACGAACGAGGCCTGGGGCAGCCTCTCCGGATCGTCCACGCACGACACATCCCCTCCCTGCGCCTCGACCAGCTCCCGGAACTTCTGCCAGGCGGCTCCGGATGACAGGGTCTCCATGGCCAGAGTAAGCGCGGCGTTCAAACTGTCGGCCCTCCCACTCAAGCGAAGCATCTCCGCAGCGACGGTCAAGCAGTGCTCGCGGAAGCCCCTGGGGCCGGATTCGTGAAGCGTGTTGATCGCCTCTCGGACCTCGAGAGCATTCCCCACGGCCCAACCCAGAGGTTGATTCATGTCGGAGATGAGCGCCACCACCTCTCGATCTGCCTGGGTCCCCAGACGGACCAAGCCGCGTGCCAGCGCCTCAGCCTCCTCGATAGTATCCATGAAAGCCCCAGTGCCAACTTTCACGTCCAACACAATAGCATCGGCTCCTCCGGCCAGTTTCTTGCTCATGATTGAGCTGACGATTAGGGGAACAGACTCCACCGTAGCCGTGGCATCCCGCAACGCATACAACTTCCGGTCGGCAGGTGCCAGATCAACGGTCTGCCCGGTCAGCACGACCCCGATCTCCTCGATCTGGGACTTGAATTCCTCCACGCTGAGGTCGGTGCGGTAACCGGGAATCGACTCCAATTTGTCGATCGTGCCGCCGGTGAAGCCGAGGCCGCGACCGGTCATCTTGGCCATCGGCACGCCGCACGCAGCGACAAGGGGGGCAAGCACCAGGCTCACTTTGTCACCCACCCCTCCCGTGGAATGCTTGTCCACCACGAGCAGGGCCTCTCCCGACTCCGGGGCACGCGCCACCCTGCGGATGTCGAGCATATCGCCAGAGCGGGCCATGGCCATCGTCAGATCGTGCGTCTCACGGTCGTTCATGCCCTGCAAGAAGAGAGCCATCAACCAGGCGGCAGCCTGGTAGTCAGGGATCTTGTCCTCCGTGTAGCGCTGAACGAAGAACTCGATCTCCTCTCTTGAGAGCTCGCCGCCGTCGCGCTTCTTCGTGATCACGTCCAGTGCACGCATGGGTCACCTGTCCTGTCGATACCGCTGAGTGGATCGACCGATCCGAATCCGGCCACAAGAAAGACGGCTGATATTATATCACACCAGCCGCGTGCCAAAAGCTCAGATGGGCTCAAGTGCCCCGATCAAGAGATCAGTAACGATCCACCCAGCCGCTACAGCTCGATCAATCGTACCGCCAAATCGGCCGTCTTCTGCGGTTTCACCTTGACCTTGAAGTCGGCCAGCTTGCCCTGCGCATCGATGGCGAAATGGCTGCGGATGATGCCCTCGTACGTCTTGCCAAAGGCCCTCTTCTCGCCCCAGGCGCCATAGGCCTCCGCAACCTCGTGATCTGGATCCGAAAGCAAGACGAAGGGTAGATCGTGCTCGTCCCGAAACTTCCGCAGAGCCTTCGGAGAATCGGGGCTGATCCCGATGACGACGACACCCTCATTCTCAATCCTGGGATAAACATCGCGGACCGCGCACGCTTGCTTGGTGCAGCCCGGCGTGCCTGCCTTGGGATAGAAATAGAGCACGACCTTCTGACCGCGGAAGTCGGAGAGACTGACCTGGCGACCGTCATCGGCCGTCAAGCTAAAATCAGGTACCTTGTCGCCTACTTCAAACATGTCTGCCTCCATCGCGGATGTAGTGGCCCTGTTGGCCTTGATCGGAACAAACGTGGCTCGGCGCGCAACCGGACCGACGGCGAGCCTGGAGACACGCGGGACTCATTCCACAAACTCGGTGACCTCGCCCCCGGGGATACGTCGCATCTCACCGCTGTTCACATCCAGCACCCGGCGCGGTCTGATCTCCGCCCAGTCAGGATAGCCGCGGTTCTCCCAATATCCGGGAATGGAGTGGTCGACGAGGTGGATGGCGACCACGCTCTTCGCCGACTTGTAGCCCCAGAGATAAGGACAAAACGCCCGAACCGGGCCGCCGTAGTCCGACTCGAGTGGCTCCCCCTCGAACTCATAAGCCAGCAGCGTGCGCTCCTTGAGAGCGATCTCCAGCGGGATACAAGTGGTGTAGATTTCACGATAGGAGACGAACTGGACGTGCAAGGCTTTGGGCTGTGGCCGAACAATCGAGAAGACGTCCCGCAGGCGGACACCGCCCCAGCGTCCCCCTACGGTGAAGCCGGATACCGATGTCAGCCTGGCATCGACGATGGTTGTGGGTAACTCGCGAATTTCCTGGTAGCTGAGGGTCGTTGGATCCTCGACCAACCCGGCGACGTGGACGCGCCACCCCTCTGAGGACAGAGGGCCGGGGTGCCCTTCGGCCCAGAACACAGGTGTGCCCATCTTCTTCAGTTTGCTCACCGTCTACTCCCTTCACTGATCGGTCGTCACCCCCTGAACACCCTTGGGCAATCCTGGGCTCCCATGGTGGTTCCACAGAGCAGCACCTCCGACTGAGCAGATCGTCAGGTCGCCGACAGCGCCCGTTCGCGTCTCTCCAGAAGCGATTGGATCTCGGCTCGATCCTCCTCCGAAAGCCGCCACTCGCCAGCCTGCACGGTCTCCTCAATTTGATCGGGCGTTCGCGCTCCGACGATGGCTGCAGTGACCTCCGGGCGGAGCAGGACCCAGGCGATAGCTAGCTGGGCCAACGTCTTGCCGTTTCGCTCAGCGATCGGCCGTAGGCCGTCTATGAGCTTCAGATTCGCAGTGAGCTCCGGCTCAGTGAACTGAGTGCTGTCCTTCCGCCAGTCATCATCGGGCAAGCTCTCGATGCTCTCTCTATCATATTTCCCGGTGAGCAGCCCCGACATCATGGGGCTGTAGGTGATGACGCCGATGTCGTTCTCGGCACAATAGGGAAGTAGATCCGACTCGATGCCGCGGCTGAGCATATTGTACGGAGGCTGTACCGATGCGACCGGATGAATGGGCCTGATACGTTCGAGCTGTTCCACGCTGAAATTCGAGACACCCCCGTACCGTACCTTGCCCTCCTCGATCAACTCAGCGATGGTGGTCCAGGCCTCCTCAATCTGCTCCTCGGGATCGGGCCAATGGATCTGGTAGAGGTCGATGACGTCCACGTCGAGACGTCGAAGGCTATCCTCGACCTCCTGTCTGACGCTGTCGGCCGTCAGACGTCCGTAGGGGGAAGTGCTGCCCTCATCCCACACCAGGCCGCACTTTGTAGCGATGAACACCTCATCCCGCCGCCCTGCGACGGACTGACCGACGATCTCCTCCGAGTGTCCCAGGCCGTACACCGCTGCCGTATCGATCCAATTGATGCCCAACTCCAGGGCCTGGTCGATGGTAGCCAGCGATCGGGCGTCGTCCTGAGGCCCCCACCCGTAGTCCCACCCGCCCCCTCCAATGGCCCAGGTGCCGAGTCCGATTCTGCTCAGGTGCAAATCGCTGTAGCCGAGCTTTCGAGTCTCCAAAGTCAACCTCCCTGACTGTCTCTTCAGCCTATGATCGTCTGACTCTGCTCACGCATGTACTGGGGCAGATAGTAGAGTCCGCCGATGTTCTTGCCGGTTGACCCGCTCCCCTTCCAGCCCCCAAAGGGCTGCACACCTGGCCAGGCACCGGTCGTCGCTCCGCCCGCGCGGTTAGCGTAGGTCGTCCCCGCCTCGATGTGCTCGAAGAACCAGGCAATCTCCTGCTCATCTTCGCCGTAGAAACCCGCCGTCAGGCCGTACTTCGTATCGTTTGCTTTCTCCATCGCCTCATCGAGGGTCACCACCGGCGCGAGGTGAAGGATAGGCACGAAGAGCTCCTCCCTGACCAAGGGATGGTCCTCGGGGAGCCCCTCCACAACGGTGGGCTCAACGAAGTATCCACGGGCGAAATCACCTGAGGTCAGCGTATTCCCGCCGACGAGAATCTCCCCATCGGCTTGTGCCATGTTCACGTAGCGCACGAATTTGTCGCAAGCCCGCTGGTTGATCAGCGGGCCCATGAACGTGTCCCGATGCGTAGGCTCACCGACAGCCAAAGAACCGGTCATCTCCACCAGTCGATCGCGGAACGCCTCGTAAACCCCTTCCTGCACGTAGACCCGCGAGCAGGCAGAGCACTTCTGCCCGGTCAGCCCGAAAGCAGCACGCATCACTCCGAGAGTCGCCTTCTCCAGGTCGGCTGTCTCGGAGACGATAGCGGGATTCTTGCCTCCCATCTCGACAATGGCCGGTCGCGGATAGGGACCACTGATGGCCTCCTTCAAGATGGTCATTCCCACATCGTGAGAGCCCGTGAAGGTCCAGCCATCGACGTCGGGGTGGTCCCGCAGCTCCTGCCCCACCACGCTGCCGGGACCGCTGACGTAGTTGAAGACGCCGTCGGGCAAAGGCGCGTCCGCGAAAAGCTGGGCCGTCTTCCAGCCGTTGTACGGGGTATCCGATCCCGCTTTGAAGACGACTGTATTGCCTGTCAGTAGTGCCGCCGCTATGGGCGCCGCCGATAGGGCCAGCGGGAAGTTGAAGGGAGAGATGACAACCCACACCCCGTAAGGACGAAGCACACTGACGTTGAGCTCATCCGGGTCATCGGGATCCAGCTTCCCCATCTCATGGACGAAGCCGTCATTCCGCTCCATGGCGTCCGCGTAATAGCGAAGCAGGGCAACCGTTTCGCCCACCTCAGCCAACGCCTCCAGACGGCTCTTTCCCACCTCGAAGACCATCAGCGAGGCCAGATCGAGGCTGTTAGCATTCATCGCTGCGGCGATATCTCGGACGACGCTCACCCGCTCCTGCCAGGGTGTTCGCCCCCAGGCAGGGAACGCCGTAGCAGCCGCTTCGACAGCGGCTTGTGCGTGATGTCGATCCCCTCGCTGCGCAACACACAGGTGGAGATCAGTGTCAAAGGGACTGAAGGCGTCAAAGGTTTCGCCCGTTACGGATTCCTCACCGTTGATGAATAAGGGTACCTCAGCACCCAGCCAGCCACTCTTGACCCGATCCAAAGACTGGTCGAAAGCCGCCTGCAACTGTTCATCATCAGCTGCCTCTGACAGCGTGGCGTAGGTAATTTTGATGTCCTGAACCACTCGAAACCCTCCTTTCATGCCAGGCACCAAGGATCCGTTCGAGAGGACGCCCTCGCCATTCTACTGAGGGGAACTCAAATGGATCCGAACGGCCCTTTCTTAGCCAGGCAAGGACGCACTTCCAACCGGTGGGACAGCATATTGTGGATGACGGATGTCACGGTAGGTCAGCTCCCCCTGCAGATAGCGGAGCTGACCACCGACGCATCCGTCTCTAGCAGCTACTCTCTCTTGATCTCGATGTGGACAGTCTTCGTCTCTTCCTCTTCGTCCCTCGGGCATAGCTCGCACTCAGCGACTTCAGCTGCGTTCAATACGCACAGACAGCCAGCGTTCTCCGGGTGATGACAGATGTAGGTCCGCTGGAGTATGCCTCGGGAATACGAGTAGTATTGCTCACACTCCACATACGGGCACTCGCAAGCCACCTCGACGATCTGTGTTGGGCTCACTTCCGTACCTCCTCTCTAGTCACTTTCCTGACGCATGGTGGCGCGTCAGTTTTGCCACTCACTCGCGCCGCGACTTAATATGCGTTGCGAGACCCAGGTAGGCCTCGGCGGCTTCGGCCTGCGTCTCAGAAAGGGTAGGATGCGGGTGGACAGTCAGCGCCAGGTCCTGCGCTACAGCTCCCATCTCGACAGCCAAGGCGCCCTCGGCGATTATGTTCTCCGCATCGCGGCCCACGATACCCACCCCCAGTAGTCGCTGTGTCTCAGCATCGAACACGAGCTTCGTCAAGCCCGAGGTCTCGCCCATGGTTAGTGCTCGTCCAGAGGCCGTCCATGGGAATTTGCCAATCGCGACCTCACGCCCTTGCTCGGCAGCCTCCGCCTCGGTGAGACCACACCATGCAATCTCGGGATCCGTGTAGACTACAGCGGGCATGCAGCGCACATCGTATGCCGCAGGCTCCCCGGCAATGACGTCGGCCGCGGTTTTGCCCTCGTGCATCGCCTTATGCGCCAATAGAGGAGGACCCGCCACGTCACCAACAGCGAAGATACGCTCATCGTCGGTTCGCCGCTCCTCATCCACGATGACGAAACCGTCCTCGTCCACCTGGACGTCCGTTTTATCCAACCCGATCTCCTGGGCGTTCGGACGCCGTCCGATAGCGACGAGAACGCGATCGAAGGTCTGCTCAGGCTCTTCGACGTCGCCTGCCAACGTGACGGTCACTCCATCCTCGTCTTCCTCCAGTGACTCGACGGTGGTATCCAAATGGATCGCATCATACACCTGCCTAAACCGGCGCGCCAGAGGCTTCACCAGTTCCCGATCGACGCCGGGGAGGATCTCATCCGTCATCTCCACCATCGTAACCTGGCTGCCCATCATGGCATAGGCCGATCCAAGCTCCGCACCGATGTACCCAGCGCCCACGACGAGCAGGGTCTCAGGGATCTCAGGGAGAGCCAACGCTTCCTTGGAGCTCATGATCCGACTGCCCTCGCCGAACTCAGTACCAGGCAGAGAGATCGGCGTGGAGCCGCTGGCCAGGATAGCGTAGTCGTACTTCACATGCGCAACCCCGGCCTCTCCCTGAACTCGGACTTGATCCGACCCCTCGAACACCGCGCGGCCATGGATCAACTGCACGTCCCGCTGTTTTGAGAGCGTCTGCAGCCCATTCACAAGTCGATCGATCACCAGATTCTTGCGCTCCCGCAGGGCGTCCACGTCGAGGTCGAGCTCGCCGTAGTCCAAGCCCCAGCCTCGCGCCTTGCGTACATCATAGATCAGCCTGGCCACCTCAAGAAGTGTCTTGCTTGGAATGCAACCGCGCAGCAAGCAGACCCCGCCCAACCGTTCTTCCTGGTTGATCAGCGCCACCTCAAGCCCCAGGTCAGCCGCCCGAAACGCCGCAGCGTAGCCGCCAGGACCGCCGCCGATGACGGCGACATCGGTCTCCAGCGTCTGCTCTCCCATAACCATCAGCTACTCCCTCCTCAACGGACCTGCCTCATCCGCAAACATTGCAACAGAAACTCACCCCGAGCTACATCATCAACAACAGGTTGTCCGGGGTCTCCAGCGCATCCTTTACGACCCCCATGAAGCGCGCCGCGTCGGCACCATCGACCACCCGATGGTCGAAGGCAAGCATCAGGGGCAGCATGTAGCGAGGTTCCGTCTCAAACTCCCCCTCTTCGTTGCGCCGCAGGACCGGTTCCCAACGCGCTCGAGCCATTCCCAGGATGGCTACCTCAGGGAAGTTGATGATCGGAGAGAACGCTGTCCCACCGAGGAAACCGATGTTAGTGATGGTGAAGGTGCCACCCTGCAACTCATCCAGCGATACGTCACCAGAGCGCGTGCGCTCGGCCAGCTCGGACAGCTCAACTGAGAGCTGAGCAATGCTCTTCCGATCGACATCTCGGACGACGGGGACCAGCAACCCTCGATCAGTGTCCACGGCGATCCCGATGTGATAGTAGTGCTTCAAGACGATCTCCCCCTGCTCAGGGTCGAGGCTGGCGTTGAAGCGCGGATGCTCCTTGAGCGCGGCGACAGCGGCCTTCATAGCAAAGATAGTGGGCGTGAGGTTTCCGCCTTTCTCCTCAATCCGCTCCTTGTGCTTCCGTCGGAAACGCTCCAACTCGGTGATATCCGCCTTGTCCTGATGGTTGACGTGTGGGATCTGAGACCAGGACAGCGCCATCTGTTTGGCCGTTGATCGACGTACGGAACGGAGGGCCACCCGCTCCACCTCCCCCCAGCGGGTGAAGTCCGGAAGCGAGGGGATCCTGCCCTGGGGGATGACGTCGGGCAACTCGGTCGGCACCCGCTCGGGCACCTCCTCCCGAGGGGCAGGCGCTTCTTCCTCGATCTCTTCCTCTTCTGCCTCTTCGGCGAAAGCACGGACGTCCTCAGAGGTCACCCGACCAGCTGGGCCGCTGGGCGGCACATCTCGAAGGTCAATCCCGAGCTCACGGGCCAGGCGGCGCGTCGATGGTGAGGCGGGGACAGGCCCTTCACGCTCTGGAGCGCCCTCGGGGGGCTCTGTCACCTCCTTCGCGGCCTCCTCTGACTCCTCTTCGGCGACTTCTTCCGGTGCTTCTGCCGGCTCCGCTCCTTCTGCCTCTTCTGGTTCTTCGCCGCCGCTAAACCGGATGAGCGTATCGCCGACGTGGACGATGTCACCCGTTTCCACCTCGATCCCGGTGACCTCACCGGTGTACGGGGATGGAATCTCCACTGCGGCTTTGTCCGTCTCGACCACAAGGATGTCGTCGCCCTCCTCGACCTGATCCCCGATAGAGACCAGAATCTCGATGATCTCCCCCTCGTGGATACCCTCTCCTAAATCCGGAAGGTCAAATGTTCGAGCCATGTTGTAGCAGTCTCCTTACTCTTACAGCCGATTCGACGGGATGTCCGGAAGCCGCACCCGCGATTGCTGCGGCGGGGCGCAGCCGCCAGCCAAGACCAACCCTCTACGCCGGAGTCTCCAAGGTCTCTCGTGCCGCGCGGAGCACGCGTTCGGCGCTCGGCAGGTAGGCCTTCTCGTATGCGAACAGCGGGATCACGATGTCGTAGCCGGTTACACGGCGGATCGGCGCCTCGAGGTACCAGAACGACTTCTCCGTCAGTCGCGCCATGATCTCTGCGGCAGGACCGAAGCTACGCGGAGCTTCGTTGACGATGACGGCTCGCCCCGTCTTCTTCACGGACTCGGAGAACGTCTCGTGGTCGAGAGGAGCGATGGTCAGGATATCGATCACCTCCGCCTCGACGCCGTCTTCCTCCTCTAGCTTCTCGGCCGCCTCCAACGTTGGACGCATCATCGCGCCGTATGAGATC
This sequence comes from uncultured Anaerolineales bacterium, assembly GCA_964597105.1. Taxonomy (GTDB): domain Bacteria; phylum Chloroflexota; class Anaerolineae; order B4-G1; family B4-G1; genus SKLM01. The sequence goes on from CAZQXX010000026.1 coordinate 19,726, forward strand.
AACGTGATGTCCTCCCCCTCACGCACAATCTGGGCCTTGCCAATCGGCCAGGTCTCTTCCTCCTCCGGCACCTCCTCGCGGAAGGCACGGTACACCGCCTTAGGCTCGTAGAATACCACCGGATCAGGATCCCGGATGGCGCTGAGCAGCAGAGCGCGGGCATTCCGCGGGCCGGACGGAATCACCATCTTCAGACCGGGCGTGTGGGCCCAGTAGGCCTCACGACTCTCCGAGTGGTGCTCCAGCGCGCGGACTCCGCCACTATATGGCGTGCGCAGCACCATAGGCACGGTATAGGCTCCGCGGGAGCGCCACCGCATGCGCGCGGCATGAGCCTCCAGTTGCTGGAAAGCCAGGTAGCTGAAGCCAGAGAACTGAATCTCGCAGACAGGCCTCAATCCGTAGATGGCCATGCCGATCGACATACCGACGATACCGGCCTCCGCAAGCGGCGTATCGATGACGCGTTCCTCGCCGAACTCGTCGAGAAGCCCCTGCGTAACGCGGAACACTCCGCCGTCAACGCCCACGTCCTCACCGAGCACGATAACGCTGTCATCCCGTTCCATCTCCTGATGAAGAGCCGTGTTTAGGGCGTCGACCATCGTCATCTTAGGCATCGCTTCCCTCCTTCGCCTCCAGCTCTGCCGCCAGCTCGTCCCTCTGCTCCTGCAGGTAGGGCGGCATCTCGGCGTACATATGCTCGAACATCGTGAGCTCCTGACCACGAAGCTCCTTCATCTGCTGTTCGGCCTCGTCGACGGCGTCCTGGATTTCGGCCTTGATCCCCTCCTCGAGTTCCTCAACGTCCTCGTCCGAGAGAAGATCCTTCTGCTTCAAGTAGGTCTGGAAGCGAGCGATCGGTTCGCGTTTCGTCCACGTCTCGACCTCTTCCTCACTGCGGTAGCGGCCCGGATCGTCGGCGGTGGTATGCATCGACAGCCGATAGGTGACGCACTCGATCATCGTCGGTCCCCCGCCCGAACGGGCCTGTTCGGCGGCCTCTTCCGCCGCAGCATAGACGGCCAGGATGTCATTCCCATCCACCTGCCGACCGGGCATGCCATAGGCCAGCGCTTTCTGAGCCAGGGTGGTCGCGTTCGTCTGGCGATGTCGCGGGAGCGAGATCGCCCACTGGTTGTTCTGACAGACAAAGATCGTCGGGGTCTGAAACACACCGGCGAAGTTCATCGCTTCGTGGAAATCACCCTCGGACGTCGCACCGTCGCCGAAGAACGTGGCCACCACGTCGTCTTTTCCGCGGTACTTGATCGCGTAGGAGAGGCCAACGGCGTGTAGAGGCTGCGTGCCCACGGGAACCGCGACCGGCAGGTTGCGCGTGTCCTCAGGGAGTTCGTTCCCCTGGTAGAAGCCTCCGTAGACAAGCAAGAAGCTTACCATCGACTGACCGCGCCAGAGCGACGCTGCCTGCTCGCGGAAGGACGGCACCATCCAGTCGGAATCCCGGAGCGCCGCCACAATCCCTATCTGGGCTGCCTCCTGACCCTTCACCGGGGCGAAGGTGCCTATACGGCCCTGGCGCTGAAGCTGGAGCATCCGCTCGTCGAAGCGCCGCGCCAGGAGCATCGTTCGGTGCATACGGAGCAGGTGGTCGTCCGGAATATCCGGTTCGAGATCCTCGTCCTTCAGGTTCCCATCTTCGTCCAGGACAGACAGATACTCCACCTGGTACGGAAGATCGATGACTTCTCTGGGCATCACTATCCTCCTTCCTGCTCGGTTCTGCGGGATGATGGTTCAGCAACACACTCCAAGGGCATCTCTCGACCGCCGCTTCAGGCTATTTGATCTCGGCTCGCAGTGCGTCTATCTGCTCGTTGGTCAACGTCTTCAACGGTTGTTGCACCAGCGGGCCGGCCTGAAGGGCTGGCACCTGCTCCTCGTAGCTGGGCACTGACTCATCCCTGTAGAAGATGCCTATGGGGATTCGCTCTCCCCACTCGTTTGCCTTCTCCCAGGCTGCTGCGCTATCGGCGACATCGTATCCCTCTTCCTCCTGGAGTTTGTAGACGCGCTCCTTGTAGTAGGCATACGCGTAAGAGCGGTTCCACGTGACGCAGGGCTGTAACACGTCTACCAAGGCATATCCAGGATGATCCAGAGCCTGTCCGATGAGCCATGCCAGGTGCTGGAGCTCACCGGAGTAGCCCCGGGAGACGAAGGTGGCCCCAACCGTCATAGCCAGCGCGGGCGGGTTTATGGGTCGCTCGATGGATCCCGCTGGCGATGTGGGGGATCGCTTCCCCTTCTCGCTGGTGGGCGAATACTGTCCCTTCGTCAACCCGTAGATGCGATTGTCCTGCACAATGTCAACGAGGTTGATGTTTCGGCGTACGGTCTGAATGAAGTGATTCATGCCCTCGTTGAAGCTATCGCCATCTCCGTGGACAGCGATCAGGGGCAAGCCGTGATTGGCAAGCCGAGCCCCGGCCGCCAGAGCCAGGGTGCGCCCGTGCAACCCATGGAAGCCGGTGCTCCGCATGTAGTGCGGGAGCTTGCTTCCGCACCCGACGCCAGTGGCAAAGAAGACCTCGTGAGGGGCCAGATCCCGCTCTGCCAGAGCCATCTTGATCGCACTGAGAATAGCGAAGTTGCCACAGCCCGGGCACCACGTGGGCAATGTATCTACGTTGAAGTCCTTAAGGGATACCATCTTCTCACACCTCCGACAGATGAGCCACGATGTACTCGGGACTGAAAGCCCGACCATCGTACTTCCGAATCGATCCGTCCACCGAGATTCCGGTGCGCGCGCGGATCAACGTTTCCAACTGACCGGTCACGTTGCCTTCCACGACAATGGACCGATTCGCCCGCTTCAGCGCGGCCGTGGCCTTGGACGGCAACGGATGGAGCGCACTGAAGTGGAGCAGATTCGCTCGACCGGGCTCTTCATCAT
>CAZQXX010000027.1:0-8969 GCA_964597105.1 uncultured Anaerolineales bacterium
GACCTGCGGTACTGGTCCATCGATGAGGTGCAGGGTTGGCATGCGGCTCACGAGCGGTATGCCCGCGTGGCCTACAAGATGTGGCGGTCGGATATGTCGGTGCCGGCCGTATCAGACTGAAAACGGTGGCTAATCGCGGGGGGAGAGGAATTGACGCACGACTACACGCCGTTGCGGTAGATCAGCTTGCCGGGCGAGGATTCTGGGAGCTGGAATGCCGTTGTGGAAGCGACGAATGCCGACAGTGTTGCACCACAGAAAATGCTTACGGGAGGATGGATGAGGATACGCGGGACGCGCATCGTGCTCCGGGATGAGCGGCGGGAAGGCGACGCCGAGGACTTCTTCCGCTGGCTGAACATGGAGGAATGACAGTACTACGATCAGCCTGATAAGCCGTTCGAGAGGATTAGCCGAGAGGCATTTGAGAGGCGACGTCAAGAACGCCGGAAGCGCCCTGGAGAGCTGTATCCCGACACCCGCGGCTGGCACGTCGACACGGTCGACGGTCGACACATCGGCTGGGTCAACTACTACGATCTGGACGAGCAGGCTAAGAGAGCCTACGTCGGGATCTGCCTGCCGGAAGAGCAGACGTGGGGCAGGGGGTACGGGACGGAGGCCCTGAGCCTGCTGATCGACCATCTATTCAGGGAGATGGCGCTCGAGGACATCAGGGCGGCCACCTGGTCGGGCAACGGGCGGATGATGCGCTGCGCGGAGAAGAGCGGCCTCAGGGAGGTTGCCCGCACGCCGCACCGTGCTGAGTACTCGGTTCGTGGTGAACCTTTGGAACGGGTCGAGTTCGGAATCTCGCGTGGGGAGTGGCTGACCTCAGGGGAGGACGGAGTTGAGGCTCAACAAAACGGCTGAGTATGCGCTCGGGGCGAGGAACAGATTGCTTTCATCGGAGGATGGCGTTACGAAGACCCGTGTACGGGCGTCTACACAGTGACACAGGAGGGCGATACGCTACGGTTGGCTGAGGCCGACGCACAGCTGATCTTGAGCCGAGTTGGATTGCCGGGCGAAGCAGTACCGTTCACAGTGCTCGGGCCGTTTCCATCTCCCACGCCCGGTGGCGTACGGGAGTGAATCGCGGTATTGTAGACGGGTATGTGTGGTGGTCGCGAAAGGTCGTGCTATGCGGTTTGACGGCTTGAGCTAGATCCGGGATGGGGGGAATCGAAGGGTTGGCGGCTGTGTTCACCCTAGAGACAGAGCGGCTCATCCTGGTGCAGACCCCGCTGGAGGTGCTGCAGGCGCGGCTGGAACGGGACACGTTCGTCGCAACTGTCGAGCTTCCCGGCGGCCCGATGCAGGTGACGTTCCCCGCGGAATGGCCGGGTGAGGCGCTCGAGCTCTTTCCTGCGATGATTGAGCAGTATCGGTGTCGGGAAGAGAGTATCCCGTGGGGTGGCATCGTCATTGAGCAAAGGGAACGCGTGGCGGTTGGGCACGTGGGATTCAAGGGCCTGCCCGCTGATGGCGTCGTTGAGATTGGCTACGGCATCAACCCCAGCTATCAGAACCGCGGATATGCGACGGAGATGGTGACGGCGCTCACACAGTGGGCGCTGGCTCAAACCGCGGTCGACCGGGTCACTGCCGAATGCCGCAGGGACAATGTGGGGTCTATTCGCGTGCTCGAGAAGGCGGGATTCGAGCGTACGGGACGGCGTGTGGACGAGGAGGACGGGCCCGTGATCGTGTGGCAGCGGCTTGACCAGGACTGATGATCTCGGGTCCAGCGACGATCGACATTGGAGTCTTTATGAAGATTCATATGCCTGACGACGTCGTGATTCGTACGGAGGAGTTGGGCCGCGTCTTCGGCGACCCGGAGCAGGGCGAGGGCACGGTCGCGGTGGACCAACTGACGCTCCAGGTGCGCCGCGGCGAGGTCTTCGGCTTCCTGGGCCACAACGGCGCCGGGAAGACGACGACCGTGCGGCTCCTGAACGGCGTGCTGGCGCCGACGGCGGGGCGCATGCGCGTGCTGGGCTACGATCCGGTGGGGGACGGCGCGACCATGCGCCGGCAGACGGGAGTGCTGACGGAGACGCCCTCGCTGGACGAGAAGCTGAGCGCGTGGGAGAACCTCACCATCTACGCGCGCCTGTATGGGGTGGCGGAGGCGGCCATCGAGGGCCGGGTGAGGGAGTTGCTCGAGGCGTTTGAGCTGGAGGACCGGGCCACGGAGATGGTGGGCGGCTACAGCCGGGGGATGAAGCAGCGGCTGGCCCTGGCGCGGACGCTCCTCCACAACCCGCCCTTGATCTTCCTCGACGAGCCGACGGCGGGGCTCGATCCGGTGGCGAGCCGGGACGTCCAAGACCTGATCACGCGCTTGAGCCGCGGCGGAGGGCACACGATCTTCCTCTGCACGCACAACCTGATGGAGGCCCAGAAGCTGTGTCACCGGGTCGCCGTGATGGAGCACGGGCGGCTGGTGGCCGTCGGGACGCCGGAGGAGCTGGCGCGGGAGCTGTGGCAGGGGGTGCGTCTGGAGGTGGAGCTGGACGCCTGGGATCCGACCACCGTCTCCTTGCCGCCCGAGGCCCGCGACGTCGCCTGGGAGGCCGAGGCGCGCACCCTTTCGCTGTGGGTCCCCCGGCGCGATGCCATCCCCGACCTGGTCGGTGCGCTGGTCGCCGCCGGGCGGCGCCTCTACCGGGTGGCGCCGCAGGAGCCGACACTCGAGGACGTCTACTTCGCCCTCCATGAGGGGCGCGCCCTCCACGAGGGAGCCGCGCTGGACGGAGGAGCTGACAGGGAGGTGGCCCGATGAGCCATTCTGGAGAGTCTCGCAAGGGTCCCGCCTTCCACTGGCGGAGCATTCGGACGCTGGCGCTGCGCGATCTCAAGGTCGTGACGCGGAGCAAGGCGGTCATGCTGCCCATGGTCATCGTCCCGCTGATCTTCATCGTGGCGCTTCCGGCTGCGGTCGGATTCTTCGCCCCGCAGATGGCCGCCGCCGGCGAGGCCGAGGATCTGGCCCAGTTCCTGGAGATGATGCCCGAGCCGATGCGTCGCACGTTCGCCGGATACGACGACGCGCAGATCCTGGTCGTGGTGCTGCTTGAGCATCTCTTCGCCCCCATGTTCCTCATCGTCCCCATCATGGTGGCCAGCACCATCGCGGCGGGGAGCTTCGTGGGGGAGAAGGAGCGGAAGACGCTGGAGGCCCTGCTCCACACGCCGACCACGGACACCGAGCTCTTCCTGGGAAAGCTGCTCGCCTCGTGGATTCCGGCGTTTCTGGTTGGGCTGGGTGCCTTCGTGCTCTACGCGGTGGTGGTCAACGCCAGCGGCTGGCGGGTAATGGGTGGGATCTTCTTCCCCAATGCGATGTGGGTGGCGCTGGTGCTGTGGCTTGCCCCGGCCGCCGCCGGCGTGGGGCTGGGGGTGATCATCCTGATCTCGTCGAAGGTGAGCACCTTCCAGGACGCCTACCAGCTGAGCGGGCTCACCGTGATCCCGGTGTTGTTGCTGGTCTTCGGACAGATCGCGGGGGTGTTGTATTTGAACGTGGTGGCGGTGCTGCTGATGGGCCTTTTCCTGTGGGCCGTCGACGCGGCGATCCTCTGGTTCGGCATCCGGACGTTCAGGCGTAGCGAGATCATCGCCCGGATGTGAGGGGGAAGACCGGGGTGCGAGGGTGGCCCCAGGGCCGCAGCTGCGGTGACGGCTCCGCAGCCGTCGTCCGCCAGAGCAGAACGGGAGGATTAGGTGGGGACAACGATCCGGCGTGTTGAACCCGGGGACCGGGAGGAGTGGCTGCGCATGCGGCGCGCCCTCTGGCCCGACTGCCCGCGCGAGGAGCACCTCTCGGAGATGATGGACTACGGGCGGGAGGAAGGGGCGCTGGCCACGTTCGTGGCCGTCCGGGAGGGAGCGGGGTTGTGCGGGTTCGTGGAGACCTCGCTTCGGCCCTTCGCCGAGGGGTGTGAGAGTAGGCCCGTGGGGTACGTGGAGGGGTGGTACGTCGATCCCGACGCGCGGCGGCAGGGGATCGGCGGGCAGCTGGTCCGTGCGGCCGAGGACTGGGCACGGGGCAAGGGCTGCCGCGAGATGGCCTCCGACTGCCTGATCGACAACGACGCCAGCTGGCGGGCCCATCTCGCGCTGGGGTACGAAGAAGTGGAGCGTGTGATCCAGTTCAAGAGGCCGCTGGTCTCCGGCACGAGACGCTGAGGGGACTGGTCCCGTAGGGCGGCTCCGGCTTCGGCGGAGATCGCCCGCTGGGGTCGCCGGTCAGTGTATTCACGTCGCGTAGGTGAACGAATAGTATGATGGTGCGATGACAGACGAGATGATCGGCTACTGTGGGTACAACTGCCATCTGTGTGCGGCGAGATCCGACGATCCGGCGGTCAGGCAGCGACTGGTCGACGGGTGGCGGCGCATATTCGGCCACCAGCAGTACACGGCGGACAACGTCCACTGCGACGGGTGCCTGAGTGACAGTCGCCTGGCGGACACCGAGTGCCAGGCGAGGCCGTGTGCCATAGAGCGGGGCGTGGAGAACTGCGCCCTGTGCGACGATTTCGTGTGCAAGGAAGTCGGGCACCTCTTGGGCAGCCGTGAGGGGCTCTTGATCTTCTGCCGGCCGGAGGGCGACCCGGTGACGAAGGAGGAGTACGAGCTGTGCATGCGCCAGTTCGACAGCATGCCGAACATCGTCAGGCTCCTGGCTGACGCCGGGAAGCTGGCAGCGTGGGTCGGGGGAGAGCAGGGGGAATGAGCGAAACCTTAGCTGATGGATGCTTCGTGTGCCGCAAGCATCGCGGTGATGTCTCCGTCCCGGGTGGGCTGATCTACGAGGATGATCTGATTGCCGTCTCCCACGCTCAGCTGTGGGGAGATGAGGAAGACCACTACCTTGGGGCACCTGTTCGTGGAGCCAAAGCGTCACGCCCCTGAATTGGGGGATCTCACCGAGGAGGAGGCTCAGGCTATTGGCCTGTACACGAGCAGGCTGGCTCGCGCGCTGATGAAGACAGAGGGGGTGGAGCACGTCTACGCCTTCGTGATCGGGGACGGTGTTCCTCACGTTCACGTCCACGTCATCGGGAGGTATCCGGGGGCGCCGCGGATGTATTGGGGACCGAAGGTGGACGAATGGCCTGAGGCACCGCGGGGGGATGAAGCCGAGATTGCCCAGGTGGCTGACCGGATCCGACGGTTTCTTGAGAATCACTACGGCTAGGGTCCAGTCCGCAGGGGAATGGGAGAGAGTCTGATGAGATTTGTCGCCTGGTACACTATCGTGGTGGGTGCCCTTATGATCGGGCAGTGGAGCTTCTTCCTGGCCGCCGGGCAGGTTCCGGAGTTGCAGACCGAGCCGTTTCGCATCGCCTTCCACCTCTTGGGCGAGGGGGTCACGGCGATAGCCCTGATCGTCTCCGGGGTTGCGCTTCTCCGGCGGACGCCGTGGGCCCGGGAGGCGGCCTTTGCCGCGTTGGGGATGCTCACCTACACGGTCCTGGTGAGCCCCGGCTACTTCGTCCAGTCCGGCCAGTGGCCGCTGGTGGCCATGTTCGGCGTGTTGCTCATACTCACGTTGGCGAGCTACAGCGCTCTCGGCCGGGCAGAGGACACGTAGTGGACAGCGCGCTTCGTCCGTTTTCGCTTGGCGAGGCCCCGCTGAGCGAGTGTGCCAGGCGGGTCCTGGTCTGATGACCAGGCAAGAGACTCGCCACCCGTCCAGGGTCAAGACTCCCCGGATGCCCGGTGCATCCGTGGAGTCCGTGTTGTAGGCTATGGGCGGTCGATAGACAGTCGACTGATTGGGTCGCGGCTCGCCGCATTGGTGGAGGAGGGATGATGACGATTCGCCTGGGAATTTCCGTGGTTCTTGCTTTGATAGCCGCTCTCTTCTATTTCCTCCTGGGCGCCGGCGTCCTGGCGCCGGGAGACCTTCCGGCTGAGGAGGCCCCGGCGGCCATCCCGATCATCGCCGGCCTGGGCTACGCCATCGGCGGATTCCTGATCCTGGCGCGGAAGCGGTGGCTGTGGATCGTGGGCGCGGTCATCAACGCGCTGGCGATCGTGTTCTTCTTCGCCGCCCACGCGGGCAGGCCTGCCGTCTTGTTCAGCACGGCGGGCGTGGCGACGAAGGTGGCCCAGATTCTTCTGGAGGTCGCGTTGATCGCCTTGATCGTGACGACCAGGCGGCAATCTGAGGAGGCGACGACATGAGGATCCTAGTCGCGTATGCGACGCGGAAGGGGACCACGGCTGAGGTGGCCGCGGAGATCGGTTGGGCACTGGGGAGCGCAGGGGGCTGTGTGGCGGACGTGCGGCCCGTCGCCGGGCTGGACGACCTGGCGGGATACGATGCCGTGGTCGTCGGCAGCGCCATCCGGGGCAGCAAGTGGCTGCCCGAGGCCGTCGATTTCGTGACGGAGCACGAGGAGGATTTGGCGCAGATACCGGTGGCCTATTTCGCCGTCTGTCTGACGATGCGGGAGGACACGGAGAGGGCACGGGCCGAGGCAAGCGCCTGTCTCGACCCGGTGCGGGACGTCGTGGCACCCGTCGACGTGGGGCTCTTTGCCGGCGCGATGGACTACAGTGAGTTTACATTTCCCATGGGCTTGATGATGCGGACGATCAAGGCGCCGGAGGGGGACTTCCGGGACTGGACCGCCATCCGGGAGTGGGGCGCCGGCCTGGGCCGGCTCCTGGTCAGCCCGGCGCACCCGGGGGTCCAGGCGTAGCAGAGCGGAGGAAGGCAGCAGACGGGGTTAAGCCGAGGTCGGCGAGGACGGGCCCTCGGTTTCCCCGGGCACGGATCCCCCTGGTGAGTGAGCAAAGGAGCGGGTGACCGGATGTCCGGTCGCCCGCTCCCCGCGTCTCTCGCTGGCGCTACGGACGGTAGACGACGACCAGGGTGGGGTTGGTCCACTCGGTCAGACAGGCGAACGAGCTGCCGGCGTCATCGCCGTCGTAGTGCATCCGGATCTGGAGGTGGGCCGCGCCGTTACTCGTCACGAAGTCCTGGAGATAGTCGGCAATGCCGATGGGCGAGCTGATGCCGGCGGTCGAGCTGGCGCTGGCGAAGGTGTGGGATCCCTCAGCCTCATAATCGGCCGGATAGTCGAGCTGGGCGCCGTAGCTCACCTCCTGGATCCTCAGGGGGTGGAGGAACTCGAAGCAGTCGCCCGAGAAGTCCGAGACGTCCAGCCGGGCGCTGGTGATGACGGACTCCTCGCTGAGGCCATCGAGCTGGGCCAGGTCGAAGTCGATGTAGGCGCGGATACCATTGCCCGCCGGCGCGATCCCGGCCTGTATGGTCGTGCTTCGTCCACCCGAGCTCAGAGAGCCGCTGCGCGAGGCGGCCACCGAGAGCGTCTCCGAGGTCTCCGGGTTGGCACGCACGGATATCTCCAGCTGGCGGGTGTTGTTATCCTCGTCGCTCTCTTCTACGACGTCGTCCGGATCGACCCAGGCCTCGGTGGTGTAGTTGGCGAAACCGCTGAAGGTGTACGGCAGCTCGGCCGTGACCTCCTCGCCGGGATCGAGGGTGAACGTTCCGGGGGCATCGGTGAATTCACATCCCTCGTGGATGCAGACGCGCCACGCCCAACGGACGTCCTCGGCGGCGGCGTCTCCCTGGTTGCGCAGCGTGGCCACGATGTTCATGGGAATGCCCTGGCGCGGGTCGTCGGTATCCACGCTCAGCTCCCCGACGACCAGATCGGCGCTCCCCTCCGGCTCCTCCGTGGGGGTCTCGGTGGGCTCCTCGGTCGGGGTCGGCTCCGGGACCACGATCCGGACGTAGAAGACAGATCCGAAGCGGGTGTCGTCGGGCGCCTGCATCTGCCAGTTGCTCCTATAGGTGCCGGGCTCCGAGGGGGCCTCCATGTCGACGCTGATGTCGACGGTGGAGCCGGCGGCCAGGGTGCCCACGGCGACGGAGTCGGGGGCGCCCATCTGGTCGCCAGAGATGAAGACCGCCTCGGTTCCGCTTTCCCAGTCGCAGGTGCCCTTGTTCCGGATGCGCCACGTCTTGACGAAGGCCTCGTCCGGCTCAAACTCGGTGTCATCGGGGACGGTCACGTCGGCGACCCAGCCGGCATCGAGGGTGCACTCGTCCGATTCGGGCGTCGGCGTCTCGTCGAGGTCCTCCGCCGGAGAGGTGGGGGACGGTGGGCTCGAAGACGGCTCGGTGGCCGGTGGTTCGGTCCCGGCCTCCAGGGGCGCGGTGGGAGTGGTGTCCATCTCTTCGGGTGTCGGGGTCGGTTGTCCTCTGCCGAGGGCGCTGCAAGCCAGAGCCATCAGTACCACAAGGGCGAGGGGCAGGTAACGTAACCGTCGTGAGCGCATGGGTTTCTCCTTATTGTTCGATGACACGTCATGTCTTGGACACGGAGGTAACCGCCTCCGCCGCTTGGGCAGGGAGGGGCCGGGGTCGAACGCGCGGTGACCGGGTCACGATCGTTCAACCGTGCTGCTCCCATAGCTTACGCCGCCTTGCGATTTTGTCAAGAGGGCCACGGCCGAGTCATGCTCAAGGTGACCGGCACTTGCACGGGGCGCTCTCGAGATGGCGGAAGGGCGCGGCAGAGGTCATTCTTCACTTGGCGCGGATATGCTTGAGTGCCGGTCACCTTCACGTGCCCGACAATGATAAGCCCCTGAGAGAGGGCGTGCGGTGTTTCCCGGTGGCGGAAAGGATGATACAATGGAAGCACATGGGCCGAGGCGGGGGCGGGTTGGGGAGGCGCGGCCATCGTCTGGGGGCGTCACCGGTGACCCTGGGCGCCAGGTATACCAGAGAAAGGGGGAGGAGGGGCTATGTCCGATTCGGAAGAGAAGCTGGCCAGGTACACGGAGAAGCGGGATTTCCGGAAGACGCCCGAGCCGGGGGAGGGGGAGGTGACCTTCGACTGGGCGGAGGAGCGGCCGATCTTCGTCGTCCAGAAGCACGCCGCGTCGAGTCTCCACTACGACTTCCGCAT
>CAZQXX010000027.1:9069-13155 GCA_964597105.1 uncultured Anaerolineales bacterium
TCCCAGCAGCTTGAGGAGGGCCACGCGACCATCTGGCTGGAGGGCGAGAAGATATCCGGTGGTTACGCGCTCATCCGGACGGGCAAGGGGGATGACCCGCGGTGGCTGCTGATCAAGATGAACGACGACGAGGCCGACGCGCGGCGGAATCCCACCTCGACCGAGCCGGCGTCGGTCAAGACCGGCCGGACGCTGGATGAGATATGCGAGAAGGAGGGTGACGGCGGCGAGTAGTCTGCCCGGGGAGGACTGAGTGCTGCGGACTTCGGGGGTCTTCCAGGGCTATGTCACTAGCGAGCTTCTGTGAAGTCGTGAGCAGTCTATCCACCCAGACCATCCCGTAGACTCCCGAAGTCTCTGATTAAGATGATGACCGTGAATCCTGATCTGCGACGGATTATCCACGAGCTCGGCCTCGACCCGGCGGCTATTGAGCGCGTCGAGACCATCTCTGAACGGCACGGCCACGGCGTCTGGCGGCTGGTGACCGCCGGGGGCTCCTACGTTCTCAAATGGATGCCCGGAAGCGAGGGTCGGGTTGAGGTCGAAGGCTACCGCCTGCTGCGGAAGCTGGGCGTGCCGACGCTGCCCCTCTACGGTAGCACCGATCAGGCGCTGCTGCTGGAGGATCTGGGGACGAGCGAACGGTGGCGCCTGGCCGACGAGGACGACGTGGCGCGCGCAGAGGTGGGCCGGGCGGTGGCGCGCTGGTACCGGGTGTTCCACGACGCCGGCGAGAAGTTCCTCCGAGGGGCAGACCGTCCCGATTTCCTGAGCCGGGAGACGGAGGATCTGACCCCCGAGACGATTCTGGAGACGGGGCGGGCCCTCGGCCTGACCGGGCTCCCCGTCTGGAAGCTCGTCGCGGATCACATCGACCTGCTCAAAGCGGCGGTGGAGCGGCTGAGCCTCACGCTGAACTACAACGACTTCTACTGGACGAACCTCGCTCTGTTGCGGGGGCCCGAGGGGGAGCCGGAGGCCGTTGTCTTCGACTACCATCTCCTCGGGCTGGGGATGCGGGTCAGCGACGTGCGGAACGTACGGAGCGCGCTCGCCGGCGACGCGATAGCCGCTTTTGGGGAGGCGTATGGCGCCGTGGATCCCCGGGAGGCGGCCCTCGACCGGCCGCTGGCCACCCTATACGGGCTCCACGTGGCAGCGCGGCGAGATGTCTTCCCGCGTTGGGCGGAGGCGGCCCGGAAGCGGGCCATCGACGGGAGCCTGGAGAGGGATCTGGGTGAGGCCGTCACGTTGGTGCGATTGTTTTTTTTGCGTAGCCGGGGAGATCACGAGAAGGACGAGAAAAGAGGAGGACGGAGAGAGGAGAGCTGGAGCACATGATGAAGCGAAAACCGATTGCTCTGGATGCGTACGAGAAGCTAGCCGAGGCGTACGCGGCGCGCGTGGATACGAAACCGCACAATGCCTACTACGAGCGCCCCGCCACCCTGTCGCTCCTGCCGGAGGTCGAAGGCCGACGGATCCTGGACGCCGGATGCGGTCCCGGCGTCTACGCCGAGTGGCTGGTTGACCACGGGGCGGAGGTGGTGGCGATCGACGTCAGTCCGGCCATGGTCGAGTTCGCCCGAGTGCGGCTGGAGGGCCGCGCCGAGGTGCGTCAGGCCGACCTGGGGCAGCCGCTCGACTTCCTGGAGGGCGCGACTTTCGACGTTGTGCTGAGCGCGCTGGCACTCGACTACGTGGCGGATCTCGCGGGTGCGTTCGGGGAGTTCCACCGGGTGTTGCGTCCAGGAGGCCACCTGGTCTTCTCCGTGGGTCATCCCTTCGCCGAGTTCATGCTCCATCCCTCATTGAGCTACTTCGAGACCGAGCTGGTTCACTACGAGTGGACAGGGTTTGGCACGCCGATAAAGATGCCCTCGTATAAGCGTCCGCTTGGGGCGTTGATCAACCCTCTGGCAGAGGCGGGCTTCGTGCTGGATCACCTGCTGGAGCCCACGCCGACGGAGGCGTTCAAGGAGGTCGCGCCGGACGACTACGAGGAGCTGAGCATGAGGCCCGGGTTCCTGTGCGTGCGGGCCGTGAAGACAGAGCGGCGCTAACACACGATGGTCGGGCCGGGCGGATCGGTCAGTCCCGGAATCCGGAGGGAGTCATATCAGGAGGGGGACAAGATGGATAGTCGTGTTCTCGTGGCATATGCGAGCAAGCGCGGTGGGACGGCGGAGATCGCCGAGGAGATCGGACAGGTGCTGCGGGACGGGGGCATGGACGTGGACGTGGTCCCGGCGGACCGCGCGGGTGACCCCGGCGCGTATGAGGCGGTCGTATTGGGAAGCGCCGTCTACGTTGGTCGGTGGCGGAAAGAGGCGGTCAAGTTCCTGGAGGCACACGCGGACACCCTGGCACAGCGGAAGGTGTGGCTGTTCTCCAGCGGCCCCACGGGGGAGGGCGACCCGGTGGAGCTGGTGGAGGGCGCGCTTGTGCCCGAGGCCCTGCAGCCGGTCGTCGATCAGATCGAGCCTCAGGACGTCACCGTCTTCCACGGGGTCCTGGACTCGAGCGAGCTGAATTTCATCGAGCGGCGGATGATCAAAATGGTCAAGGCGCCTCTCGGCGACTTCCGCGATTGGGACGCCATTCGATCCTGGGCCGAGGGGATCGCTGCTGAGCTGAAAGAAGCCGGCTGACCTGGGAGATCCGGGGGGAATGATGGGATCAGACAAGCTTGCGGGGAAAGCGATGGCGTACCTGGAGAGGCTGTGCGCCGTGGTCCCCAACAGGCGCACCGGCTCGGCGGGCAATCGGGTGGCAACGGATTTCTTCGCCGACGTCATCCGCGGGTGCGGATTCGCGGTTGACCAGACGCCGTTCCAATGCCTCGACTACGTCCGAGGCGCGTCTTGGCTGGTCCGGGACGGGGCGTCCTTCCCCGTTCAGGCCAGTCCCTACTCATTGGGATGCGACGTCACGGGTGACCTGGTGGCCGTCTCGACGATGGAGGAGCTGGAGGCCAGCGACTGCGCGGGGAAGATCCTGCTGATGCGAGGGCCCATCTGCGCGGAGAAGCTGATGCCGAAGAACTTCGTCTTCTACAACCCGGAGCGTCATCAGCGCATCATCGCCCTTCTGGAGCAGAAGGGCCCGGCGGCGATCGTCACCGCGACGGGGAAGAACCCGGAGCTGGCCGGTGCCCTCGACCCCTTCCCTCTGATCGGTGACGGCGACTTCGATATTCCCAGCGTCTTCTGCAGGGAGTCGGTCGGTGAGGCCCTCATGCCGATGGTCGGGGAGAGCTTCCGCCTGGGGGTCGAGGCGCAGCGAGTGCCGTCGACGGCGTCGAACGTCGTCGCCCGGCGGAATCCGGGGGCGGCCCAGAAAATCGTCGTGACGGCTCACATCGACGCCTACGAGGGCAGCCCCGGCGCGGTGGACAACGCGTCCGGCACCGTGGTGTTGCTTCTTCTGGTCGAGATGCTCGCTGATTATGAAGGAGAGCACACGCTCGAGATCCTGGCCATCAACGGCGAGGATCACTACAGCGCCGGGGGCGAGATGGATTACCTGAGCCGATATGGAGAGGAGCTCGATCAGGTGCTTCTGGCGGTGAACGTCGACGGCGTGGGATACCGGCGGGGCGGGTCCGCGTACTCGTTATATGGATGCTCGCCAGAGGTCGAGAAGAGAGCACGGTGCGCCCTGGAAGCTTTCGACGGGCTTCTGGAAGGTGAGCCGTGGTTCGCCGGGGATCATATGATGTTCGTGCAGGCGGGCGTGCCGTCGGTTGCCTTCACGGCGGAGCTGGCCGGGGAGCTGACCCGGACGGTGACGCACACGTCTCTAGACACGCCGGAGTTGATTGACGGCGAGAAGCTCGTCGAGGTGGCTCGCGGGCTGCACGCGCTGGTGAGATCGCTGTCGGGCGTGTGATGCTATGACGGCCCGGTTTCCACGGCGGGGGCGTCGAGCTACTGAGGGTAGCGTGCAGCCTGGCTCGCCCAGGTGTTCGTGTCTCACAGGATGGGAGGTGCAATAGATGGATCGGGAGGAGCTGAAGAGCAGATTGACGTGGGTGCTGGTGGTCGCGAACGTCATCGCCGGCGTCACGCTCACGATCACGGC
>CAZQXX010000027.1:13255-19193 GCA_964597105.1 uncultured Anaerolineales bacterium
TGCCTCCTGATCGAGACCGACCGGGGGCTCGTCCTGGTCGATACGGGGCTGGGTCAGGAGGACTACGTCCGGCCGCCGGCCGTCCTGCAGGCCTTCCGGGTCGTCACGAAGGTGCCGATGAACCCGGAGGAGGCGGCGGTGCGTCAGGTGGCGCGCCTGGGCTACCGGCCGGAGGACGTCCGGCACATCGTGCTGACCCACATGCACTTCGATCACGCCGGCGGTCTGCCCGATTTCCCGCACGCCACGCTCCACGTGCACCGGCGGGAGTTCGAGGCGTTCACCGGCCCTCTGCGCCACTGGCTCGACGTCGGCTACGTCCGCCGTCACATCGCCCACCGGCCGGGCGTTGTGCTCTACGGCGAGGGCGACGAGCGGTGGTTCGACTTCCCGGCGACCCGGCTTCCCTTCGAGCCGGAGATGTGGCTCGTCGAGCTGTTCGGCCACAGCCCCGGCCACTGTGGGGTCGCCATTGAGACGGATGTGGGCTGGCATTTCCACGTTGGCGGCGCGGTGCCCATCGGGTTCACCACGGACGCGCCCCAGTGGCTGGTCAGGCCCGTGGTGGGGCCGCACGCGCCGCGGCTCCGGGCGTTCAAGGCAGCCCATCCCGATATCCGGATGACGACGGGTCACATGCCGCTCGAGTTCTTCGAGGGGGGCGTCGAGCGCGGAGC
This sequence comes from uncultured Anaerolineales bacterium, assembly GCA_964597105.1. Taxonomy (GTDB): domain Bacteria; phylum Chloroflexota; class Anaerolineae; order B4-G1; family B4-G1; genus SKLM01. The sequence continues at coordinate 13,933 of CAZQXX010000027.1, forward strand.
ATCAGGATGATTGGGTGGAGAGTCTTCTTGCTCATCGTCCTGTCGATGTCCGTGGCCGCCTGTGGCGCGCTGCCGAAGGAGGTCCGGGACGTCGAGTGGAACGCGGATCCGTCGGCCGTGATCGTGATGCTCTACTCTCCCTACACGACAGCGGGACTGGTGGGTGCGTTCGACGACCGGTACTACGTCCCGGAGGTCCAGCTATGGGGCGACGGACGGATCGTGTGGGTGGTCGAGGAAGGGGCAGGCCGACGGATTATGGGGGGGCGGCTCGCGACGGCGGAGCTGGAGGCCCTCTTGGAGCGGATTGTCGAGGTAGGCTTCTTCGAGTGGGAGGACGCCTGTTACACCCCGGGAGGCCACTCCATGCCGCCTATGCATCTGCAGGTCAACCTGGCCGGCCGATCGAAGGAGATGAGCGAGCATGGCGGGGCCCCGGATGCCTACTACGAGCTGGAGGAGTGGCTGCGGAGCGGGGCGGGCGCTGAAGGCCACGAATACGTGCCCACCCGAGGGTTCCTGACCGTGGATCCCTTGTCGGTTGATCTCGAGGCGCCGCGGTGGCCGGAGGATGCCAGCGTGACGCCGGACCAGGTGGGAGAAGGGAGATACGTGGCGGGAAGGACCCTGGCATTTGCCTGGGAGCTGTTGAGCCGGAATCCGACGGCGCCTGCGTATGCGACGTATCAAGGCCAGACGTACCGCCTCATGGTGCAGATTTCAGGGCTGTCGTACGACGAGCCGCCCCGTCGGTAGGCAGGGGGACGATGCGCATCACGTTCCTGGGAACAACCGCGGCGAACGCCTATCCGGAGGCCTTCTGTCGTTGCGCCAACTGCCAGAGGGCGCGAGCGCTGGGCAGGCCGAGCCTGCGGAAGCGGTCGGCCCTGCTGGTCAACGACGACCTCCTGATCGACCTGGGGCCGGACGTGATGACGGCCGCCCAGATGCACGGACGGCCCCTCACCGAGGTCCGTTACTGCCTGCAGACCCATGCCCACGCCGATCACCTGGACGTCTCGCATCTGTTATCCCGGAGCCCGACGTACGGCGTGGTCGGCGCGCCGCGCCTCCATCTCTACGGCTCCGGCGCGCCGCTGCGGGTGGCTGCCCGGCGGCTGCGGCGGGAATGCGGCGCGAACGGCCTGCTGGATCCTGAGGTGGGGAAGCGATTGAATCTCGAGGTCCATCGGGTCAGAGCCTTCGAGACCGTCGTCGTCGGTCCCTATGGGGTGACGCCGTTTGCGGTGAACCACGATCCCCTGGTGGAGCTCTACGGGGTTGCGGCGGAGGGCCGGAGCCTGTTCTACGGCGTGGACACGGCGTCCCTGCCGGAGGAGACCTGGCACGCGGTCCGGCGGACCGGGCAGCCCTTTGACCTGGTGATCCTGGATCATACGTACGGGCCCGAGGAGGACGAGAGCGATCACCTGAGCGCGCGGACGCTGATCGCGCACGCGCAACGCATGCGTGAGGAGGGGCTGCTGGCCCCGGATGGGCGGGTCTTCGCCACCCACTTCGCCCACGAGGGGAACCCGTCCCATCCGGAGGTGTCGGCCTTCGCGGCCGACCACGGCTACGAGGTGGCGTACGACGGGCTGACGCTCAGCGTGTAGCCCGGAAGGAGGTGGACGTGAGGTGCCCATTCTGTCACCCGGAGGAGAACGAGCGGGTACGGGTGGTTCTGGAGAACGAGCACTGTCAGTTCCTGCAGGAGCCGCAGGAGGTGCTGATCGGATCCGGCGTCATCGTCCCCCGGGCGCACCGGGAGACGGTCTTCGACCTGACCGAGGAGGAATGGGCGGGCACGTTCTCGCTCCTGCGGGAGGTGAAGCAGGTGCTGGATGCGGAGTACGGGCCGGAGGGCTATAATGTGGGTTGGAACAGCGGGCGCGTGGCAGGGCAGGAAATCTTCCACGCCCACCTGCACGTCATCCCGCGCTACGCGGACGAACCGCTGGCCGGAAAGGGGATCCGCTACTGGCTTAAGCAGCCCGCTAACCGGCGGGAGGGGTAGGAGACCAACGGGCGATGTGTCTGGAGGTGGAGAGGTGAGAGTGTACACGGATTCTGAGGCGCGGCGAAAGCTGGCTTCGCTCCTGGATCGGGCGGTCGAGCAGGAGGAGGTGTGGATAAAGCGGAGGGATGGACAGACCTTCGTGGTTCGCCCCGAGCCCAAGGAAGGATCTCCCCTGGATGTGGAGGGGATTGACCTGGGTATCACTGCGGATGAGATTCTCGATTTCATTGACGAAGGGAGACGAACGGACTACGACTCGCTCCCCCGTTCCGAGGGGGGCGACGGGTAGACTATCAGCGGGCGCGTCAGCTGCCGTGCCCGAGTCAGTGGCCGAATGATTGATGCCCTTCAAGGGTCACGATGGAGGTGTGATCATGGCATTCACCGAAAACGAGCTACAGGAACACAAGAAAGCCCTCGATGCCTTCCTCGAGAAGAGGCGCCCGCCCGAGAAGGTCCGGGATCGAGTGGATCTGGCATATCGGATCGAAGGCCAGAGCGTGGTCATATTCGAGCGGCGGATGCTGCCCTTCGACCCGCAGAAGATGGTCGAGGTCCCCGTGGCGAAGACGACGTACGTCCGAAGCCAGGACACGTGGCGCGTCTACTGGCAGCCGCGCGATCGGAAATGGCACGGTTACGAGCCGCAGCCGGAGGTCGACTCGCTCGGTGATTTTCTGGACGTGGTCGATAGGGACAGGACTGCCTGCTTCTGGGGCTGAGCGGGGCGCTGGCGAGGGGAAGTGGGGAGGTGGCAGGTGGCGGAACCAATCGTGACGCGGTGCGGGTACCGCTGCGATCTATGCCTGGCGTACCGGCCGAACGTGGCCCAGCATCCGGAGAACCGGCAGATCCTGAGCGACGGGTGGCATCGGTATTTCGGATTCCGCATCCCGCCGGCCGACATCTGCTGCGACGGCTGTATGGCCGAGGATCCGGAGCTGATCGACGAGAACTGCCCTGTCCGGCCGTGCGCCATGGAACGAGGACTGGAGGACTGCTCTAGCTGTGAGAGCGCAGTGTGCGAGAAGCTGGAGACGCGGATCGTCACCCGGGAGGAGGTCCGGGAGCGGATAGGCCACGAGATCCCGGCCGATGACTACGAACGTTTCATCAGGCCGTATGAGAACACGAGACGCGTGGAGGCTCTGAGACGCTCGGAATCGACGGGCGACGGGGATTAGCATCCCGCGCGACGTGCCCGGCGCTGGGCGCCCCCGTCCGACCTCCGGTTCCAGCCCCGGGCTTTGGCCCGGGCTCGCGAGCGTCCGCGCACCATCTCCGAGCGTTTCCTTCCGTGAGGCTGCTGTACTTGCGGCCGATCACGCTCATTGTACACTAGGGTGCTTCGCGCCCGGGTGGCGCTCGCTGCAGGGGGGCGTGATCGCGGTGACCGACGGTGAGTTAATCAGGAGTGAACGATGTGGTCCAGGAGGTTCTGGGTAGCCGCTCTCGCCGCTGTAGTTGGCTTGTTTCTTGTTCTGGGTTCGACAGGGTGCGCCGGGGAGATGGAGGAGGCGGCGGATCCCGCGCTGTCGACCGAGCCCGCGGCGCCGACCGGGTCTGCAGTGCTGACCCACACGGCAGCGGCTCCACCGCAGGCGGGCGAGGGCCCTGTCTCGAGCCTGAGCGAGGCCGGCGAGATGGGCTTCACCCCGGTCGCCACCCTCCACCTGCCCATCGCGTTCCAGGACTGGGGGCCGTGCGTGGCTGCCCCCACGCTGATCGATCCGCCCGACGGGATGAACCTGCCTACCATTGCCCCGCTGTTCCGCTGGGACGCGGGCGATGATTCGTGGGCGACTCAGTTCCGCATGCGGGTCTCCAGGGATCCGGCGTTCGATGCCTGGGACCGGGGGCTGACCTCCTACGCGGCTCAGGGGGAAGGCACGTTCCGCTTCCACGAGAACCTGGAGCCGAACACTGTGTATTACTGGCGGGCCTGGCTGGTGTGCGGCGAGCTGGTCGGTCCGACCTCGCAGACGTGGTCTTTCCGGACGGGCGCCGACGGCTTCGTGCCCGCTGCACCGGCTTTGGAGGCACCCGAGAGCGGCGCGACCACCTCAGAGACGTCGGTCAGGCTGACCTGGGAGCCGGTCAGCGGGGCCGCCGAGTACCTGGTCCGCTACCGGGAGGCGGGGGCGGGGTGGTACCGCTGGGTGTGGACCCCGGACATGCAGACGACGCTGAATCTCGGCGGCGGCACTACGTATGAATGGTGGGTGACGGCCCGCAACAGCTACGCCGTCGGTCTGGACTCGGAGATCTGGCGGTTCACGACCCCCGTCACGGCCGCGGCGGCCCCGGAGAGCGAGAGCCCGGGGTTCGTGGGTGAGGACGGAGAGGTGATCATCATCGAGCGCCCCTAGCACCTGGGCCTGCACATATTGAAGCTGTGACTATGGAGAGACGAGAGCTACCGTTTCCCGCTGATGCCCGCCCGGGGCTGTTCCTGGCTCTGACGCTGGGCGTGACGTGGCTGTTCGGGTTCCTGGGCATCCTGCCCCAGGGGGTGGTCCCCAGAGGCGTGGTGCTGGCGCTGGTCTACGGCGGTGGGCTGGCGCCACTGTTGGTCGCCATTGGCTTGTTGTACGCGTACCACCGCCCGGCCTACCGGCGCGAGTTCTGGCGACGGTCGATCGAGCTGCGGCGCATTGGCCTCGGATGGGCCCTGGTCATCCTCCTCTTCTTTCCGCTAAAGTCCGGGCTGGCCGCGCTTCTGGACGTGGCGATGGGCGGGACGGGGATCGCCCTGGAGGAGGCGGCCCGTCTAGCGGCCGAGCCCCTGCTCATCGTGCCCACGGTGATCTTCTGGTTCTTCTTCGGCCCTGTTCCGGAGGAGCCCGGATGGCGCGGCTATGCCACCGACGGGCTCCAGGCCCGCTACAGCGCCGTCACCGCCAGCCTCATTGTAGGCGTGGTGTGGGCCCTGTGGCACCTGCCGTTGTTCTTCATCGAGGGGACGTGGCAGGCGGAGCATCTGGGGGTCGGCACGCTGCTCTTCTGGCTGTGGGCGATGGGCGTGGTGATCGAATCGATCCTCTACACCTGGATCACCAACAACACGCGGCGGAGCATCCTGGCCCCGATTCTGTTCCACTTCGTGGGCAATGCGTTCGGGCAACTGTTCGAGCTGTCCCATCGGGCAGAGGTGACCGGTCAGCTTCTTTCGGTCGTCGCGGTCCTGGTCGTCGTCGCTCTCTGGGGCCCTCGCACGTTGACTCGGGGTAAGGCGCCGGAC
>CAZQXX010000027.1:19293-22308 GCA_964597105.1 uncultured Anaerolineales bacterium
GCGGGGCCGATGACGGCGGGGACGTGCTCGAGCGTGTCGAAGGCGCTGCGGATGAGATCGGCGTCGAGATCGGGGACGTCGCTGGCGGTGATGACGACCCGTTGCGCCCCCTCGGCGAAGGCCTCCTCGAAGCAGCCGGATAGCCGCTGGCCCAGATTCCCTTCGCCCTGAGGGCGAACCTCGAACTCGGGGAGGGCCGCGGCGAAGAAGGGCACGTCGTCGGGGGAGGCGACGGAGAGCTCGATGGAGATGGGATCGAGGTCCGCCTCCACCAGCCGCAGCAGGTACGTGTACAGGATGCGAGCGTAGACCCCGGCGGCCTCCTCGGCGCCGATGGTGGCGGCCAGTCGAGTCTTGGCCCTGCCGGGCAGCGGACGTCGGGCCACGACGATGAGACGGCGGGTCACGGGCCGCCTCCCTGGTCGCGGGCCGTGGTGTGATAAGCGCGAGCGATCTCCTCGGCCGGCGCCCCGAGGTAGAGGTAGCGGATTACCAGGCGCACGTCGAGCCAGAACTGGCGGAGAGGGCCGCGCTCCAGGAAGCGGCGGCTGGAGGAGGTGACCCGGAGAGGGATGCGGACCAGGCGACCGATCCGGTGGAGGCGGCGCATCATCTCCAGATCCTCCATCGCCGGGATCTCGGGGAATCCGCCGACGCGTGTGAAGGCCTCGCGGGTCATGAACTGGGCCTGGTCGCCGTACATCAGCCGCCAATCGGAGGGGTACCACAGGCGGTTGAGGACGTGGAGGATGCCCCGGGCGGGGAGGAGGCGAACGGCGAAGGAGCCCCCGATGACCGCGGAGCGGCGCAGGGCGCTGACCACGGGCTGCCGCCACCCCGGTGGCAGCCGCGAGTCGGCGTGGCAGAAGAGGAGGATCTCGCCCCGGGCGGCGGAGGCGCCGCGGTTCATCTGGGCCGCGCGGCCGGGCGGCGAGGTGATGAGACCTTCGTTTGCCGGCACCAGGGCCGGCGTGCCGTCGGTGCTGCCGCCGTCGACGACCAGGATCTCCACCGCGTCGGGCGGGTAGCTGCGCCGGGCGGCGGCGACGGCGCCCCGGACGTGGTCAGCCTCGTTGAGGGCCGGGATGATGACGGAGACGAGCAGTGGGTTCCTCCGCTGCGCTTCCTTCAGTCCAATCCGAATGACAGGGGCGGGAAGATCAATCCTCTATCGTCACGGTTGGACGCTGCCACGGCCAGGCGCCTACGGTGACGTTGCGGCGCTGGAAGCTGAGCAGGGCCAGGGCCAGGAACACGACGGCGACCCCCGCCAGCACGAGGCTATCCTCCCAGACCAACCCGGAGGTCATCAACGCGTGTGGATCGTAGTAATGGCTGAGGGACAGCGGTCGGTAAGGATCCAGCTCCTCGGTCAACTGGGCCAGGCTGTTCAGCAGGTAGCTGGCGCCCAGGATCAGGGCACCGACCGTGGAAGCCTGGCGGCGATGGGGGAGATATGCGCCCAGGAAGAGGGAGATCATGGCCAGCGCAACGACCAGGAGCCAGCTCTGCAGCCCCACCAGAGCCAGGTCCCTCGCGCCAATGGTGACGTCGACCTCATCCTTGATCACCTCGACCCCGGCCCAGACCGATAGGCAGAGCCCGGCCGTAACGATGGCGAGGCTGGTCGCGATGAACAGCGCCTTGGCGAGGACGAGGTGCCAGCGCGGAATGGGGAGCGCCATCAACAGCTCCAGCGTTCCTTCGTCCTCCTCGCCGGCCAGAACCGCCGTGCCCAGCACCAGGCCGTAGATACCCAGGGCGATGGGGACGGCGAAGTTGAACACCTCGAAGGTGAGGAAGCCGCGCAGCTCGCCGATGGCCGTGATAGGGCCGAAGGCCTCGTAGAACTCGGGCAATTGGAGCTGTTCAAACTGGGCGCCGATGGAAGGGTAGAGCGCGGCGACGAGAAACCCCCATAGACCCAGACCGACCGTCCAGCCGATGATGCCCCCGCGACGCATGCGCAGTTCTTTCATGAAGAGACTAATCATCTTCTTCCCTCTCTCCGTAGTAGGCCAGGAAGACCTCCTCGAGCGTGACGGGATGGGTCTCGATGTCGGCGACCCCGTAGCTCAACGCCTCTTCCAGAACGGCCTCCAGATTCTCTCGCACCTCGAGCTGGATCTCGTGATCGATGCGCCCCGTCTCGGTGACGCCCGGATAGCTGAAGGCGTCTTCGGGTATCTCCTCCTTCAGAACGAACCGCAGGCGGTGGAAGGGCTGGGTGGTCAGCGCATCCACCTCTCCCACCTCCACGAGGCGGCCCTCGCGGATGATGCCCACCCGGTCGCAGACGGACTGGACCTCCGACAGGATGTGGGAGGAGAGGAAGACCGTCCGTCCCCGGTCCCGCACCTCGTTGACGAGCTGGAGCACGGTCTGGGCCACGAGGGGATCCAGGCCCAGGGTCGGTTCGTCGAGGATGAGCAGCGCGGGCTGGTGCATGAAGGCCATGATCAGCCCCAGCTTTCGTCTGTTGCCGCTCGAATACTCCCGGATCCGCCGGGTGGGATCGAACTGGAGCCGTTCGCAGAGCTCGCGCTGGTAGCTCGGATCCGTGCGGTCGTCGCGCAGCCGGGTGAGGGTGTCGAGGAATCGTCGCCCGGTCATATTGCCGTACAGCGACAGCTCCCCCGGGATGTAGCCCGTCCGCCGGCGGATCTCCACACCGTCCTGCTGGCAGTCCATCCCGAAGGCGGTGGCCCTGCCGCGGGTTGGGCGGATGATGTCGAGCAACACGCGCATCGCCGTGGTCTTACCAGCGCCGTTGGGCCCAAGGAAGCCGAACACCTCGCCTTTCCGGATGGCCAGGTCGACGTCGATGATGCCGCGGTGACGGCCGTAGAAGACGGTGAGGCCGTGGGTCTCGATGACGTTGTCTGCCATGTGTTTCTCCTTATCCGCCACCCGACTGGGTCAGGTTGCAGGGCTTCGACCGTCGCCTGCTTCAGCGTCCTGACCGTCGGTTCTCGAGGGCATGCTATCCCACGGTTGTTCTTTGGTCAAGCTTGG
>CAZQXX010000028.1:0-13911 GCA_964597105.1 uncultured Anaerolineales bacterium
CTCCAGCTGGCTCGAAGCAGGTGGCTGGCCCCAGCAGCTTCAGTTTCTCGACAGCATCCATCGCTCCCTCCACCAGCCATTATACGAACAAACGTTCGCCCTGTCAAGCAAGATTCGATGAGATACGAGCGAGGCTCCCGCGCCAGGCGACGGGCTGCGGGAAGTGTCGATTGTGGACAAGCACGGTTGGCAGAAGGTGAAGGCACGGCGAAGCTCGGCGCTCAGCCAACCGCTCATGTCGTCTGGCGTTTGTGGTCATCCAGCGCGCTGAAGCGGTGGATGAAATTCACCATCCCATCGGTATCCAGGAAAGCAGCGCTCTCACCGCTCTGGACGTGGTCGATGCGCCCGCGCCAGCGGAGGCCAGTGGCTGACCGCTCGGGCCAAAGCCGGACGACGAAAGTGCTGGCAGGGTTCTCCTTGACGGGATCCACTCCGACGGGGTCGTTTCTGGCGGGGTCCTCTCTGGCGGGTTGAGCCACGTCGTTCCCTCTCGATTGTCAGGTCCTTCGCATTGCGAGAAGCTTAAGAAGATCTCAATGGCAGCCGGGACCTGAAGCCCCTCCTTCAGGCCCCGCTGCCCGGCGTTTGAAGTTACTCCACTATCTGGTTGGGTCGGAGGCCCAGCGCAGGCCCATGAGGAGGAGAAGCAGGCCGATGATGCTGATCCAGGGCAACAGCGCTGTCGTGGGGGCGGTGCCCCCGGTTGCCGGTAAGGCTGCCATGGCTGCCTGGAACTCTGCCAGCGATGCATCGGACATCGTCTCCGTGTAGGACTTGATCTTACCCTCTTCCACGACACCCTCGCCGGTGTATTCGACGGGTGTGATGCCGAGGGCCTCGAAGTCATCTAGCCAGACCTTATTCGTCCAGGTGACTTGATTGCCGTCAACCTCCAGATTACTGGACTCCGCACGGATGTGCTGGGCCACCAGCCCCTCGTACCAGGCTCTGATCTGATCCCTCCCCGTGATCGGCCCGGTGTCCATAACATCCGGTACGAACGTCAGAACTGCGTCATCGGCCACCAACTCCATCGCGACGTCGACGTCACCGGCGTTGAGCGCGTCCGCGAGGTTGGAAAACACCGCTGCGGGATCGGTCTCCTGAGCGTGCACCGCCACCGACAATACAAGGGTTGCAGCTGAGACCAAGACAACGATATACTTCTTCATATTTACCTCCTGGTGAGATACCGAGATGATTGAGATGCCGTCGAGAACGGATACGGGTCTTATGTTGAGAACGTCTTTCGGAATCCTTGCTCGTAAACTTTCCTCCTTTCCTTTCTGTCGCCATTCTCCCGCCAGGGGGTTCGAGAACTGATTTGAACCCTCGAAGACGGCCCTTGCGTGTCCGCCGCCGTTCTACGCAATCTTGGTGGCTCCGCTGGCGAGGAAGCCGCCGTCGACAAACTCTCAACGGGCGACATATTGGGACTCGGAGCGTGGTTGGCCTTGCCGAAATCTTCTTTGTTCAACCTTTTCTCCCAACGAAAGCGTACTACATGACTCTCAAAATAGTCGCAAAAGAGCTCTCGGTAGCAAGAAGACCCGATCTCCTCAGGAGACCGGGTCTTCGGGTTGGGACTCGCACCTGGTGAATGCTAGTGTGACTCGATGGTCACATCCTTCCAGAACCAGTAGCGGATTGGCGACATAGGAAGCTTGCTCACCCACGGCTTCACTAACAAGTGTGACCGCATATAGGCCAGGGGCAGAATAGGAACTTCCTCGGTCAGAATTCGATCTGCCTCCCGGTACAGACCCACCCGCTTCTTGTGGTCGGTGAGTCGTCCGGCTCGTTCCACAAGGTTCCCGTAGTCCTCGTTTTCCCACCGGGTGTATGGAAGCACGTGGCCCATTCCCACACGCAATACGTTGTCAGGATCGGGATAGTCAGCCACGAACCCCCAAAGGACGGCTTGTGGTGGCTCCATTTGGAGCCTGGTGAAGAACCGCTCCCATTCTACTACCTCCAACTCTGTCTTGACCCCCAGCTCGCTACGCCATTGCTTCTGCAGGTACTTGCCCGCCACCAGCGAGAGAGGATCTTCGTGCATCATCAACGTCACGACAGGAAGGCCTCGACCACCGGGAAAGCCAGCGTCAGCCAGAAGCTCTCGCGCCCTTTCCGGGTCGTACGAGGGACCGATGTTTGGCGTATGACCCGGCATCTTCGGCGGCACGATCCCACCAGTAGCCGGGGAACAGGACCCATGAAGGGCCACACCCGGCAGGCTCTTCCGGTCTGTGCCCAAAGCAAAGGCCCGGCGGATCCGCAGATCGTCGAACGGGGCGTGGCCTAAGCAGAACGCTACGTAGGAAGGGTAGAGCTGCGGACCTGAAACGTATTCGCCAGCGTGGCGCCACCGTCCATAGTCTATCTCTGCCGGTGGGAAGAACATCATATCCAGGAGGTCTAACCGGTCAGCCTGATACGCTTTCAGGCCGACCGCCGGTTCGACGAGCACGGTGACCTTTACCTTGCGCACGTTGCCCCTGGCTCGGCCATGGTATCGGGCGTTTTTGACCAGCACCAGAGTTTCTGCACGCTGCCATGCCCTCAGTCTGAACGGGCCGTTGGTGACTATCCTCCCAACCTCCGTCCAAGCCTCGCCGTGGGCCTCCACCGCGTGTCGCGGCACAGGATAGGTGGCACTATGAGCCATCAGGTGGAGGAAGTAACCGGCCGGCTCATCCAGCTCCACGACCAGAGTAGCCGCATCGCAGGCTTGCACCCCGACAGAGTCGGGGTCGGTCACCTCGCCCTGGTGATAGGCTTTGGCTCCCTTGATATCGTACAGCATGGTCGCGTTAGGGGAACCGGTATCTGGGTTCAGCACCCGCTTCCAGGCGTACTCGAAGTCCTCTGCTGTCACCGGTGTGCCGTCGCTCCATTGAACATCGTCTCGCAGATGGAACACGTACCTACGCCCCCGATCCAGAATCTCCCAGCTCTCGGCCACGTCGGGTACCACTTCCATCTCTGGACTGTGCTCCGCGAGCCCGCTGAAGAGTTGATCCAATACAGGAATGGACATAACGTCCCCGCCCATGGCTGGGTCCAGACTCGACGGCTCCATACAAGATATGCGGAGGGTTTGAACGGGGGGCGGCGAGATCCCTTCTTCCACCGCTGCCGCGCGCTGCATGAAGGCGAAGCCTTGCTCGTATGCTCTCTGTGCCGGGCCGAAGTCGAACGCGTTGTGGTATGTCAACCCCATCTTCATCAGCGTCCGTGCCGCGCGCTCAAATCCCTCGTGGTTCTTGATGAGGAGGGTCAGCGCGCGCTGATAGTAGTCAATTGCCTCCTGGCACGCGTATAGGTCCCGGGCCTGATCTCCCGCCTGCGATAGGTGATGGATTGCCTTCTCTGTCAGTCCATGGTCCAACTTGCAGCCCTGTTCGAAGTGGATGGCTAACTCACTACTGCGGGCTTCGGCCTCCTGGCCCAACAGTGCCTCCATCGTCTTCCCAACAAGCCCGTGGAGGTGCTGCCGGCGGCGACGATCCATCCCGCCGTAGACCACTTCTTGAATTTTGTGATGGGTGAATGCATAGTCGCGCTTCGTCGTGCCGCGGTTCTCTTCGAGCAAGCGATGGCGCAGCAACTCATCCAGAGCCTCGAGTGCTGCCTCGACGCCCCGGTCCCACGTCGCGTTGAGCAGATCGAAATCGAACTCGCTTCCCAGCACTGCTGCCAAGCGGAGCGCATCCCGGGAGGCCTTCATCAGATGGTCCAGGCGAGCCCGGACGACATCGCGCACGCCGGCGGGCAATGGAAGCGGAGCTTCGCTGAGGCGGGCGAAATCGCCCTGCCAAGATCCTCCCTCCAGCCAGAGCTCGTCGCCCTGGAAGAGTGCCCGAATCGTCTCCATCAAGAAGAACGGGTTGCCAAGCGTCTCCTGGTGGAGCCGCTGTGCCAAAGGAGCGATCGCCTGGCCCGCTCCTGACATCTCCTGGAGTAGCGTCCCAGTGGCCTGCGACGAGAGGCGTGATAGACAGAGTTGGTCGGTAAGATTCTCCTGGGCTAGCTGCCGCTCTAGATCGAGCAGGGGGTGACCAGGTTCAATGACGTCGGAGCGGAAGGTCCCCACTGCCAGAATCGGCAGACCGGGCAAGCGGCGGGCCAGGTAATGCAGCAGGTGCAGCGTGGAATCGGTGGCCCAGTGGAGGTCCTCCAGCGTGATTAGGAGCGGGCTCTGAGACGCCAGTTCGGTCAGAAGAGACGTCACAGCGTCAAAAAGACGGGCCTGCCCCTGGCCCGCTGGCGGGGCCGAGGTCTCAGGCTCAGCGGTCCCCTGCTCAGCTCTTTGAGTACGTCCCAATCTTGCTGCGCTTATACCGGCACTCTCCGACAGCTCCGGCACCAAGCGGGCTACCTCCTCAAGGGTCCAGCTGGGGAGGTCTTGCAACTCAGTTGAGCTGAGGGCTGGTAGGACGCTTCGCAACATGTCGGAAATGGGCTGGTATGGGAGCCCCCTGTCGAATTCGTAGCAACGTCCCCACAGGACACGCGCGCCCTTCCAACGCACCCTCTCGGCAAACGCTTCCGCGAGACGGGTCTTGCCCACGCCGGCCTCACCGCTGACAAGCACGAGCCCGCCGTATCGGGCCCTGGACTTCTCCCAGCACCGACGGAGGAAATTCAGCTCTCCTTCCCTATCCACCAGGGTTGTGGAGAGAGCGACATCGAGCGGGCTGCGTCCTGGAGCGACCGGGGTCTCGATCCTCGGCTCCTCAGCGACGGCAACGTCGGGCGCAGGGCCGACGGGGAAGCGGCCTTGCAGGATCTCGCGGTAGAGCTCGATCGTCTCGGGCATAGGCTCTACGCCCAGCTCTTGCTGGAGGACCTCCTGGCAGTGGGCGTACTGCTCCAAGGCGGCGTTGCGGCGGCCCAGCCGGCAGTAAGCGCGCATCGCCGCGCGATGCGCACTCTCCCGCAGCGGGTCCTGGCGGAGCAGTCGCATGGCCGTAGTCACTACGGCTGTATGCTCTTCCCTGGCCTCACGACGTGTCATCAGCCACTCCAGGACCTCGGCAAGAAGAGTCTCCAATCGATAGCGTTCGTTGATGACCCAGTCGTCGTAGAAACCGTCGAGGAAATCCCCGCGATAGAGCGCTACAGCTGACTCCACGCTGCCAACCTCTTCAGCTGAGGCTCGGGCCTCGAATTCTTCCACATCAAGCCACAGCTCGGCCTGAGGATGAAACTGAACGGTATGCAGATCGCTGAGGACGAGTTCTTCGTCAGGAAGGCAGCGGCGTGTGTGCCACAGGGCCGTCGAGAGGGAGCTGCGAGCCTTGCGTTTTGGTCTGTCGCCCCAGAACATGCCAGCTAGACGCTCGCGGGGCTGCGGCTGATGACGACGGAGAACCAGGTAGGCAAGGAGGGACTGGGACTTGAGGGTAGGGGGCTTGGACAGCTGTCGGTCGCCGCAGCGGATCTCCAGTGGTCCCAAGAAACGGAAATCCAGGATAGTCACGGCTCCCCCCCTTGCTCCAGGTGCAGCACGGCACCCTATGACAGACTCATTCTATCACACCGATGATCAGGGTCAAGATCTGGCTCGTCATGATCGACAGCAGGTGAGGATATCGAAGGGCGCCGCCTGGGTTCCTAGAGTCGGGGTTGTATTGGCTTTCCGAATGCCCGATGAACACGATCTGGAACGACTATCATCATTCAGAGTACTGGGGGTCTTTTGACAAGGGGGCTACCGATGCAGGAGGACGTAACGTCCGCGGGTGGTCTGCGAGGTGGCGGTATAGAGGTACGTGGCGGGGCCGACGATAAGGATATCCCCGTGGCCAATGCCCCAGTTGTTCGCCACATCCATAATCACCGGGTTGCCTGGGTATTTCTCCCAAGGGCCATCGATGGCGGAACCGGTGCTGCGAGCGAACCCCAGCGCAAACTGATCATCTACGACACTGGGGTCGCTGGGGCCACGCACGCCTTCGTAGGCCATATAGTAGCGGTCGCCTACGCGCACCACGTCGGCGGAGGAGATGGTGCGGAACTCGAAGAAAGGATTGGCGTCGGCGCCGCGGGCGTCGAGAGGCCCATATCCGTTCTCCGCCCCGAACAACGGGTTTGCCGAGCATTTTCTGAGACCGATTGCGCCAGCACCCTTGGGCCCTACGAAGCAGCCCATGTGGCCGGGATCTCGGCCCAGACCTACGAAGACATAGAGGAAGTCCCCCTCGACGAAGATTCCAGGGGGCGCGCCGACCAGGCAGTCGCCGAACTCGGCCTCGTTGTAGATATTTGGGTGTTCGCCGATCGATTCAGCCTCCGTACAGGGTCTGGTCTGTGAGTCCCACTGTCCAGTGCCCGGTACGTGAGTCTCGGGAGACCACTGGAGGCCGTCTTGAGACGTGCGGAGGTATGTGCCGGCGCCCCGTTCATACACGATGTAGGCGCGGTTCGTGTCGAAGAAGACTCGCGGGTACTGCTGCTGCCCCGGATGGTCGCGCCTGGGATCGCAGGGGCAGTTGGAACAGGAGAATAGGCAGACGGGATCATGAAGCGAGAACGTCAGGCCGCCGTCATAGCTTCTCCAGAGGGTGACGCAGCCGGGGAAGGGAGCCGGGTTTCCACACGAATCGACGACGTCGGCAGATCTGTGGCTGGCGTGCAGATAGGACCAGAATTCTGCCCCTCTCCGGTGGACTGTGTCCGATTCACCGACTGGCAAGCCCACGTCTTGCACCTCCAGGACCCACTCGGCGGTTCCCGCCCAAAACTCATCGAGTGAGGCGAAGCTGCGCCCCGGGGGCGGCGTGGGCACAAAAGCCTGTGGAGAGGGACGGGGGGTGGGCGTCGGTGGGGGAGGCGAGGGTGTAGGTGTGGGGGCGGCGGGTGTAAACGTCGCAGGCGCTGCGGTTTCGGTGGGTGTCGCTGTCAACGTGGGTGCGGCAGTGATCGTCGGCGTGGGGCTTGGCTGCGGTGAAGGGGATGGTGTTGGCGATGGAGACTCAGTTGGAGGTGGAGAGGGGAGCGCCGTGCTCGTCGCGGGAGGGCTTGATGGGGACGCACAGCCGCTCACGAGGAGGCTGAGCAGCATGAGAGAGATCGGAAGGGCACGTCGTGGATGTCCCATGTCGAGTCGACAGTCTACCCCACGTCCGTTCCAATGGCAAGCTGCCGCTCTCGGTCGCCTGTCGGATCTTCGTCTTCTTTGACCGTTGCGCGGTAGCAAAAAAGGGAGCCAAGTACTGGCTCCCTCTGTATATTCTGAGCTGAGCGCCCGACCTTACGCGATAGCGTCCTTCGCCACCTGGACGATCTCGGCGAACGCATCCTGGTCTCGGACGGCGAGATCGGCCAAGATCTTCCGATCCAGCACGACGTCGGCCTCCTTCAACCCGTGGATGAAACGGCTGTACGGCATGCCATTCTGTCGGGCTGCTGCGTTAATGCGCGTGATCCACAGCCGGCGCAGATCGCGTCGCCGGTGCCGTCGGTCCCGATAGGCATACCACTGGGACTTCATCCACGCTTCGTTGGCCCGACGGAAAAGATTATGCCGCGTTCCCCAATAACCCTTTGTGTCGCGAAGAATCCTCTTATGGCGACGACGCCTGGTTCCTCCACCTTTAACTCGCACCGCTACATAACTCCTTTGAAACTAGCCGTCCAAAATAAAACCCGCTCTATTGGCGGTTTTCCCGATCCTTGTTCGAATGTGAACCGCTTGACCTGACCAGCGAGACCTATTCGCTCTTAGGCGTCAGGACCATCAGCATCGAATACCGGTCCATGCTCGGCATCTGGTCAACCTCAGAAACGTCCGAGAGTTCCTCGGCGATATTCCGGAGGCGCTCTCGACCAATCTCCGGGTAGGTGATCTCGCGCCCTCTAAAGCGGATACGCACCTTTACCTTCTTCCCCTCCTCGAGCCATCCTCTGGCTCGACGGACCTTGAAGTCACGGTGGTGGTCGGCCGTCTTGGGGCGGAGCTGAATCTCTTTGACCTCGACGTGCTTCTGGGATTTGCGTGCCTGCTGAGCTGCCTTCTCTTGTTCATACTTGAACTTCCCGTAGTCCATCACCTTGACCACGGGGGGATTGGCTTGAGGCGCGACTTCCACCAGGTCCAGGCCTGTAGAGATAGCAGCTTCTACGGCCTCTTCCAGGGGCACAACTCCTCTGTTTTCGCCTTCTGCGTCGATGAGCCGAACTGGAGACACACGAATCTGCCGATTGACGCGATATGACTTCTCGCTAATAAGGTCTTACCTCCGAACTAAGATGCTACACTAAATCGACCGCACATATGATAGCATAGTTAGGGCACAGTGTCAAACTGCCGCGACTATCTCGAAGGGCAAGCGGGGTTGGAAGCGGCTTGATTCTCGGCCCCAAGGTGAGGGCTTCGACAGCTGTATCGAGCCGTCGAAACCCTCACTGACTTGTGATCGTTACAGCTGTCGCCGGGTCTCGATCGCTTCCCGGGCCAGCTCGATGAACTCGTCTACAGACATAGCTCCGAGTACCTCCTCGTTGCGCATCCGGAGGTTGACCTGCTCTGCTTCAGCCTCACGGTCGCCGACGACGAGCATGTAGGGAATCTTCTGCACCTGGGCATTCCGGATCTTGGCTCCCATACGGTCGCTGGAATCGTCGACCTCGACTCTCAATCCTGCCACTCGCAGACGCTCTGCGACGGCCTCTGCATACTCAATGTGGCGATCGACGATCGGGATCACAACTGCCTGGACCGGGCTCAACCATACCGGGAAAGCCCCGCCGTAATGCTCCACCAGGATACCGAAGAAACGCTCGATGCTTCCCAGAAGCGCTCGATGGACCATGTAGGGACGGTGCTCCTTACCGTCCTCACCAATATACGATAGATCGAATCGCTCGGGCTCGTTGAAGTCGAACTGGATCGTTGTCAACTGCCACGTGCGGCCCAGGGCGTCCCTGACGTGAATGTCGATCTTGGGGCCGTAGAACACGGCCTCGCCCTCAATTCGCTCGTAGGGTAGGTCTCGTGCCTCAATGGCCTTGAGCAGGGAATCCTCCGCTTCGTCCCACATAGCGTCCTCGCCAGCATACTTGCCGCGCATGTCGGGATCGCGCACGCTCAGTTGTACTTTGAAGTCCTCGAAGCCGAAGCTGCGCAGCATGCTGAGGCTGAAATCGAGCACTCGCAGGATCTCGTCCTCAATCTGATCTGGGGTGCAGAAAATGTGGGCGTCATCCTGGGTGAATCCGCGCACGCGCAACAGCCCGTGAAGCACGCCACTGCGCTCGTAACGGTATACTGTCCCCAGTTCGGCCCAGCGAAGTGGGAGGTCACGGTAAGAGCGGAGGTCGGACTTGTAGATGAGCATGTGGAATGGGCAGTTCATCGGTTTGAGGTAGTAGTCCACGCCGTCGACATCCATCGGGGAGTACATGCCCTCTTGATAGAAGTCTAGGTGTCCAGACTGCTCCCAAAGCTGCGCCTTGCCGATGTGAGGCGTAAAGACGATCTCATAGCCCCCCTCCCGGTGGCGGGCGCGCCAGAAGTCCTCAATGACCTGGCGTACGCGCCCACCTTTGGGGTGCCAATAGGCGAGGCCGGCCCCGCCCTCCTCGTGGAAGCTGAGCAGGTCGAGCTCCTTGATGAGACGGCGGTGGTCGCGTTCCTCTACCTCCTCTCGCCATTCCAGGAAGTCGTTGAGCTGTTCCTCCGTCTCCCAGACCGTGCCGTAGATGCGCTGGAGCATCGGGCGCCTCTCGTCACCGCGCCAGTATGCTCCGGCGACGTTGAGGAGCTTCAGCGCGTCCGGGTTGATCTCGCTCGTATCGTCGACATGAGGCCCGCGACAGAGGTCGACAAAGGGCCCATGGCGATAGACGGAGAGCTCGACCTCGCCTTCTATCGGCTCGCCATGCTCATCCACCCCTCCGGAGACAATGTCATCGATCAGCTCTTGCTTATAGGGTTGATCCTCGAAGATCTGGCGAGCTTCCTGCTTGTCAACCTCCTTGCGGACGAAGTCATAGTCCTCTTCGATGATCTTCCGCATACGCCTCTCGATCTCGTCCAGATCCTCCGGTGTCAAGGGCCGGGGGAGATCGAAGTCGTAGTAGAACCCGGTGTCGATGGCCGGGCCGATGGCGAACTTCCCTTCGGGGAACTGCTCCAGCACGGCCTGGGCCAGAACGTGCGATGCCGAGTGTCGGACTCGGTGCAGATGGCCATTCTCTTCGAAAAATCTGTGTTCGTCAGGCATTTTGTCCCTCCCTAATGGTGATCGACCCAATGGCAACTGTCTGTGTATGTATTTCATTCCTGGTCATCTCGCCCACCCCTCCTGTGCATACACGCAAAAACCCCGCGCCCTTGGGGCGCGGGGATCTCCCACGTGGTTCCACCCAAGTTTGCGACAGCACCTGCCGCACACTCTTGAGGCGATAACGGGCCTTCCCGTGGCCTCCTACTCTCGCGTTAGTGTCCTTCCGTCACGCGACTTGAGAGACCCACTCCCGGGGGGTTTTCTCAACCGTCTGGTCAAAGGGGCTTCCAGCCGATGACCCCTTCTCTCTACGACCCTGCTGACTGATACTCGTCCCGATCCACGCTTTTCTATTCATTCTCTATTATAGCTCGTTACCGCTTCCTGTCAACTTCTGGTTCTGGGCGAGCACCGGATACAGCTTCAGGATCTCATAGTGTGAGCGTGAGGGGAGCGTCCAGTGATGGTTGCTCACCATCCTGCCCCGTGATACAATGCCTCAATGGTTTTGGGCAGGCACGAAATAGGTAAGCTGCGTTCCGGAAAGAGCGCTTACATTGCACCTTTAATGGGAGTTATCTATGCCAGGTGATGACAGGATCTATCCGCTCGCCGAAGCGGTGCGTGATGCATACCGTGCTGGCGAAGATGACGAGACGATGGAGCCACTGGTACGGGTCGATGATGGTGGAGAGCCTATCGGTCGTATTGAAGACGGCGACTACGTGATATTCTACGACATTCGAGGCGAGCGCGAGATCGAGCTGACTCAAGCCTTTGTCGACGAGGAGTTTCCCCATTTCGAACGAGAGCCGATCACGACGCACTGGGTGACGATGATTGAGTATCATCCTGATCTGGAGGTCCGCGTAGCCTTCCCTCCGGGGGGCGTGATCGAGGATACGCTGAGTGAGATGGTGAGCAAAGCAGGCAGGCGCCAGGTCAAGATTGTCGAATCCGAGAAACAGGTGCACGTGACCAGCTTCCTGAATGGGGGACGTGAGGAGCCTTTCCCGGGTGAGGAGTGGAGGATCATCGAGTCTTCCGATTTCGAGGGCTACCTCCCGCCGCCGTCGATGCGGGCTGATGATGTCGCCGATGCCGCGATCGAGGCGCTGCGGGACGAGACCTTCGATCTGCTGGTGGTGAACTGGGCCAACGTCGACGTGATTGGTCACAGCGAGGATCAGGAAGCGATTCTATCTGCGGTTTCCACGGTCGACACCCAGCTGGGCCGTGTGCTGGAGGTGGCTGAGGAGATGGGCGTCGCAGCGTTGGTCACCGCTGACCACGGCACGGTCGAGAAATGGTACTACCCCGATGGCTCCATCGACACCGGACATACTGATAGCGACGTGCCGTTCGTCCTCGTCGCGCCCCACCTGCTGGACAGGGGCCTGGGCATCCGCGACGGCGGCACGTTGATCGATGTGGCGCCGACGATTCTTGATCTGATGGACATAGAGAAGCCGGACAGGATGACCGGCAGCTCTCTGATTGAGGGCGCTGCGCGGAATAGCCCTCAGCGCGTGGCTCTGTTCATTCTGGATGGCTGGGGTGCACGTGACGAAGAGTGGGGCAACTTGATCATGGAGGCGGATACGCCGGTGATGGATGAACTGCAGATGACGCATCCCGGTACCCGGCTGGAGGCCGCTGGCGAAGCCGTTGGCCTGCCAAACGAGGTCCCCAACCGGGAAGGGAAGACGGTGGGCAACTCCGAGGTGGGGCATACGCACATCGGGGCGGGCCGCGTTGTCACGTCCGACCGGCTGCGCATTGAGCGAGCTATCGAGAACGGGAGCTTCTTAGAGAATGAAGCCTTGCTCTGGGCTATGGAAGGCGCCAGAGACGACGGCAAGGCCCTTCACCTGCTGGGCATCATCTCGTTCTATAGCTCTCATGGTTCGGTGGAGCACCTTAAGGCGCTTCTGCGGATGGCGAAGCGCGTGGGGGTGTCTGAGGTCTACGTCCATGGCATGTTGGGACGCCGTGGCGAGAAACCAGAGAGCGGCGCCATCTACGTAGGAGATATCGAGGCCGAATGCGAGCGACTGGGTGTCGGGCAGTTTGTCTCGCTGATTGGCCGTTTCTGGTCCCTCGACCGGGAGTATAATTGGGATCGGATTGAGAAGAGCTACCACTGGCTGGTGAGCGGGGATGGCCGCCCAGTGGGGAGCGGCGAGTAGCATAGACCACGGGTGACGACCGAGACGTAGCCAACGAGAAGAGGGGTACCAGAGCGGCTCTTGTAGATTAAGGACAAAAAAAGACCGACTGACAATCCTGTCAGCCGGTCGGTGGTGGGCGGTGCAAGACTTGAACTTGCGACCTCCACGATGTCAACGTGGCGCTCTCGCCAACTGAGCTAACCGCCCACAACGAAAAATATTATACCATCTTTAGCGTTGACCTGCAAGCGATGAGTGCACATAATCATTGGAACATGGTGGGACACGAGTGGGCTGTCAGATCGCTACAGCGGGCCGTGGTCACTGACAGCGTCTCTCACGCCTACCTCTTCACTGGACCGCCAGGGGTAGGGAAGACGACACTGGCACGACGGCTCGCTGCCGCCCTTCTTTGCCTGCATGAGGACATGATGAGGAGGCCGTGCGGCGAGTGTCGCGCCTGTCAACTGGTCGCCAGCGGGAGTCATCCTGATCTGCACATCGTCGAATCCGAGCATGTGGGGGCCAGCCTCAAGATCGATCAGGTCCGCAGATTGGAACATACACTCAGCTTGACCCCGGTGGAAGGACGCTGCCAGGTGGCAATCCTGCGTCGCTTTGAGGAAGCGACTACCTCGGCGGCCAACGCTTTGCTCAAGACATTGGAGGAACCGTCGCCGCAAGTTGTATTGGTGGTTCTTGCGCAAGAGGCCGATCTTCTGCTTCCCACGATCGTCTCTCGGTGTCAGCACGTCCCACTAAGACCGCTGCCCGTGACGCTCGTAGAGCAGGCCCTGATGAAGCGCTGGGACAGCGCCGCGGAGAAGGCGGAACTGCTCGCTCATCTGTCCAGCGGGCGGCTGGGCTGGGCCGTACGCACCCTGGAAGACGAGGAAGCGCTGAAGCGACGGGCGGGGCGCCTGGACGAGTTGGACGACCTGATCGGGGCCTCTATCGTGAGCCGTTTCCGATATGCTGAGACATTGGCCCGTGATCCTGTTGCGACTCAGCAGACCCTCGACCTATGGATCGGCTGGTGGCGAGATGTACTGCTCGTAGCTTCCCACGCGAATGCAGCGGTGACCAACGTGGACCGTCAGGATCAACTTCAGGAACACGCCCGTCGTTTCGGCGCAAAGACGAGTGCTCGCGTGATCAAGGCTCTGAGGGCTGCGGTGGAGAAGCTGGAGCAGAATGGGAATACACGTCTGACCCTCGAGGTATTGATGCTTGACTTGCCTTCCCAATGATCTTGAGCGGAGGCGAGAGGCGGTGAAGTCTTGATCCGCTCGCGTCCTGAGCCTTTCCTGGTCATGAGTGCGCCCCGTACGACGGCTCTGAGCAGTCATCTTTCCAACGTTGCTATGAAGGGTGAGCCTGCTATAATCAAGAGATGGCTGTTTTGATGATCCTGCGAGGAGGATATGGAAGAGAAGAAAGCGTCCGTGTGGCATAACCGTCCCATCGAGGACGTGGCCGAGACACTGGAGACGAACCCAGAG
>CAZQXX010000028.1:14011-17201 GCA_964597105.1 uncultured Anaerolineales bacterium
GAGGAGGCCCTGGCGGCGCTGAAGAAGATGGCCGCTCCGGAGGCCCGGGTTGAGCGAGACGATCATCGGGTCTCTATCCCGGCCAGAGAGTTGATCCCCGGTGACATCGTCTTCCTCGAAGCGGGGAGTTACATCCCGGCGGATCTTCGGTTGATCGAGACGGCCAATCTGAAGATCGACGAGGCCTCCTTGACAGGTGAGTCGATGCCCGTTGAGAAGCGAGCGGATGTGACGCTTTCCGAGAGTGTGCCTCTGGGTGACCGGCGGAACCTGGCTTTCATGGGCACGACCGTCACCTACGGACGAGGCGCCGGGATCGTGGTGGAGACCGGGATGCAGACGGAGATCGGTCTCATCGCCGAGATGATTCAGTCTTATGAAGCGGAAGCCACGCCGCTCCAGCGCCGATTGGACCAACTCGGCCGTTGGCTGGGTTGGGGTACCCTGGTGATTTCCGCTATCGTGTTTGTTGAAGCCCTCATTCAGGACACGAATCTGTCTCTCATGTTCAGTGACGGATTGCTCCCCTATTGGGAGCAGACTCAGCAGCAGATCGTGGAGCTGTTCATCGTGGCGGTGAGCCTGGCCGTCGCTGCGGTGCCCGAGGGGTTGCCCGCTGTGGTGACCATCGTCCTGGCACTGGGCATGCAGGAGATGGTCCGTCGCCACGCTCTGATTCGTCGCCTGCCGGCGGTGGAGACGCTGGGCAGCGCTACGGTGATCTGCTCGGACAAGACGGGCACGCTTACACAGAACGAGATGACAGCCGTGCGCCTTTACGTGGCGAACCTGCGCCTGGATGTGAGCGGTGAAGGGTATCAGCCCAAGGGACGGTTCACCAATTACGGCGATCCCGCCGACCCCTACGATCATCCAGAGATCCTGGCTCTGCTGACCGGGGGGTTGCTCTCCTCCGATGCCCAGCTGGAACCGGTCTCCTCGGAAGAGGGGGTCGATGAGAGCGAAACCCATTACCGCATGGTCGGCGATCCGACAGAGGGTGCCCTGGTCGTTGCAGCGGCGAAGGCAGGCTTGTGGAGAGAGGAGGTCGAGGATCGTCTTCCCCGAGTGGCCGAGATTCCGTTTGACAGCGACCGGAAGCGCATGACGACGATCCACCGGGGCCAGTCCCGAGGTCTGGAGGAGTCGGGAGGAGCCGAGTATGTCGCCTACGTCAAGGGTGCTCCTGATGTTATGCTCTCCCTATGTGACTCCATCCTGGAAAACGGCGTTGATGTGCCGCTGACGCCAGGCCGCCGCCAGCATATTGATAACGTCATCCGGGACCTGGGTGGGGATGGGCTGCGGGTGCTCGCCGTTGCCTATCGCCATCTGGATGAGGTTCCGGATGAGCCGGATCCGGATGAGGTCGAGCAGGATCTATCCCTGATCGGGCTGGTGGCGATGACCGATCCCGCTCGGCCCGAGGTGAAGCCTGCCATAGAGAAGGCGCGGCGGGCCGGAATTCGCACGATGATGATCACCGGTGACTACCCCGATACAGCCCTGGCGATTGCTGAGGAGATCAATCTGGTGAAGTCGGATAATGGTCGGGTGCTCACCGGGGCCGACCTGGAGGGGATGTCGGACGAGGAGCTGCTTGCGGAGATCGACGAGGTGGACGTTTTCGCCCGGGTGTCTCCGAAGCACAAGGTACGCATCGTCGAGGCGCTGAAGGCCCGCGATCAGGTGGTGGCGATGACGGGCGATGGGGTCAACGATGCTCCGGCGCTGAAACGGGCGTCGATCGGCGTGGCGATGGGTATTACGGGCACCGATGTTACGAAAGAGACGGCGGACATGGTGCTGACGGACGATAACTATGCCTCGATCGTGTCGGCAGTCGAACAGGGGCGCGTCATTTACTCCAACATTCGGAAGTTCGTCTACTTCTTGATATCCTGCAATATGGCCGAGATCATGGTCATTTTCTTGGGGACCCTCTTCGGCTCGGGGTCGCCGTTAAGCGCGATTCAACTGCTCTGGCTCAACCTGCTGACGGACGGTGCGCCGGCGCTGGCCCTGGGTCTGGAGACGGGCGATCCTGACATCATGGAGCGCCCGCCGCGCCCGGTGCACGAGCCGATCATTAATCGCTTGATGACGCTGGGTATCAGCGTACAGACGGTGGCCATCACGGCGGTGGTGCTGGCTGCGTTCTACCTCGGCAGGATGTGGGAGCCTGGGAACCCTTTCTTGGCTGGGACCATGGCCTTCGTCACCCTCTCGGCGTCGGAACTGGCGCGCGCTTATACGGCTCGATCGGAGCGGGCCTCGCTGTTCCGTCTCGGTGTCTTCAGCAACAAGTATATGCAGTACGCTGTGGTACTCTCCGTCGTCCTGCTGCTGTCTGCGGTTTACGTTCCGTTTCTGCAGCCGATCTTCGATACAGTCCCCCTGGGTGCCCGGGAATGGAGTGTAATCCTCCCGCTGCTCCTGGCACCCTCGGTCGCGGCTGAGGTGACGAAAGCCGCAATCCGTAGCTAGAGACGAATCGACCACTGAGTTCGGCGACCTAACCTCGCCGAGAGGATATCCCAGGTCCGTGCCTGATCTCCAGATTGGGCATGGACCTTTTCTACATAGGACAAGATCCCAGGCTGACGGGACGATGTCCTGACCTTCGCCTCAACGAGTGCCAGGACCGTGTTCCTTCTCTTGGTTCTTTGGAGGCGACTCGCACGGAGTGGAGCTGGCAGCCAGATCAAGGCAGATGGTTCTGCGGGTTTACGTGTCCAGTTCACGTGGCTCGATTGCTCTCCGCCTCGTGCCTGGGGCCAGGTGGGCACACTCGCACGGTCCGCAGTGGGGCGGGTGCCTTGGGGGATGGGGTGAGGAGCGGTCGAGGATTGTGGTATGAAGACCCACTGGGGAAGTCGATGTGCGAGAGACAGACAGGGAGGCAGTCATGACGCTCCGTCTGGCTGATAAGTGGCTCTGGGACTTCTGGCTTGCGCGGGATGGTCTTGACTACCACGTGCTTTACCTTCAAGCGCCTCGATCATTGGGTGATCCAGAGCTCCGGCACTGGAATGTCTCGATTGGACACGCTGTGTCCCGAGATCTCCGAGACTGGCAGATGCTGCCTGATGCGCTGTGTCCTAGCTCAGACGAGAGCGATGCCTTCGATAGCTACACCACCTGGACTGGCAGCATCATCCGACACGAGGGACTGTGGTATCTCTTCTAT
>CAZQXX010000028.1:17301-21143 GCA_964597105.1 uncultured Anaerolineales bacterium
CACCACCTGGACTGGCAGCATCATCCGACACGAGGGACTGTGGTATCTCTTCTATACCGGTGGGAGGACAAGTGAGAAGGGGCTCATCCAGCGCGTCGGGCTGGCAACCTCCGGGGACCTGATTGAGTGGAAGAAGCACCCGGAGAATCCCCTCATCATTGCCGATCCGCGGTGGTACGAGTTGCTCGATCTGGATGTGTGGGATGACGAGGCCTGGCGCGATCCGTGGGTCTTCCAGCATCCCGAGCGAGGCGACTTCCACGCGTTCATCACGGCTCGGGTCAATTACGGCCCTCCCGATGGTCGCGGTGTGATCGGTCACGCCCGGTCGGAGGATTTGATCCATTGGGAGGTTCTTCCGCCAGTGACGGAACCGGGCGATTTCGGCTATACTGAGGTCCCACAGCTGGTTACTGTGCAGGGGCGGCACACCCTATTGTTCTCCGTGCAGCGCACGATTCACTCGTCCAGTTGGTCCCGACGCACAGGGCGAGAGCCCCTCACTGGCGTCCACTATCTGGTGGCTGACAATCCCCTGGGGCCATTCCGCTCTGCGGACGATCAGATGTTGGTGGCTGACGACGTCGGTTCGCTGTACGCCGGCAAACTCGTGCGGGGCCCAGAGAGCGAGTGGGTGATGTTGGCTGCCCGGATGCACCTGCCTGACGGCACTTTCTTGGGCGAGCTAAGCGATCCGATGCGCATTATCGTGGGGGAAACAGGGTCTCTCTCCGTGTCTGGAACGCGGTGAGCGACGTCGAGAAAGGCCGTCTGTGGGGGTCTGGCACAGATGGAATCCGAGAATGCCTTCTCAACTCGCGGCTGGGATCCCTCCTACAGCTGACCGCGTTCGGCTTCATACTCCTTGCCGCTGACTGAAGTGCCCGCACCAACTTAATTCCAACCTTTACCAACGAAGGTCAAACTCGGGACTAACGCATCCCATCGGTTGGCAGGCTCGTGCTGTGATATGATAGGTGAGAGCTTACACAGATAATCGAACCAGAGCAGCTTGAGCGAGGCGCAAATGGCGTGCCCGATGTGCCACTATGACGGGGATGGTCCTCTGACCCAGCCCGTTATGCGTGACACGCTCTCAGATTTGTTGGAATCACGAGTTGCTGGCTCTCACAATCTCTGTCTGCTTCTCCTGCGACGGCCTCGATGATGCTGACTAAGCTCGATGCCAACATCGACCCTTGGACAGGATGATCAGTGAAGCTCTTTTGATCTACGCAGCCG
Organism: uncultured Anaerolineales bacterium; assembly: GCA_964597105.1. Classification (GTDB taxonomy): domain Bacteria; phylum Chloroflexota; class Anaerolineae; order B4-G1; family B4-G1; genus SKLM01. Next base: position 18,544 of record CAZQXX010000028.1, read on the forward strand.
ATCGGCAATGGCTGAAGTGATACGGCAGGCTTCTACGTGTTGACGTTGTGTTAAAAATCGTTGACAAATGGCAGGGGGTATAGTATTATTAAACCGGTTTAACCCAACTCGCTCAACAGTCGGCAGAGGACTGAATGACTCCGGAGAAACGCGCTACGATCCGTGATGTTGCCCGTGAGGCTGGCGTATCACCGGGTACTGTCTCGCGAGCCATCAATGACAGCCCGGTGGTCAACAAGGACACTCGTAGGCGCGTGCTGGAGGCCGTCAAAGAGTTAAACTACACCCCGAACGTCGTCGCTCGGCGGCTTGCGTTAGGCAAGACCCTGGCCGTGGCGGTAATCGTCCCTTTTTTCACCCGTCCGTCGGTCTCGGAGCGACTCAACGGCGTGGTTAGCCTGCTCTCTCGTTCCCAATACGATCTGGTGATCCACAACGTGGGCACGCCAGAGCAGCGCGTAGACTGTTTCGAGGAGATCCCGCACAGCAAGCGGGCGGACGGGGTCCTGAGCATATCTCTTACACCTACCGACGAGGAGGCCGAGCAGCTCGCCAGTGCCGATGTGCCCGTCGTGCTGATTGACGCAGAACATTCAGCCCTGAACGGGATTCACCATCAAGTGACGGTGGACGACGTGGGTGGAGGGGAGGCCACGACGCAGTACTTAATCGACTTGGGGCACAGGAGGATCGGGTTCGTCGGGGATCCTATCGACAATCCCTTCAACTTCACATCGAGCCGCGATCGTTATTGGGGCTATCAGGCAGCGCTCCGAAACGCGGGTATTCCCCTTCGCCCCGAGTATTATGAGGAGAACCCGCACGGGCGTCGAGAGGCGCGCCAGTCGGCCCGGAAGCTCTTGGCTCTTTCAGACCGTCCGACGGCGATTTTCGCGGCGAGTGACACGCAGGCAGTGGGCGTGCTTGAAGCCGCAGACGAGGCCGGGCTCAGGGTCCCGGATGATCTGTCGGTCGTGGGGTATGATGACATTGAGGTGGCAGACATCCTGGGATTGACGACCCGGCGCCAGTCACTATTCGAGTCGGGACGACGAGGTGTCGAATTGCTGCTGGAGACGCTGAGAGATCCTGAAACCAACCCGGTCTACCAGGTTCTTCCTACGGAGTTGATCGTGAGAGATACGACGGCTCGGCCGCAAACCTGATGGAGCGGTCGGCCCAACGCTGATGAGGTGAGAGGAGGTGGGGAGTCGAGTCAACGTATGATAGAGAGACATCAGGTGCAAAAGCAAGTCAAGCATCCACACTATACAAGGAGGAAAAGAGAATGTTGTCGAAACGAAATCTGTTAGGCCTTCTGGGCCTGCTGGTCGTCCTGTCTCTGGCACTGGCGGCCTGCGGCCCTGCTGCAACTGAGGAGCCCACTGAGCCGCCCGCAGAAGAGACTGAGCCTCCTGCGGTGGAAGGGGATTATCTGGAGCGCGCCCAGGCCGGCGAGTTTGAGGGGACTACGGTAGAACTCATGGGCGCCGTCGCGGGTGGCGACGAGGAAGCGCGGCTCGATTCGGTCAACCAAGCTTTCACGGAGATGACGGGTATCGAGGTCGAGTATGAGGGGACGGGTGACTTCGAGGTGTTGATCAACACCCGCGTCGAAGGTGGCGATCCCCCGGACGTGGCGATGGTTCCCCAGCCGGGCATGAAGGACCGCTTCGCCGAATCAGAGGTGCTCATCCCCCTATGGGATTCGATCATCGAGCGAGTCGAGGGGAACTACGCTCCGGTGTGGCTGGACCTTGGATCGTACGACGGGACGCCGTACGGTGTGTTCCATCGGGTTAACGGCAAGAGCTTCATCTGGTATCCCAAGGCAGCCTTCCAAGAAGCCGGCTACGAGATTCCCGAAACGTGGGATGAGCTGATCGCGCTGAGCGACCAGATCGTGGCGGATGGCGCTTCGCCCTGGTGCATCGGCATCTCGGCCCAGGCGTCGACCGGCTGGGTTGCCACCGATTGGCTGGAGAATCTCATGTTGCGCACTGCGGGTCCCGAGGCCTATGACCAGTGGGTGGAACACGAGATCCCGTTTGACTCGGAGCCGGTGAGGGAAGCGGCGGGCTACATGGAGGAGATCTGGTTCAACGATGACTACGTCCTAGGCGGCACGAACACGATCCTGCAGGAGACGTTCCAGGACGCTCCGCTGCCTATGTTCAACGATCCGCCGGACTGCTATCTCCACAGTCAGGGCAACTTCGTCACCAACTTCTTCCCGCAGGAAGTCCAGGATAACCTGGACGAGGAGGTCGGCGTGTTCGGCTTCCCGGAGATCGACCCGGAGTATGGGATCCCGATCATGGGTGGCGGCGATCAGATGCTCATGTTTAACGATCGCCCCGAGGTCCGCGCCTACATGGAGTTCATAACGACGAGCGAGTCGGTCGAGCCGTGGGCAAGGGCGGGCGGAGCCTTGTTCCCCCACCAGGATCAGGACCCCGAATGGTATCCCACCGAGGTGGAACAGACCCTGGCTGAGCTGTTCCTGAGCGCCGAGGTCTTCCGCTTCGACGCGTCGGACCTGATGCCGGCGGAGGTGGGCACGGGCTCGTTCTGGACGGGGATGGTCGACTGGGTAAGCG
>CAZQXX010000029.1:0-13153 GCA_964597105.1 uncultured Anaerolineales bacterium
TCTTGTAGGCGATCCAGCGCTCGATGAGGTCGCGCGGGAAGACGTCGCCGGCGAGCAGGAAGTCGTGGTCCTCCGCTAGGGCGTCCATGGCCCCCTTGAGCGTGTTTGGCAGCGGCTTGATGGCCTCTCTCTGCTCGTCGGACCAGGAGAAGACGTCGGCGTCGATGGGCCCGAACCCGGCCTCGGTGGGGTCGATCGCCTGCCGCACCCCGTCGAGCCCGGCCAGGAGCTGGGCGGCGAGGGCCAGGTAGACGTTGCACGTGGCGTCGGGGGGCCGGAACTCGAAGCGCACTTCGTCGGGCTGGGTGGCGTAGCGGGGGATGCGCACGGCGGCGCTCCGGTTGCCGATGGAGAAGAAGGCGTTGACGGGCGCCTCGTACCCGGGCACCAGACGCCGGTAGGAGTTCGTGCTGGGGCTGGTCAGGGCCAACAGCGCGGGACCGTGGTGAAGCAGGCCGCCGATGTAGTGGAGGGCGGTCTCGCTCAGCAGGCCGTAGCCCTCCGGGTCGTAGAAGACGTTCCGCTCCCCTTTGAACAGGTGCTGGTGGAAGTGCATGCCGGACCCCGCCTCCCCGTAGATGGGCTTCGGCATGAAGGTCGCCGTCTGTCCGTGGGCGTAGGCCGTCATCTTGGTCACGTACTTGACGATCATCGTGGCGTCGCCGGCCTGGAGAAGCCCCATCAGCGGGGTCTCGATCTCGCACTGTCCCGGCCCTCCCACCTCGTGGTGGTGGTACTTGACCGGCACGCCCATGGCCTGGAGGTGGAGGCTCATCTCGGTGCGCCGGTTGTGGAGGGAGTCCTTGGGCGGGATGGCGTGGTAGCCGCCGTGGAGGGGGATGTAGTGGCCGTGGCCCGGTATGCCGCTGCGCCATTCGGCCTCGCACGACTCGACGGTGTAGCCGGCGCGGTTCATGGTGTTCTCGTAGCTCACGGTGTCGAAGAGGTAGAACTCGAACTCCGGCCCCCACAGACTCCGGTCGGCCACGCCGCTCTCGATGAGGAAGTCCTCCGCCCGGCGGGCGATGTTGCGGGGGTCGTTGTCGAAGCTGACCTTCGTGTCGGCCTCGAGCGTGGTGCAGATGAAGCTGAGGGTGGGGGCCTCGCAGAAGGGGTCCGCGAATCCAGTCGACAGATCGGGCACGAGGACCATGTCGCCGGCCTTGACCGACTTGAGCCCGACGGCGGACCCGTCGAAGCCGACGCCCGCCTCCATCAGGCCGGGCGTGAACCGATTCTCGGGGAGGGTGAGATGGTGCCAGCGCCCCCAGAGGTCGGTGAACTTGAGATCGACCATCTGAATAGCGTGGGTCTCGACGTAGCTTCGAGCCTCTTCGAAGGACGTGAACATCTGTGTGCTCCTCCTGGTGTTGTGAATGGCTGACGCCAGCCGGTGGTGACTCGGTGAGACTACGAATCGGACGGGGATAAGGACATCTCGGCGACGTCCTCAGCTCCCCTCGATGCTCCCCGACGCTCCATGATCTGTCGGTAGACGGCGACGGTCTCCGCGGCGATCTGCTTCTGCGTGAAGTGGCTCAAGACGCGCTCCCGTCCCCGCCGGGCCAGATCCGACCAGAGGTCGAACTCCCGCATGAGGCGGGCGAGGGCGGCCCGCAGGGCCGCGGGATCGTCCTCTGGGAAGACCAGACCGGCGTCGCCGATGACGTGCGGTATCTCGCCGCAGTCGGAGCCGACGACGGGCACCCCACAGGCCATGGCCTCGATGAGCACCCGCCCGAACTGCTCGACCCAGTTCGGTTGCGAGCGGGAAGGGAGGACGAGGGCGTCGAGCTCGCGATAGAAGGCGGGCATGCGGAGCGAGGGGAGGATGCCCTCGAAGACGACGCGCGGCTGGAGGCCGAGGAGGCGGACCTGGGCCTTGAGGCGTTCCTTCTCTGGGCCCTCTCCGACGATGCGCAGGCGCCACACGCCGGGCAGATCCGCCAGCGCCTCCAGCAGGAGGTCGACCCCCTTCTCCGGCACGAGCCGCCCGACGTAGCCGATGGCGAAACCCCGGCCGGCGTCGCGCCGCGTCGCCCGGCGCCTGGCCTCTCCCATCTCCCTGGGCGAGAAGAGCTCGGGGTCGACGCCGAACTGGGGGATGACGGCCAGGGGGCCCTCGTACCCCTTCTCGCGCCAGACCCCGGCCGCCCCCTCGCTGCCGACGATGGCGTAGTCCGTGTGGTCGAACGTGTAGGACTCGATGAGGCGGAAGGGGAGGGGATAGCGACGGTTCAGGTTCTGCCAGCTGAACCACAGGCTCCGGGCGCCGAAGCGTTGGCCGAGCCACAGGGCGTGGAGGGTGGCCACGTTGTAGGGCTCCTCGTCGATGTGGATCAGGTCGGGCCGGAACTCGCGCAGCCAGCGCCCCAGATGGGGGTAAAAGTGGAAGTGGAAGGAGCCGTTGAAGGCCATAGACGCGACGACCAGGTCATAGCCCTGGGTGTGGGCGCGCTCCAGGTGTACGGTGTGGCTATCCTCCTGCCAGGAGGAGGGGACGACGACCATGAGATCGACGTCCGGGTAGCGGGCGATCTCCTCCAGCTTCCGCTGGTAGGTGCCGACGAGGCAGGCCTTGGAGACCATCAGCACGCGCATGGGTGGTTTCTGGGTCATTGTCTGTAACCGTGTGCTCCGCGACACGGTTGGACATAGCGCTCATTGACGGCGAAGGCGGGGCGTTTGTCACGCCCCAGGCGTGACCGCCGCCCTCGGTCGGACCGGGATTATAGCATGGGTGGGGAGGAGGGCCAAGAGGCGGGAGTAGGGAGTAAGAAGCAGGGAGTAGGGGAACGGCGTTAACGCAGAGACGCGAAGACGGCAAGGACGCATAGAACGGCCGGGGTGTGGGTTTTGTTTTCTGGGGTGGTGGGGGAGGGCGAGAATCGAAGAGGTCGGCTCGCCGTGCTCGCTCGCGTTATGGACATTGTCCGTGACCACAGCTTTCGGGCAACGCGGTGTGCAGTGGTCAGGAGATCAGCGTGAAGTAGATGAGATAGATTGCGATTGAAGCCAGCGTGTGAAGGGTAAGGGTGTTGTTGATGTACTCCCTCTCGTCGTTCGGTAGATCGGGCCGGATGTACAAGGGGATGATGAACGGCGGCGGAAGGATGAGAAGGGTGAACAGGGCTGCCTCCGACATCTCTCCCAGGCCGAGCATACGCCGCGTCACAACGGCGTTGAGTACCAGCGCCAGCGGCACGAGGATACCCAGCCGCAGCAGGACGACCGGCAGAGTGTCCCTCAGGCCGGAGGGGTTCAGCTTGATGCCATAGCCCACGACGATGAGAATAAGGGGAATGGTCAGATTGGCCAAGAGGTCGAACGTCGACAGAACGCCCTTCGTGAAGGCGAAGGTCTGCAGAAAGTTCTGCGCACCCAGCAAGTTGAGCAGGATGCCGGCCAGGATGCCCACGATCACCGGTGATTGGACGAAACTCTTGGCCAGCTGCACCGGGCTCTGGCTGACGTCTTCCCGCTTTCTCATCAGAAGAGCCAGAAACACAAACCAGATGAAAATCTCGTGCCCTAGATCGAAGACGGCGATTTGCCCGATGTTGTCGATGCCATACATAGTGCCGTAGAGACTGACACCCAACATGCCGTACTCAAAACCCGTCATCAGAAAGGGGAAGTAGGTCCACTTGACGCTGAAGATGCGCTGCAGCGCTTTACCCAGAGCGAACAGCGCCACGCAGAGGCAGAAGATCATCACGAAGACGGCCACGTAGGCGGTCTTCATCTCAATACTGAGGAAGGACGTGAAGAGCACCGCCGGCAAGACAAAGCTGACGATGATCTTCTTCAGATCGCGTATCGTACTCTCAGCCAGGAAACACCGGCGCTGAACCCAGTAACCGAGGGCCAGGAGGAACAGGATGGGGAGTACCTGAGCGATTATCTCGTTCATTCTCGATTTCTCTCGATGAAGGTCACCCGTGGCTATTCTCAGTGGACTGGTTCGAGAAAGAGTCGTGGTCTACTGGGATGACCACGACTCTCAAGCGAACCGGTGCGGAGGGCGCGGGCCTCCACCGCCAGCAGACGAGATTCGGGGAGACTCGGCCTAGAGATCCAAGAGCGATCGGACCTTCTTTACAGCCTGGCTCGCATCGGGCGCATAGCCGTCAGCCCCAATCTGTTCCGCGAAAGTCGAGCTTGTGGGGGGACCGCCGATGATGACCTTGACTTGATCACGCACGCCTGCTTCCTCAAGTACCTTGATGGTGGTCTCCATCATGGGCTGGGTGGTGCTGAGGAGTGCGGACATGCCCAGAATGTCTGGGCTATGCTGCTTAATCGCCTCCACAAAGGTCTCGGGGGCGACGTCCGGTCCCAGATCGATCACCGTGAGGCCGGCCCCCTCCAGCATCATACCGACGACGTTCTTGCCAATATCGTGCAAGTCGCCCTTGACGGTGCCCAGAATGGCCGTCGCCGCCGGCTGCGAACCGCCCTCGCTCAGGAGGGGTCGCAGCAAAGTCATGGCAGCCTGCATCGACTGAGCTGAAGCCATCATCTCGGGCAGGAAGTAGTCCTGTCTCTCGTATAGCTCTCCCACCTCATCCATCGCTGAGGTAAGCGCCTCATTCAGGATGGTGTCTGGGGCGACTCCGTCATCCAACAATCTCTGTGTCAGTTCACGGGCTGAATCCGTCTCTCCCTTGATGACGTGCTTCTGTAACTGTTGCAGGTCGTTCATGGCAGGCAAACTCCTTCACTAATCAAAACCGGACGGTGTTGTGAGCGCGGGGCCCATCGTCGATGTGAGATCCTCAGTACACCCCGTATTCCTGGAGCGTCTCCCACATCGCAACGATGTTCTCCGGGGGCACATCCGCCTGAATGTTGTGTACTGTGGCGAACACAAATCCACCGCCGGGGGCCAGGTCCTCAATGCGCCGCTTGACCTCATTCCGCACGTCCTCCGGTGACCCTTTCCCGAGGATCTGCTGCGTGTCCACGCCGCCACCCCAGAACGTAATATCGTCGCCGTACTCTCTCTTCAGGTCCGCCGAGTCCATGCCGGTGGCACTGACCTGCACCGGGTTGAGGATGTCGACACCGATCTCGATGAGGTCGGGGATCACCGGGCGAATGGAACCACACGAGTGGAAGAAGATCTGAGCGTCGGTTCGGTCGCGGATGAAGTCAAACAGCCGCTTGTGGCGCGGCTTGCATAGGTCACGGTACGTCTTCGGCGAGATAAGCATACCGAACTGCCCCGCGAAGTCGTCCGCCTCCTGGACGACATCCACACAGTCGCCCGCAGCCGCCAGAGCCCTGTCCCAATAGGCCATCTTGAGCTCGACAATCTTATCCATCAGGTAGGTTTGGAGCTCCGGGTTGTTCACGAAGTCCGGGAAGTAATTGTCGAAGCCGCGCATCCAGGCCGTCATTTCCAGAACGCCGGCGCAGAGGCCACCCAATAGCACCGCTTCGCCCTCGTCTGCCGCCTGGCGGGCGCGTTCTCGCAGGCCCTTGAATCGAGCTGGGTCCTCCGGATCGGGCCAATCGTAGTTCTCGATCTCCTGGGTGGTGGTGGCGTCGTGAAGGGGGTGCTCGAACATGTCGTAGTAGAATCCCCCCTCTTTCGGCATGCGCCACCCGATGCCCCATTCGTCGTAGAAATAGGTGTAGTCGCCCATATCCTTCACGTCGATGTTGAACGTCGCCGACGAACGAGGAGCGACACCGCGAACGTCCACCTTCCACAGGTCCAGCACGTCGTCATCGACGACGGCAATCTGCTGGAAGATGTCCATCAGCGGGATCTCGTCCTTCACCGGGAGCCCCAAGTGATCTCTCAAGCGCCGATACGCATCGACATGGATCGATGTGAGCACCGTGCCGCCGAGGTCGAAGGGCACGCGATCGGGCTCGACGTGACTGAGCGCCTTGTTGACGCGTTCTCGTGAGTTCATGAAAGGTCCTCCTCTTATAGCTACACAACAACGCCACTAAGTAGGCAGCTGCTCGGTTCCCAGATGGAATGGCTCAAGCCAGAGGGTGGGTGGTCGATGGGACATCTGTCCATTGAGGACACAGCGATCAGAGCCGTCTGCCGAATGCCGCCACCCTCTGTGATCAGCTACTCGACATTCGCGATGGCTCTGAAGGTCGGCTTCAGACGCGGATAGAGGGCCCGGTATTCCGGGTACAACCTATCGTACAGGGCCTCCTGGGCGGGGCGGGGTTCGGTGACGTCCACGACCTGGACGGTCTCTTCGCACGCTTCTACCACCGTCGACCACGCGCCAGCACCCACTCCGGCCAGGATGGCGGCACCGTAACTCGCCCCCTCAGTGACGTTGACCCGGGCCAGAGAGGACCCCAGGATGTCCGAGAGGATCTGCCGCCACAGGGCGCTTCTCGATCCGCCGCCGGAGATGCGCACCTGAGCCACCTGTCCCAGGCCAACCTGCTGTATCAGCTCCATATTGTCCCGGAGGCCGAAGCCGACGCCCTCTAGCACGGCCCGCGTCATGTGACCGAGGGTGTGTCGTAGTGTGAGCCCGACGAAGGCAGCCCGGGCTAAGGGATCCGGGTGGGGTGTGCGTTCACCGGTAAGATAGGGCAGGAAGAATAGGCCCTCTGCCCCGGTCGGTACGTCGGCCGCCATAGCCGTCAATTCGTCATAAGACGTTCCCGACGCCAACGTGTCCCGGTACCAGCGTAGCGACCCCGCTGCCGACAGCATCACGCCCATCAGGTGCCATCCACTGCCTGTGGCGGGGGGCACGGCGTGGCAAAATGCGTGCAGACGTCCCTGCGGCTCGATCATTGGCTCGTCGACCGGACCGAAGACGACTCCCGACGTTCCCAGCGTAAGCGCGATGATCCCCGATCGTACGGCTCCCACGCCGACAGCCTGGGCGGCCTGATCCCCGCCGCCGCCGACGACGGGCAAGCCGGCAGTGAGTCCCGTCGCTTCCGCAGCTGATTGGTGAACGGTGCCCGTTACCTCCGGGCCTTCGTATGTCTCCGGCAACCACTCCGCGGGAATCTCCAGCGCCTCGAGGATCTCCGGGCTCCAATTCCGCTCCTTCAGGTCGAACAGCAGCGTCCCTGCCGCTCCGGCTTTGTCCGTAGCGTACCGGCCCGTAAGCCTGTAGCGCACGTAGTCTTTCGGCAACAGGATCTGAGCTGCTTTCGCGTAGAGGTCGGGCTCGTGCTCGCGCACCCAGAGCACTTTGGGCGCGGTGAAGCCGGTCAGGGCAGGATTGCCTGCCAGGGCCAGCAGCCTATCGAAGCCGACGCGATCAGTGATCTCATCGCACTGCTTGGCGGTACGTTGATCATTCCACAGGATGGCCGGTCGCAAGACGTTACCCGAGTCGTCGAGGAGCACGAGGCCATGCATCTGGCCGGTGAGCCCGATGGCAGTGACCTGATCTCCGCGCAGGTTCGCCTCAGCCAGGGCTTCCCGGATGCTACTCACCGTCCCCGCCCACCAGTCTTCTGGATCCTGTTCAGACCAGAGAGGACGTGGGGTGCTCAGGGGGTATTCGCTGGTCCCCGTTCCAAGGACGGCCCCCTGCTCGTCGATGAGCAGGGCCTTGGCGCCGGTCGTCGATACGTCAATCCCCAGAAACGGCATATCAATGCTCCCTCAGCGTGCGCCCAACAGGAGCTCTACAGTCAGTTGATCCAGGCGCTCATATGCCAGTCCCTGCTTACCCAGCGCCTCGCGATCGAAGGTGTGCTCCTTGATGGCCGCAGCCTTGGCTGCTGTGTATGCTCCCTGGTACCGGGTCATCTCGTCATTCTCGGCATGGATCTCAGACAACAACGCCTGGATCTCGGGGTCGGCGTTGAACTGCTCTCCCCGCTCCTTCAGAATGAGATACGTGCGCATGCAGCCCAGAGCGAAGTCCTTCACTCCCTCTACGTCCTCGGTCCGATAGGCGTGGGCGTCGAAATGGCGGCTTCCCTCATATCCCACGTCCTCCAGGAATTTGACGAGGAAGAAGGCGGACTTGGGATTGTGGGAGCCGAAGCGAAGGTCCTGGTCGTAGCGCCCGAATGCCTGGTCGTTCAAGTCGATGTGAAAGAGCTTATCTGCCTCCCAGGCTTGTGCGACCGCGTGCAGGAAGTTCAGGCCCGCCATATGCTCGTGCGCGACCTCCGGGTTCACGCCCACCATCTCGGGATGATCCAGCGTCTCGATGAAGCCAAGCATGGCGCCGGTGGTGGGCAAGTAGAGGTCGGCCCGAGGCTCGTTCGGCTTCGCCTCGAGCGCGAACGTAAGATCATAGCCCTGGTCGAGGACGTACTCCGTGAGGAAGTTCAAGGCTTCGCGAAAACGCTTCAGGCTCTCTGTGGGATCCTTGCTCGCATCTGTGTCCACTCCCTCGCGTCCGCCCCAGAAGACGTAGATCTCTGCTCCCAGCTCGGCACCGAGATCGATGGCTCGCATCGTCTTGTGCAGCGCGTAGGCCCGCACCTCGGGGTTGTTCGCCGTGAAGGCTCCGTCCTTGAAGGCGGGGTCGGCGAAGAGATTCGTCGTTGCCATGGGAACGACGAGACCTGTCTCCTTCAGAGCCTGCTTGAACTCCCGGACGATTTCATCCCGTTCAGCTGGCGTGGCATCGATAGGCACCAGGTCGTTGTCGTGAAAATTCACCCCGTAGGCCCCCACGTCGGCCAGGAGGTACACCAGCTCGGTCGGAGAGAGAGGGGAGCGCGTTGGTTCGCCAAAGGGATCTCGCCCGATGTTCCCGACTGTCCACAGGCCAAAGGTGAACTTGTGCTCGGGGCGCGGCTGATAGCGATCAGTCATTGTATCCTCCTGTTGATATCCGTCTAATGAGCGTCATCGTTGAAGGCGTCTCTTACCTGGTGCAGGATTTCGTCGACGGCCCGCTCCAGGTTCTCTCGGCCAGTTTCAGAACTCGCGTCTCGAGGGTCGTCGTCCGCTCTAACGGTGTGGTCGGCTGTTGGCCGGCCCAAGAATGTGGCGTAGTCGACAATGGCCCAGTGGGTGTTCGGCAGCGGCTCTGACGCCGGAGGGAGCGCATCTAGATCCACGCTCTCCGGGTGCAGGGCCATCATAGCGGATGTCTCACCTCTCGAGGCGTGCCCCACTCTCATCTCACCGTCCTCGCCGGCTGCGAAGGGGAGGCTGACCAACACCTGGATAGGACCTTCCGCGTTGAACTCGGCCGCCAGTCTCTCCAGGATCTCAATCTGGTTCGTTGCCGCGTGACCGCTCACGAGCACCGCGAGCTGAAAGCCCATCCTGCCCAACAGGGGAAGGTTGGCACGTATGATGAGCGCGAGGACTTCCTCAGGGATGTACATACTCGGCAGGCTATTGGCCGGGAAGTCCATGCCCACGATCCACTCGTTTCCCTCGAACCCCAACCACTTCAGCATCTGTGCCGGGCGCTCTCGCTCGGTGCCGCCGTACAGCGGCGGCATCACGAGACCGCCTCCCCGCTCGGCTGCGAGGTGCGCGGCTGCCTCTGCGTTCAGCGCGTCGGTACCAGTGGGGAGGTGCGGGCCGTGCCATTCGATCAACCCCAGAGGCCAGTAGACCACGGGGCAGCGGTCCATCTCGGTCAGGATCTCTTGAGGCCGGAGCAACTCGATTCGTCGCGTACGCATCGAGTTCATAAGCCTGTTTCTCCCAGCAGGTGAGTTTCACCACTGACGTCGGCCACCACGCGGAGCTTGGCCCTGAGCGCTTCCATAGGAGGCTCTTCAACACGGTCGAGGGTCACACCGGCCAGGGGGGACGTCGGCCCCAGGGGAACGTTGGTCAAGTCCCGATCCTGCTCTCCTATCCACGACAACACGAGATGACCAACGTCGAAGGTGCCGAACTGACCGGTAAGATGGACGTAGTCACCGCTCTTCTGTGCACTGAGGCGCTGGCCCACGCAGCCGGCCTCGTTCACGTCGACGATCAGATCTCCGGGGCAGCGGCAGGAGCCCCAGGTTATGGTGAACGATCGTTCCTCTCCTGGCTCTATCTCATAGAAGGGGCTCAGCACCTCGGTCTCCATTAGATGGATGTCGCTACCTTCGTAGTTCAAGTTATCGACCTGTCCCCTGCCAATGGTCCAGCACTCGACTGTCGCGCCTTCGTCCGGATATGCGCCATCAGCCGCGACGTCGAAGCGCTCGGCGAAGGCGTAGCCCGACGCCCCATTCAGAAAAGCGATCCAGCCTTCCGGTGAGTCGATCCCCACCTTGCCGATCTCCCACATATAGCGTGCTACGAACAGACCCCTCTCGTCGTCGACACGCCACTGAGGATTGTCCTCATCACCAAACATGACGTTGAAGTGGCGCGGGAACCGACTGTTTGGGTTGACGGGCGTCGTTATGACGCACTCTGGTTCGTGCGCCAGCGAACCGTCAGGGAGGCGTCGTTCGGCGCGGAGCTGCATCACGTCCCAGATGCTCCATGTTACTGGATGCCGAGCGATGTTGCGGAATGTGAGCTCCAGGGTGACCCGACTGCTTCCGCGGCGAATCGTGGCGTGGCGAGTGATCTGGACGCCTGTCCGGTCATCGGGAGGGCTCGTCATCGCAATAGCTGCTGTGTCGCCATCGCTCTCCAGGATGTCCAGCGTGTAGCGGCCCGTGTCGAGCACGGGATCCGGAGGTCCGTGCCACTGCTCCTCGGTCTCCCATCCTTGAGGGGCCGGCCAGGTCTTGTCGCCCCCGTAGTTTTTCCACGAGGCAAGGGTGCCGTCGCCCAGGTTCTCCTCCGGAGTGAAGAGTTTGCCAGCCAGATTCGGATCGACATAGATGAAGGGATAAGGACCCAAATCGTAGGCCATAATACGGCCCCCGACGTCTGGTACAGCGACAAGCGTGATGAGTCCGTTGTCGACGTAGGCAGCAGACCAGCCACGGAAGTCATCAGCCCTGGAAGCGCAAGGGGGCAGAGAATTCATGCTAGATCTCCTTGATCTCGAAGTAGGTATCCAGCCCTGTGGCACAGGCCATTACCTTGTCCTCCGTGGCGTCCTGGCAGTCCAGAATCCCGGTGACCCGTCCCTCGTGCATCACGACGATGCGGTCCGACATAGCCAGGATCACGGGCAATTCAGAAGAGATGAGGAGGATTCCGACCCCTTCTTTCGCCAGCTGTCTTATGAGCCGGTAGATCTCGGCTTTGGCCCCCACGTCCACCCCATGGGTCGGCTCGTCGAGGATCAGTAGTCTTGGCTTGGTGGCCAGCCAGCGAGACAGGACGACCTTCTGCTGATTGCCGCCGCTTAGGCTACGAACGGGTGCCTCCAGGCTCGCCATTCGGATATCCAGCTGGTCGGCAAACGAGGTGGCAATACGTTTCTCCCGGCCTCGATTGACAATTCCAAGGCGAGATATCTGCGGCAGCTGTGCGAGGGACATGTTGAAGCGGACCGGCTGGTCCATGAAGAGGGAGAGTTCCTTGCGATCCTCGGGTAGCATGGCCAACCCATGCTGGATGGCCTCGTCGGGAGATCGGAAGTCAACCTGCTGTCCTGCCAGATAGATTTCGCCGGACTGGTAGCGGTCCGCACCGAAAATGGCTCGTGCTGTCTCGCTGCGGCCCGCTCCAACTAGTCCGGCAAGGCCGACGATCTCCCCTCGACGGACGGCAAAGCTCACGTCGTGGAAACGACGGCCCGTCAGCCCGTTGACCTCCAGCAGGGTTTCACCGGATTCTCCTTGTCTTGCGGAAGCGGCAGTGACTTGTTGCAGCTCACGTCCGACCATCATGTTGATGATGCGATCCGCCGTTGCCCCGCCTTTCTCAAGCGTGCCAATGTATCGGCCGTCGCGCAGGACGCTGATACGGTCAGCGATGCGGATGACCTCCTCGATCTTGTGGGAGACGTAGATGATTGAGACGTTGTTCTTCTTCAAGCGCTCGATGACTTCAAAGAGACGCTCTGTCTCTGTCTCGGACAAGGATGAGTTAGGCTCGTCCATGATGATCAGGCTGGCATCCTGGGATACCGCCTTGGCGATTTCGACGCGCTGCCGTTGTGAGATGTCCAGGTCCCGCACCAGCGTGCGTGGGTGGACATCCAGACCGACCATCCCGAGAGCTTGCTCTGTGCGGTCTCTCATTCCGACCCAGTTGAGCCAGCCGAAGCGGGATGGCATAGCCCCCATACAGACATTCTCGACCACGTTCAGATCGGGGAGCATGGACAACTCCTGATGGATCACGGAGATGCCCCAGTCCTGAGCTTCGGTGGGCGAGGAAAAATCGACCTCCTGGCCATCGAATACGATCCGACCGCTGTCCCTCTGGACCACACCGCCGATGATGTTCATCAACGTGCTCTTGCCCGCACCGTTTTCCCCGACTAAAGCGTGGACCTCGCCACGGCGCACGTCGAAATCGACCTCATCGAGGGCTTGAACCCCACCGAATCGTTTGGAGACCCCCATGACTCTCAAGATCAGACCGTTTCCGTCCTTCATATCTCAGCACTCCAAAAGTCTTGTTGGTTTGCGGGTTTCGCGCGACGTATTGGGCGCGGGGGTGTGAGGGCATGTCGCTGCCCCCACACCTCCACTTCGCCTTCTTACTGATAGGGTCTGATGTAAAGGGCTGCCGACTGGCAGCAGCCCTCTATGCTTTACTCACTCGGCGACCAGTATTCGTCGATGTTGTCCTGGGTGACGAGGTCGGCGCTGGTGACGAGGCGGCCACACTCGGGCACCTCGCCGGCCACCAGGTAGTTGAAGAGGCGGATGGCGGGATCGTGGCCCTGTGCGAAGGGATTCTGGCCGATGGTCCCGTAGATGACGCCCTTCTGGACGTACTCCATGGTCTCTTCCACGAAGTCGAAGGAGATGACCTGGACCTCGCCCGTCTTGCCAGCGGCCTCGACGGCACCGGCGGCACCGAACGGTCCGCCAGCCGTGACGTAGATGCCCACCAGATCGGGATTGGCGCTCATGAAGTCCTGCGCCTGGTTGTAGGCGATGTCTGCTTTGTCCTCGTTTTCCACCTCACCGACGATCTCGATGTCAGGGTAGTTTTCCTCTAGGTAGTCCACGAAGCCCGTGCGGCGCAGCTCGTGGGCCTCGACCGCGAAGAAGCCGGTGATGATGGCCACCTTTCCCTCGCCGTCGATCGCCTCGGCCATGGCCTCGCCGGCCGCCAGGCCCTGTTGGTAGAGGTCAGCGCCCA
>CAZQXX010000029.1:13253-17704 GCA_964597105.1 uncultured Anaerolineales bacterium
CGATCCGCAGCGGCTCATCCGGCATCTGGTCGACGGGCTCGACGGTGCCCTCATCTTCCGCCGCGCAGGCCGAGTCGAAGGGAGGGGGCTCCGGCAGCGTTACTTCCTCGGATTCGTCTTCTGTGGGGACTTCAGTCGCTGGCGGCTCGGTGGCGGGTGCTTCGGTTGGTGCACCGGTGCAGCTGGCGACGAGCAGCGAGCTTATGGCCAGCAGCGTGAACAACACGAGACGTACCTTGCTCTTCATCTTTGACTCCTCCTCAATATGTGTCAATCGTACCGGGTACTTGTCCGGACCACTTCACGGTCTGTGTGACGTGCCTCTCTCGTTCTTCATCACCTCCTCGCCTGCACGCAGGCTCTCGTGGACGGAACTCGTAGCCCTTCGTCGCTGGGTCTGTCAAGAAAAGACCTTGATGGTCTCGCGTCGGGATTCCGGCTTGTCGTTCTGGCGATAGAGGCTGGATGGCTCTCCGATCATCTCCAGGAGCTCTCCTGTACCGCCTTGATGCCCGTCTGTCTAGCTGCGCTTACGCAATCTGTCGACACCCACAGCCAGGACGATCACAATGCCGATGGTCACAGTCTGCATGTGGATAGGAAGGCGTAGAAGAACGAAAGCGTTGCGGATGAGAGCCATGATCGCTGCGCCGATGATGGCGCCGTAAATTGTGCCTTCACCCCCCACCAGGCTGGCACCTCCGATGACCACCGCGGCGATGACGTCCAGTTCCTTGCCGACGCCAGCGTTAGTCGCGGCCGTGGAGAGGAGACCGCCTTCCATAACACCGGCCAGGGCGCAGAGACAGCCGGTAACGGCGTAGGTGAAGATCCTGACCCGATCCACGTTCACGCCGGAGAGACGGGCTGCCTTGAGATTGCTCCCTGTGGCGTATATCTGCCGCCCGAGCACCGTGAAGCGGAGGAAGAGACTGAACAGAATCACGAGGATGGCCATTATGATCACGGGGAAGGGGACCGGGCCGACATATCCTGCGCCCAGGAAATTGACCGCTTCGCTGGGCATGGGGATGTTGCTGGCCACCGTGCCTCTCACGCCAGTCGCCAGCAAGTAAGTGAGGCCTCGACCGACGCTCAGCATTCCCAGGGTGGTGATGAAGGCGTTGATGCCGGCTTTCGTGATCAGAAGCCCATTGATTGTGCCCAGGGCGAGACCCAGGGCCAGGCCCCCTGCCACGGACAGCCAGGGATCGACACCCTGGTACATCAGGCGAGCCGCAGCCATGCCAGATGCTGCCAGTATGGAGCCGACCGAGAGGTCAATTCCAGCGGTGACGATGATCATCGTCTGGCCGATTGCCATAATGCCGATGGTCGACATGCCGCGCAGGACGTTGAAGAGATTCTGTGTCCTCAAGAAATAGGGACTCAGAAAGCTCATGAGAATCACGAGTCCCACCAGTGCCAGGAACACTCCGGCCCCGCTGGTGGACAGAAGTCCCTGGAGGAAACCTTTGTCAGAGCGAGCACGCTTCTGAGATTGTGAGGTCCTCTTTGTCCCAGTCGCATCTTTCGCAGTCATGTAGCTCTCCTTCTCCCCTAGAGGGTGGGCTGTCGCAGGATGTCGTCTAGTACCAGGGCAACGGCGCCCATGACGCAGGCGTCGGCCCCGTGGGCTGATGAGGCGATTTCGACCACTTCGCCGGGTTGCGATAGTGTGTGCATTTTCACTGTCCGCTCTATGGAGGGCATCAAGAAATCGCTGGCCAGACTAAGAGCACCTCCAAGGACGACCAGCTGTGGGTTGAAGGCATTCACCAGATTTGCGATGCCGATGCCCAGCTGCTCTCCAACTTCCTCAAGAGCCGTTATCGCTGCTTCATTCCCGTCCTCTGCAGCGCGTACGACTCCGCTCACGTCTACGAGGCTGCTGGTCCCGTCCGCGAGACGCGACAGAACGTCATCACCATTCTCGACTTTCTCCTTCACGCGGCGCACGATGGCACGGGGGCCCACCAGTGTCTCCCAGCATCCGTGCTTCCCGCAGCCACACAAGGGGCCGTGGGGATCAACGGTCATGTGTCCAACCTCGCCGGCGTACCCGCTGCTTCCGCGAAACAGCTTGCCGTTGATCATGATCCCGCCGCCCAGCCCCACGCCGGCACTGAGGTAGATGAGGTTCTGGACGTCCTGAGCGACGCCGAAGTAGTGCTCGCCCAAAGCTGCCGCATTCGCCTCGTTCTCCACAAAGACGGGCAAGGCGAAGCGATCCTCCCACATGGCCCGGAGCGGGACATCGCGCCAGTTAAGGTTGGGGGCGAAGACCAGCTTTCCTTCCCGAATGTCCACCAGTCCGGGCAGTCCGACCCCTATCCCTATGTGTGGCATGTCCCGTTTCTCGCCGACATCCAGGGCCGCTTGCACGAGTTCTTCACTTCTTTGGAGAATGGCCTCTTGACCTTGATCGGGGTGAGACTCTACATGGTTTCGCCACAGAATCTCGGCGGTGAAGTCAGTGAGGATCACGGAGATGAAATCGACGCCAATCTCGACGCCGACGGCGGAGCCGCCGTTTGGATTAAGGTCGAGCAGCATACCGGGCCGCCCTCCGGTGGAGGACTCCAAGCCGATCTCCTTAACCAGACTGTCACCAAGAAGCTCTCGGATGACACTGGAAACAGTGCTGCGATTAAGGCCAAGGGCGTTCGACAGGCTCGCACGTGAGAGAGGCCCGCGCGTGCGCAGGGCCTCCAAGACTAGGGAGGTATTAAGCTCTCGAACCAGGCTCTGGTCAGCGGTCTTGTGTTTCGGAGGCATAGGAGTCTTTCTTTGGCGGGTAGGTTTTGTTTATTGGTCCAACAAACAAAGTATATAACAAATCGAGCCGCTTGTCAAGGATTTTCCTTTCTGTCATCGCAAGGCTGCCCTTGAAGGTGGTTGCGCGCACGGCTCAGAGCGGGTTGGTG
Organism: uncultured Anaerolineales bacterium; assembly: GCA_964597105.1. Classification (GTDB taxonomy): domain Bacteria; phylum Chloroflexota; class Anaerolineae; order B4-G1; family B4-G1; genus SKLM01. The sequence continues at coordinate 16,181 of CAZQXX010000029.1, forward strand.
GCGGATGCGGGACCTTCCCGAACGCCAGGCCGGCCTGCGACCAGGCGTGGGATATGGGTTGGGGTCGGCTGACCCCAACCTTGATCCCACGCGAGCGGTGAGCGGGAAGGTTGGTCGCACTCTGGGTGCGGTGTGGGGGGAGTGTGCTATAATGGCGGCACTATGGACGCTGTCTTGATCTACAACCCCACCGCTGGGCCGCGGGACGTGCACGGTGAGCTGAAGCGGCTCCGTTCCTTCTTTGGAAAGCGGGGATGGTCCGTCGAGCTGCGGACGACCGAGAAGGCGGGCGACGCCACGCGGTTCGCGCGCGCGGCGGCCGAGGAGGGGCGCGACGCGGCCATCGTCGCCGGCGGCGACGGCACGGTCAACGAGGCGGTCAACGGGCTGGCGGGCACGGATATGGCGATGGGCGTGCTGCCGGTCGGCACCGGGAACCTGTGGGCGAAGGAGCTGCGCGTGCCCACGTTCACGCTGGCCAACCCGATGCGCCTCCGGGAGGCGGCCTCGGGTCTCATCAAGGGGACGGTGCGGACGATCGACGTGGGGCGGGCGGGCGACCGGACGTTCCTGCTCTGGGCCAGCGCGGGCCTGGACGCGAAGGTCACCAGCGAGATGGAGCCGCGCGAGCGGCCGACGAAGCGCCTGGGGGCCCTGCCGTACGTGATCGCGGCGGTGCAGGTGGCGCGGGACTTCCAGGGGGTGGAGTCGGAGGTGGTCCTAGACGGCGATGTGGAGCGAGGGCGCATTCTCCTGGTCGTGGCGAGCAACGTCCAGCGGTACGGCGGCCTGCTGGAGGTGGCGCCGCGGGGGAAGCTGGACGACGGGCTGCTGGACGTCTTCGTCTTCAAGGGGTTGGGATTCGGGTACGCGGTGCACCACCTGGTGCGCGTGCTCTCACAGCGGTATCTGGACGATCCGGAGATCGTCCACCGGCAGGTGCGGCGGGTGGAGGTGTGGACGGAAGAGGCGGTCTCGGTCCAGGCCGACGGGGATCCAATCGGGGAGACGCCGATGACGATGGAGGTGGTGCCCGGGGCGCTGCGCATCATCGCGCCACCGACGATGCCGGAGGATCTGTTCAGTAGTGATGGGACCGTCCCGAGAGCTGGCGGGGCCGAGCGTGACGAGGGGATCGTCGCGACTGTGAGTCGCCAGCTAAAGAGGATGATGTCGTAGCTTTCGGGAAGGTTGGCACGCGGGCTGCCTTGCTGGGATGGGGAGGGCGTGCTATAATCAGCAGTCGTACATGCTAGTTTTGCGGGGGTCGTCTGCCCGGGAGTGGGACGTGGCGGGCCGACCACCGGTGAGTTTTTAGATCGGGAGTGTCCTATGCAGCTCTATCTTGACATCGCACAGATTATCATCAGCGTGGCGCTGGTGGGCATCATTCTGCTTCAGAGCCGGCGCGGTGACCTGGGAGGGAGCGTCTTCGGCGGGTCGTCGAGCGCCATCTACCAGAAGCGGCGCGGCCTGGAGCGGACCATTTTCCAGATCACCATTGGCCTGTCCGTCGCTTTCTTC
>CAZQXX010000029.1:17804-20923 GCA_964597105.1 uncultured Anaerolineales bacterium
GGCGGCACGTACGTGGAGGGGCTGGTGGGGCAGCCGCAGTACCTGAACCCGCTGCTCAGCGGGTCGAGCCGGCCGGACCAGGACATCTCGGCCCTGGTGTTCAGCGGTCTGACGCGCTTCAACGGCGACGGCGAGGTGGAGCCGGACCTGGCCAACGATTGGGAGATCGCGGACGACGGCCTCAGCTACACCTTCCACCTGCGCAGGAACGCGCGCTGGCACGATGGGACCGAAGTGACCGCCGACGACGTGATCCTCACGCTTCGGCTGCTGCAGGATCCCGAGTTCCCCGGCCCGGCGGAGCTGGGCGCGGACGTCTGGCGAGACGTGACCATCGAGAAGGTCGACAGCCGGACGGTGCGTTTCGTGCTGCCCGAGCCGTACGCCCCGTTCCTCGACCACACCACGGTGGGCATCCTCCCCTCTCACAAGATCGCGGGCATCTCGGCCGCGGAGCTGGCGGAGGCGGAGCTCAATTTCTCCCCGGTGGGGAGCGGGCCCTTCCAGGTGGAGGAGATGGAGGTGGAGGAGGGCATCATCCGCTCGATGGTGCTCAAGCACTTCCCGCGCTACTACCGCGCCCGGCCCTATCTGGACCGGGTCCAGTTCCGCTTCTACCCCACGGAGCGGGAGGTGCTGGAGGCGTACGCGGACGGCGAGGTGATGGGGGTATCGGATGTGCGGCCCGACGATCTGGCCTACGCGGGCGAGCTTCCGAGTCTCGATCTCTACTCCGCTCAGATCGCCGAGTACGGCCTGATCTTCCTCAACCTCGACCGGGTCGACGTGGCGTTCTTTCAGGAGCCGGAGATCCGCCGGGCGCTGATGCTCGCCCTCGATCGCCAGGCGTTGATCGACGAGGTGCTGCAGGGGCAGGGGATCGTCGCCGACAGCCCGATCCTGCCCGGGACCTGGGCGCACCATGACGACCTGCCCGCCTACGACCACGACGCCGAGCAGGCGACGGAGGTGTTCGAGGAAGCCGGATGGCGGCGTCCGACGCTGCGCGGGGTCCTGCGGAAGGGGGGCGCTCCGCTGACGTTCACTCTGTTGACCTCGCGGGAGCCCCGGCGGAAGGCGGCGGCGCAGATGGTGGCTGCCCAGTGGGCGGAGGTCGGGGTCGACGTGACGGTGGAGACGCTGCCGGCCGCCGACCTGCGGGAGGCGCTGGAGAGCCGCGACTATGAGGCCGCCCTGGTCCACCTGAAGCTGCCCGGAGATCCGGACCCGTATCCCTTCTGGCACCAGAGTCAGGTCGCGAGCGGGCAGAACTACGCCCAGCTCGACCACCGGCGCATGAGCGAGGTGATCGAGCAGGCCCGCGTGACCCCGAACCGGCCGACGCGGCTGGAGCTGTATGAGGAGTTTCAGGAGCTCTTCGCCCGGGAGCTGCCTGCGCTGCCTCTCTACGTCCCCGCGTACACGTACGGGGTGGACGAGAGCATCAACGGGGTGCAGATGGGCCCCCTGTCGTACCCCTCGGACCGCTTCCAGACGATCCTCAACTGGTGGATCGTCTACCGGCGCGTGCTGGTGACCGAGTCGGAGGCGCGGCCGTTCTAGGGTTGGTGGGCGAGGGACGCGGGGGGTTGAGGCTCGCCGGGGGTGTGTGATAGCGGCGACGGCTAGAACGCGGATTGCAGGAAAGGGTCGGATTGGTTGGTCGCTTCAGGCGTTGGCTGCGCGGTCGGCGTTGAGGGGGATGGCGGCAGGGGACTACCTCGGATTACGGAAATACACGATTCGATCATGCTGGCGGTCGGTGGCCTCGGGGTCTGTGGTCTTCCAACGCCCGGAGCTCGCCGGGGGCTGAAGGCCCCCGGCTCACGGCTCAGCGCGTGAGCTTGGCGAAGCCCTCCGGGCTGAGACGTGGAGGGTGCTGACGTCGGTGACCGGCACCTGGCGAAGCCGCCGTTAGGGTGCCGGTCACCTCGCATGAGCGGACAAGGCTGGTGTCATCTTTCGGGCGATAGTGGGCCAGACGTTTTCGTCTAGACTGGGCCACGGTGACGCCGGCGGATCTCCCGCGCAGTGAACCGTCGGCCGTCGAGGCCGGCCGTCTGACGGGTCAAAGCAGCGCGTTCCAGACCACTGAGGGTCGCTGACCGGCGGAGCAGCTCGCATAAGCCGGTCGGCGACCCTTTTGTTTATCTCTATTTTACAAGATAAGCTGGAAAAGTATTGACCAATCCCTTCAGATGTGATAGACTGATGCTCAGTTGGGGTTTAGGGTCCAGGGGCGTAGTGCTCGCGCGCGCCTGGAATGCTTATGGGACGTCCATTTCCAGTTGAATGTCGTTCAGCTCGTGTCTGAGACTCAGTGGTCGGTTCGCCAGGTCTCGCTGCAGACTCGTCGAGCGAACGACTCACGATTCCGGATAGACGAGGGGGGTGGTTGACGAACCGGTGGCAGAGGGTGTTCCGGGGCGACCTCTGAGCGGTATCCGATTGACAGGCCGTCGATTGATCGTCGGATGGACACCGCAGAGGAGCACGATGGCGAGCGCCATGGGACCGATCAACCGGATCGAGTTCCACGGTAATCGTTGAGGATGAATAGGCAGATCTGAGGAGATCGGCAGTAAGGAGGCCGACGATGATTAACAGACGAGACTTTCTCAAACTCACTGCGGCGGCAGGGGCGGGTATTGCGCTCCCCTCCGTCAAATCCGGTAAATTGGGCGGTGTGCAGAGGGCTCTGGCGGAGCCGGCGGCGCCAGGGATTGGCCTGAGTGACCCGGCCATCCAGCCCAGGTTCACCGAATACGCGCCTAACGCGCTGAACCCGGGATTCAAGTTTACGTCGCCGAACGGGAAGTTCAAGGTGGCGGCGATGCCATCCATGCAGCAGACCGGTCTGGTCGACGACCTCGGTAACAAGCTGTGGACCCCGGTCTGGGGATACGGCGAGAATGGCCGCACTCCAACGTGGCCGGGCAAGACCTTTGAGGTTCAGAGCGGCGTCCCCATCGAGGTCATGTGGCAGAACAAGCTTGGACCGGGTCACCTTCTGCCGGTGGACACCTCGCTGCACTGGGCCTACAGCCTGCACGGCTACGAGGGGGTGACTGTTGCTTCTGTGGTGATAGATGAGGGAGACAGAGTTCTTCCATCAGTGG
>CAZQXX010000030.1:0-20854 GCA_964597105.1 uncultured Anaerolineales bacterium
TGCCGTCAATGCCACCGCCAAGAGCACAGCAAGCCAGGACAGATTCCTCTTCATGTTCATATTCAAACTCCTAACTCAATTGCTGGCTCCCCTGAAAGAACGGAGCCACGGTGCCTGGCACCTGACCTCCGAAAGCTTCTCTCAGTAGAGCCAATTGTTATTTCTTCTGCCACTGGAGCAGAGCTCGCTCCATGAGAGCCACGATGCCGTAAAGCGCTTGCGCCATGACCACCAGAGTGCCAATCCCCACGAACACCAGCGGCGTGTCGTAGAGCTGCTGGCCCTGCTTCAGTAGATAGCCCACTCCGCGGTCGGAGGCCACGAACTCGCCCACCACCGCTCCAATGACGGCCAGGGTAGCACCCACTTTCAGCCCTCCCAGGAGCGTGGGGAGCGCCGCCGGCACCTCCAACATCCAGACCATCTGCCAGCGATTTGCCCGCAAGGTGCGCATGAGATCCCTCAGATCTCGCCCCACTGAGCGCACTCCAACGACTGTATTGACCAGGATCGGGAAGAAGACGATCAGAGCGCAGACCAGGATCTTCGAGAGCAGACCTGTGCCAAACCAGATCACCAGCAGTGGAGCGATGGCAACGGTAGGCACAGACTGCGAGGCGACGATATAGGGAGCCAACACTCGCTCCGCCACGGGTGAGTGGGCCAGGAGGTAGCCGATGAGCGTGGCCGCGACTGTACCCAGAGCCAGGCCGGCCAGTATCTCCTTCAGGGTCACCTGCACGTGCCGCCACAATACGCCACTGACCAGCATACTGGTCAATCGCCCCACAACGGCCTCTGGCCCAGGCAGAATGAAGGTCGGATATCCGCCAACCCAGACGACTCCTTGCCAGAGTAACAGGAAGACGGTGAGGCTGAGCAGGATCAGACCAATTCGTGAAAGGTGTTCACGGCTCATTGTGCGTACTCCAGGAAAGGCTCCTCGATCAACACCACCCGCAAGAACAGCACAAACAACAAAAAACCCGAAGACTGATTAAGCCTTCGGGGCGCAGACCCTCGCTGCCGCAGAACGCGGCCCTATCATCTCCTTCCCTCCGGACTTTCACCGTCGGCTTCGGCTTGGACAGCTATGCTCCACCCAAGAAGGAATGAAGCGACGCCATCGACACCGGATCGGCCGCTTGAGCGGCTCGCGGGCTCGGTGAGCCGTAGGCTCACCTTACCGCCGGTCGGGGATTCCACCCTGCCCCGAAGATGAGTGTTCAATTGTCAGGAGAATTATACTGACTGCCGGCAAGCTGTCAAGCTCGTGTTACGCGTCACGATTGCTGTGCTCTTCAGATCCAAATTGTGCTGAAGAAGTGCCCCGTGTATACTCGTTCCAGATCCGGACTGACCACCGGACGGATCCTCTCGCGAACCGATGGGCGCCAGTCGGAGCCTTCGCTAACCTATCGATTTCTTGCATCCCGCCAGGGCGGGTCACGGGCGGCCGTCGACGACTACCGTGTTTGCATATCCATCACTTGCCAGGAGGCCACATATGCAGACTCGACTCACCCACGTGAGGGCGAACGTTTCCAACCTTTCGGAAGCGGTCAACTGGTATTCCGAGGTGCTGCGCCTCAAGGTTCGAAACAGTTGGCCGCCGGACGAGCCGAACTACGTGGACTTTGAATCTCGAGAGGGAGCCACGTTCTCCATCATGGTCGCTGCCCCAGTTCCTTCCGGCGGCCGGTTCAATTTCTCAGTGGAGAACGTTGATGCTCTGTGGGATCGACTGAAGGACCAGGTCGAGATAGTCGAGCCCCTGTTCGACACACCCTATGGGAGCCGGAAGTTCACCATCCAGGATCTCGACGGAAACGAATTGGGTTTCGTAGAGGGCTAGAACCGGTCCGTTGAGTGTTCCGGACCAGGCACGTCTGTCAAGCCGGGCGTCTTGGCTCAGGGCCTGGCGTCCGGTCCCACTTAGCCGAGGCTTTGCCCTTTGCCAAGGAAAAGCCCCGAGGCAGAGGTAACCTCGGGGCTTCGGCGCGCGTCTGCCTGGACCGGCGTGCCAGCTAGATCAAGCCGAGCTTCTGTCCTCCCTTCTTGAATGCCTCGATGGCCCAGTCCAGTTGATCTTCCGTGTGTTCTGCACAGAGCTGGACCCGAATCCTCGCCTTACCACGGGCAACCATCGGGTAGACGATGGGTAGCACGTAGACTCCCTCTTGCCAGACGAAGTCCGCCAATGCTTTCGCTGTCTTGCTGTCCCCGCACATAATGGGCACGATAGGCGTCTCACTGTGACCGGTGTCGAAGCCGAGTTCCTTCATCCTGTCCAGGAAGTATTCCCGGTTCTCCCACACCCGCTCGACCCGCTCCGGATTCTCTGCCATAATGTCTATCGCTGCAACTGTTGCCGCAGCGACCCCCGGTGGTAGCGCGCCGCTGAGGAGCCAGGTGCGGGCCTTGTTCATCGAGAACTTGATCAGCTCCTCGCTGCCGCTGATGTGGCCGCCTACAATCCCGAAGGCCTTGGAGAACGTGCCCATTTCGGCGTGTATCTGATCGCGAGTCAGCCCGAAGTGGTTGACGATGCCCCGTCCTCCCTCACCGAGAACACCCTCCCCGTGGGCATCATCGACGTACACCGCTGCACCGTGCTCAGCGGCAATCTCCGCGATCTCCGGCAAGGGAGCCAGATCGCCGTCCATGCTGAAGACCCCGTCCGTCACAATCCAGATGTGCTTGTAGGCCGGCTGATGGGTCTCAGCCTCTTCCATGATCCGCTTCAGATCATCGACATCCTTATGCTTGTAGATGGCCTTGTCCGCTCTGGTCAGACGCATGCCGTCGATGATCGAGCCGTGGTTCAGCTCGTCGGACACGTAGAGGTCGCCGTCCCCGGCGAGCTGAGCGATGATTCCCTGGTTCGTCATAAACCCTGTCTGGAAGGTCAGGGATGCTGGGGCTCCCTTAAACTCGGCCAGACGCTCGTCCAGCGCCCTGTGGACCGACATGTCACCCGCAATCGAGCGGTCGCTCCCTGCCCCCGCTCCGTACTTCTTCGTCGCAGCGACCATGGCCTCGACGACCTTCGGGTGGGTCGACAGATTCAAGTAGTTGTTTGAACAGAGCACGACGACTTCTCTGCCCTCGACGACCGAGACGGGTTCGCTCGGACCCTGAAGCTCTCGTGGCTCCCAGGTCAGCCCTTCCTCCTTGAGTCGCTCATATTCCTCGCCGAGATACTTGATTGGGTTCCTTTCAACTGCCATCTGCATAGACCTCCTCTAGCTCTATCCTTGTATTGTGTAAGTTCTCGCTACACGTCTCTTCTCGCTAGCTCAAACGGTCAGGCTCTGCCTCTGGAGGCTCAGAGTGCCAGCCGCTTCTTCAGTTTCTCCAGCATGTCCTCTACCATCGCCGGTAGATCGTACGCGGGCTCCCAGCCCCATTCCTCACGTGCCGCGCTGTCATCGATCGTGCACGGCCAGGAGTCTGCGATCTCCTGGCGGTAGTCGGGTTCATACGTTATCTTGAACTCAGGGATGTGTTTCTTGATCTCCGCTGCCAGCTCCGCCGGTGAGAAGCTGAACCCGGCCAGGTTGAAGTCGGCGTGGTGCTCGAGTTGCTCAGAATCTGCGTCCATCAACATGAGCGTCGCCCGAATACAGTCCGGCATATACATCATCGGCAGCACTGTGTCCTTCTCCAGGAAACAGGTGTAACGCTGGTGCTTGAGCGCTTCGTAGAATATCTCTACCGCGTAGTCGGTAGTCCCACCGCCAGGCAAGGTCTCGCTGCTGATGATGCCCGGGTAGCGCACACCCCGGACGTCAAGCCCGAAGCGCTCGACGTAGTAGTTGCACAGCAGTTCTCCGGCCACCTTCGTTACGCCGTACATCGTTGTGGGCCGCAGGATCGTCTCCTGGGGGGTATTATCCGCGGGCGTATCCGGCCCGAACACAGCGATCGAGCTGGGCCAGAAAACCCGGGATATCTCGCGTTCCCGGGCGACTTCGAGGATGGTGTATAGACCCTCCATGTTCACTCGCCACGCCAGCTGGGGGTTCTTCTCCCCGGTGGCAGAGAGGATCGCGGCCAGGTGGTAGATGGTGTCGATCTCGTACTCGTCCACCACCTCCTCGATCGTCTCTGATCGCGTGGCATAGATGGTCACGAATGGGCCAGAATCACGCAACTCCGGATCCGGCTCGGTCTTATGGCCGGCGGCGACTACGTTCTCGCCCCCGTACCGCTCTCGTAGCGCCATTGTCAACTCGGAGCCGATCTGACCGACGGCGCCGGTCACGAGAATCCTGGGTGTCTCATCCTTGGGCACTGGAGTACCTCCGTTATGCTCTGAAGGGAATATGACACGAGGTCCTTACCGGGCACGCAAGACAACCTGGATCCATAGGAATTGAACCCTCGTCCTGCGTCCAGCGAAGGATCCCGATGCTGCCAGTTTCTGCACACCCACACTTGCAGTGTGCAATTGCAGGAGGGTGTGCAACCGTTCCAACCGAGATGAGTATAGCATATTGCCTTTCTTTTTTCAACAGCCTCGGGTGTGCTATAATGCCCTGCACAGCCTGTCTTGAGAAAAGGGGGAAGATCATGAGCACCGCTATAGGTGGGGGGACGCCCGCATGGACGGAGCGTGGGCGCGTGGCTGTCATTCGTTACCGCCTGGGCGATGAGCCCCGGGTTATGGAGCTTGAAGAGCCGAACCACACTCGCCACCTTGAAGGGCTGCGCTTCATCTGGCGCTGGCAGACTGAGGACGGAGACTTCGACGAGGAGACACCCGGATTTCGCATGTGGGTCCGAGTGACACATCGCGGGGATGTGCCGGTCTATCTCGACGAGATTGACGTTCTTTCAGCCCCTGTGCCCAGCCTTGGCCCAAAAGCTCGCAAGTGGTCTGTCTATCAGAACGGGTGGCAATCCTGGTCGCCGGCGTTTGCGCGTCACCTCGGCAATGGCTTGTACGCGACGCCAGGAACACCCACCCACCGACGCCTGCATCAGCCCCACTGGCGGTCGGAGGCCGACGGCGTGATCTCCTCGGAGTGGGTCACCGTCGTCTCGACGTGGGGCACTCAGGGGCGTGCATCGTTGCTCGCGGGGTTCGTGACCGCCAAGGATCAGCTGGCCGAGATCCGGGTGGAGGAGAACGGAACGAAACTGGTCGCTCGTTGTTACCTCGACAGTGTCCGGCTGGATCCCGGCGAATCGGTAAGTTCAGAGTTCCTGGTCGTACAGGCCGGTCCCGATCCCCTGGAGCTTCTGGAATGGTGGGCCGCCGAGACGGGGCGGGAGATGAAGGCCCGGGTGCCTGAGGATCCGCCGACCGGCTGGTGCTCCTGGTACTTCTTCTACGGAGAGAACACGGCACAGGATGTTCTGGACAACGTCACCGCGATTGAGGAGCACGAACTCCCTCTCGACGTGGTCTTGATCGACGACGGGTATCAGACTGCCATCGGCGACTGGTTCTGCTTCGATGAGACCAAGTTTCCCGACGGCATGGGCCCTGTGGCAAAGAGAGTCGGCGAAGCTGGTCGTCGACTTGGCATCTGGACAGCACCCTTTGGCGCAGGAGCTGATTCGCAGCTCTTCGCCGACCACCCAGACTGGATCCTCCGCGATCGGGCTGATCAGCCGGTCATCGGTTGGGAACACTGGGGGACGACGTGTTACGCTCTCGACTGCACGCATCCCGACGTCCTTCAGTGGCTCACCGATACGTTCAAGCGTATGCGACAGGTGTGGCAGGCATCTTACTTCAAGATCGATTTCCTCTTTGCGGCCGCGTTTCCTGGGAAGCATCATGACCCCACAGCTACCCGCGCTCAAGCCGTCCGTCGCGGGATAGAGGCCATCCGGAAGGCTATCGGCAAGAAGCCTTTCCTGCTGGGGTGTGGCGCACCTCTGGGACCATGCGTGGGACTCGTGGATGGGATGCGTATCGGCCCCGATGTGGATCCCAACTGGCATCCTATCTGGCGGAATGATCTTACCTCAGTGTCCACGCAAAACGCGCTGCGCAATGTCATGACCCGCGCCCCCTTTCACGGGCATCTCTGGGCGAATGATCCTGATTGTCTACTCATGCGCCCTCGAAGTGACGATATGGACTTGACGCTGAATGAGATGCGCAGCCTTGCGTCCTTCGTGGCACTATCGGGTGGACTGACGTTCGATTCGGACGATCTCCAGACTGTTGATTCAGGGCGGATCAAGTACCTGCGCCAGACGCTGCCACCGACGGGAATCTCTGCCCGCCCGCTCGATCTCTTCGATTACGAGACACCACGTCTCTTCGTGCTTCCCGTGGAGCACGACTGGGGGCGCTGGTGGATCGCCGGCGTGGTCAACTGGGACGGTCATACCACCGAGACGACTTTACATCTGGATGAACTCGGTCTTCCGGCTGGTCGTTACCATGTCTTCCATTACTGGCGCCGCCGGTATCTGGGCGTCGTCGATGACACCGTTACGGTTCAGCGCCATCAACCGCATGAGACAGCGGTTCTGCTCTTCAAGCCGGTCAGCGCTAGGCCCGATCTGCTCACCACGACGTTTCACGTCTGTCAAGGTGCGGTCGAAATCGCGAGCTACGAGTTTGAGATCATCGATGCTCGGGCGAAAATCAAGCTGACACTCGAGAAGTCGGGACGGCAGTTCGGTCGTGTGTTCTTCACTGTGCCGAGGAATTGGCGTGTCACAGAAGCAGAGGTGGGAGGGCGCCTGCAGGCGCCTGTCACCGAGGGGCCCCATCTGGTCAGCTTCGGGCTAACCCTCGAAGGCCGCGCGGAGATCGAGGTCTGGTTTGAGAGTGCGATCCTCTAGCGTCCTGTCTGGATTTCTTCCTTGGTTAACGAGGTGGGACAGATGAACCGGGGCGCGGCTGGGGTCGAGAAGCCAGATAGCACGCCCATCGAGTCGTACCTGCTTCCCATCGCCAGCTTCTTCTGGCCCGAACTGACCGAGGCAGGCCCTCAGGATTTGGAGAGCTCCAGTCGGCTCGCCGATGTGCTCGGATTTCTCTACACCCTCCCCATCGCACTGATCGGCCTGGGATGGCTGATCGTTGTTACCGATATCTCGCTGCTGATCGACCGCTGGCAGGTGCTGTTGCTGTTCGCTGCCCTCGTGATTCTCCTGCGCCAGCTCACGTTTGTGCTGTTCATCGAAATACGCTCCGGGGATTACGCCGACTTTCGCGGCTCTCTAGCCGGGATTGTCTCCTGGTCGGCGGCCCTGTCCTTCGGCCCCACCGCTCTTTGGGTGGGCGCCGTCGGTATCCTGAGCCATTATCTCTTCCATTCCCGACCTGCCTCCACGTCGGCGCGTTGGAATCTCGCCCGAAATGTCAGCTTCGAGCTTACCGAGATTACGGCCGAACTGATCGGGCTGACTGTTTATCAACGCCTGGGCGGTGCGTTTCCTCTTACCGCTACGCCCTCCGACACTCTGACGCTGGCGGCGCTTGCCACGGTGACGCAGCTCGCTCTCTCTCAGTTACTCCTGTCACCTCAGCTTCTGTACTGGAGGACGGTGCTCCAGAGATGGTCGGAGACTCACGCTTTCGGTCGGTACGTTGGCGTAACTGCGGGGCTTCCCTTCTTCATTGATTCCTTCGCTATTCTGGCCGCGGTGCTGTACGCCGAGGTTGGGTTGGGCGGCTATCTATTCTTTGCCACCGGCGTAGTGTTGGTGAGCCTGCTGACGAATCGCTTGAGCCGGGCCGCGATACGCAGCCGACAGCGCGCGCGTGAGCTGGAGAGACTTGAGCGGCTCGGTCGTGACATCATCCAGACGCCGGTTGACCCTGCCACCCTGGCTAACATCTTGTCCGAGCACGTGCCGGGTATGTTCCCCACCTCTCAAATCGAGGTTCGCTTGTTCCCTGATCAGGTCATCTATCACCACCCCGATGGGCCGTCGCCGCTGCCAGAGGCGGGCTGGGTTTGGCTGCGCGCCACGTCGCAGGCCCACTGCCTGCTGCCGGGTGAGCAACTACCGTGGAACGGAGGCGCTTCCGTCCGGGATCGACTGGACGAGCGGGCTGTGATTACAGCTCCCATTTTGGAGCCCGATGGGGCCGACCCTATCGGTGGTGTCGTGCTCGCCCAGCAGACGCGGGTTGCGTGGGGTGCCGACGAGGTTGCTAGCTCCGTGCCTGCAGTCCAGACGCTGGCGTCGCAGATCGGTTCTGCCCTCCACGGAGCCGAGCTCTACCGTATGGAGCAAGAACTGTCGCTTGCCGGTCAGATCCAGGCCAGCTTCCTTCCCGATGAGTTGCCCGACATCCCCGGCTGGCAGGTGACAGCGACCCTGGAGCCTGCCCGGCAAACAGCAGGGGATTTCTATGATGTGATTCCCCTCCCTAACGGTCGTTTCGGTATCGTGGTCGCTGATGTAGCCGACAAGGGTATGGGGGCGGCTCTCTATATGGCCCTGGCTCGAACGTTGCTGCGTACCTATGCCCTCGAATACCACGCTCGACCCGATTTCGCCATGAAGGTCACAAATCGACGGGTCCTCATGGACACGGACGTGACCATGTTCGTCACTGTATTCTATGGCGTTCTCGATCCCAGGATGGGGAAGCTCTCTTACTGCAACGCGGGACACAACCCTCCTTTTCTCCTGCGCGCAGGGGGCGAAGATGAGATGGAACGACTGACCAGGACTGGCATGGCCCTTGGCGCAGTGCCAGGCACGTCCTGGGAGCAGCGCGTGATCAGTATGAACCCCGGGGACACTCTGGTGCTCTACTCTGATGGGGTGACCGATGCGCAGGATGGAGCAGGAGCATTCTTCGGGGAAGAGAGACTGCAAAAGGCCATACGAGCCAATGCTGGACGGCCCGCACACCAAGCGCAGCGTGCATTGCTTCAGGCGGTCCATACATTCAGCGGTCAGACAAGTCCTTTCGATGATGTGACGCTTATGATCCTTGTTCGAGATAGCTAAACAACTGAGGTCCTATGGAACCGAAGACTGAAGATGCTTTGCGCGTTCACCGTGAACTCCTGGATGAGTACGGAGACCGTCACTGGCAGCCGGGTGAACCGGTCGCCACGCTCGTTTCCACGATCATCTCCCAAAATACCAATGACATCAACCGGGACCGCGCGTTCGAGCAGTTGCGGGATCGCTTTCCCACGTGGGAAGAGGTCCGCGATGCACCAGAGGAGGCTGTTGTTGAGGCCATCCGGCCTGCGGGTCTGGGGCCGACCAAGGGCCCTCGCATACAGGAGGCTCTGCGCCGCATCACACAAAAGGCAGGGCAGGTCAGTCTCGGCTTCCTGCGCGATGCGTCCACAGAGGAGGCCCGCGAATGGCTGACAGAACTGCCCGGTGTCGGTCCGAAGACCGCGGCTATCGTGCTTTGCTTCTCGTTGGGTAAACCGGCCTTCCCTGTCGATACCCACGTGCATCGTGTCACCGGACGCCTCGGTCTGATCCCCGACGGGACCAGCCGGGAAAAGGCGCACCGTGTGCTTGAGGAGATCGTACCCGAAGATATCTACTACACTTTCCATCTCAACTTGATTGCCCATGGTCGTGCCATCTGTCACTCGCGAAATCCAGAGTGCGAGCGTTGTGTGGTGCGTGAGAGCTGTGACTACTATGCCTCCCTTGAACCAGATGGTGATGCTTGACGTTCTCCTGTGGTTGGGTGCACTCGTGAAACACCCTGCGTATTTCTTCCCATCTTGGTGAGGAACGCTCCTTGAGTGATAATCGGGCGAAACTGGGGCGGCGCGGAGAGACCCTGGCTGTCCGCGAGTTGCTGAGGCAGGGCTATGAGATCAGGGACCGGAACTGGCGCTGTCGCATTGGTGAGGTAGATGTTGTGGCTTTTCGGGACGCTACATGGGCATTCTTTGAAGTGCGTACCCGACGCGGACGGCAGTTCGGGTCCCCGGAAGAGTCTCTGACATCGGCCAAGATAAGGCGTATGGTCGACGTGGCGGCTACATATCTTGCGGAGCATGACGTAAACGTTCACGAGGTCGACTGGAGGATCGGTTCGGTGGCGGTAGAAATGGACCGAGCAGGGTATTTGTTGCGAGTTGAGGTGTATGAAAGCATCTGGTAGAGGGGGCGAGGGATTGGAATCAGGGGAAGAGCATGCCTCCTGTTCTTGGAGACTCGATCCTCCGTTGCTCGTGATCGTGGGGCCCACCGCAGTCGGAAAGACCTCACTCTCACTCCATTTGGCTGAGGCCTTCGGTGGCGAGGTTATCTCTGCAGATTCTCGTTCGTTCTACCGGGGTATGGACATCGGTACTGCCAAACCCACGCCGGAAGAGCGAGCTCGGGTTCCTCATCACCTCGTCGACATCGCTGACCCGGATGAGACGGTGGGATTGGCGGAGTTTCAGGATCTCGCTTACGCTGCCATTGACGATGTCCGTGCCCGGGGCAAGCTACCGCTACTTGTCGGGGGAACCGGGCAGTATGTGCAGGCGGTCGTTGAGGGGTGGCGTATTCCCCGCGTGGCCCCGCATCTCCATCTCCGCGAGGAACTGGAGGGAATGGCCGAGGAGGAGAGCCCGTATGCTCTCCACGACTGGTTGAAGCAGCTCGACCCCGAGGCAGCAGAGGACATCCATCCCCACAACGTGCGCCGAGTGGTCCGCGCTTTGGAGGTCTGTCTGGTGACCGGGCGCCCCATCTCGGAGCAGCAGGGTAAGCAGCCGCTCCCCTATCCTGTCTTTCAGATTGGACTGACGATGGATCGCGAGCTCCTCTATGAGCGCGTCGACAGAAGATTGGAGCTCATGATCGAGGCCGGCTTGGTGGAAGAAGTGCGTGAGTTGCTTCAGGCGGGCTACGATTGGAGCCTCCCGGCGATGTCCGCTGTGGGGTATGCAGAGTTCGAGCCCCTCTTCGCGGGCGAAGCCGCACTGGATGAGGTCGTTGAGGAGATTCGGAGCGATCTGCGCCGTCTCATCCGCCATCAGTACAATTGGTTCAGCCTCGATGATCCTGACATCCATTGGTTCAACGTCGCCCACACGACCTACCAGGAGATCGAGTTGGCTGTGGACAGGTGGCTGAGTCAGCAGTGACGGGGCTTCTAGGGTGACTCATGAGGCGCATGCCCGTTGGGCACAAGTAGGCCGCTGAAGCCCAAGCCATCTTTGTCTTGGCCAACTGATGGTTGGTCAGGCATGATCCGCAGAGTTCCTCACACTTGCCGAAGACCTGTTGGTTGCCTCAATAGGGCCCTGATGGTAGAATGAGGACAATCATAAGCTATAGCTTGACAGCTCATCCGACACTCGGGGGCTCGTAGATGTTGATCCGCCCAGGCGAACCGAAAGACCTAGCACCCTGTGGAGCACTCGATCATTCTGGCACGACCGGCCGCGTCTGGCAGATGGAGAATCGGGTGGAGAACGGGGCGCAGACTATCTTGTTTCGGGCGGTCCGCCTTCCCCGGGAGATCAAGGTTGACTATCCCCGGCAGGGCAGGGACCTGCTCGCCGGCTGGCGGCGTCGGGACGGATTCCTGGTGTCGGAGATGGAGGAGGAGGTATGCGGCTACGTGGCGCTAACGGCTCAGCCTGAGCACGGCCTCGCCTGGGTGGGCGATCTCGTGGTCCAACGGTCTCGACGCCGGCGGGGTGTCGGGACGACGTTGCTCAAGGCCGCTGCTCACTGGGGGCGCCAGCGCGGCCTGACTAGGTTGATGGTGGAGGTGCAGACCAAGAATTATCCTGCCATCAAATTCTGCCAGGCCTGCGGGCTGACCTTCTCTGGATACAATGATCATTACTGGCCCAGCGAGGACATCGCCGTCTTCTTCGCCGGCAGATTGCGATAGGCCTCCGTTCTGTTCCTGACATCGTCCTCTCTCTGCGGGCCAGGATTGCCGTTCGGTCGTACACTTCTTTATCGATGTGGGTCTATGGCAGCGAACCTGCGGGTTGATTCCTCCTACTGGATCCGGCAGGCATGGTACTGGCTGGACGAGTTTAGTGGATTGATGGGTTTTTATCGGTGTTAGGTATTGAAAGACTGCTGGAGCTGGTCAACCTCGTGCTCACCTCGGGCATCGTCATCTTCTCTTTCGCCCTGCTTCTGTATCTGCTTATTAGTAACCGTCGGAACGACGTTGCTCGGACGTTCGCCTTTCTCCTCGGCTGTGTGCTGATCACGTATTTCGTGGATCTGGCTCTGTTCGGAGTCGAAGACTGGCGAGCAGCAAGGCCCTGGCTGGAGATTCAGTGGGTTGGCATCGCCTTCACCCCGGCAGCCTATCTGAACTTCTCGCGTGCATTGCTGACCACCACGGGGGAGCGGAGTAAGTTCCAGGCGGTTGCTGTCCGCGTCAGCTATGTGCTGAGTACGCTCCTGCTGGCAGGCGTTGCCTTTAGCGATCTGATTGTCCAGAATGGCTCCCTCACTCATCGCGCAGCGCATCTGCTTCCGGGCCCCCTGTTCCCGCTCTTCACCCTCTACTTCATCATTGCCGTCAGCTGGGGAGCGACCAATGTGCTTCGCGCGCGTCAGCGGTGTCTGACGTCCACCTCACGCCGCCGTATGTCTTATCTGGCTGCCACCTTTGCGGCGCCAGCGGCTGGTGTCTTCCCTTATCTGCTTCTCGCCGGGTGGCCGGCTTCGGCGCCGGGTGTTGTGCTCTGGCTCGTCCTGATCCTCAGCAACGTGGGCGTAGGGCTCATGCTCGTCGTGCTCTCCTACAGCGTGGCTTCCTTCGGCGCTCTGACGCCTGATCGCGTGGTGAAGCACCGCCTCGTTCACTTCCTCCTGCGCGGTCCTTTCGTTGCCACTCTCGTGGTGCTGATTATCATCGTCACGTCTCAGGCAGAGGGATGGCTGGGCCTTCCCAGCCGTCGAATCATGCTCTTCGGGGTCGTGGGGGTCATCCTGCTCTTGCAGATCGGCATCGAGCTGGCGAAGCCGTTGATCGATCGTGCTCTCTATCTTCAGGATCGCGAGGAGATCGAATGGATTCAGCAGCTATCCAGTCGGCTGCTGACGTCAACGGATCTCTACCAGTTTCTGGAGAACGTGCTCACCGCCCTGTGTGAGTTATTGCGCGTCGATACGGGCTTCGTGGCGGTTGTTGACGATGGTGAGCCCCATCTGGAGGTTACCTGCGGAGACTTGGATCCTCATTACCCTGATCTCCTATCGCTCGAGGCATGGCAGGCAGCGTTGGAACGGGTTCGCACAGACAAGGATCATCAGGAAGGAGCCAGCGGTGATCTTCCGGATTCCGTGGATGAGGGTCAGCTGGAGCGGCACGGTGATCTGTTCGTCTGGAATGGCTACTGGCTCGCGCCGTTGCGTGCCACTCAGGACAGAAACGTCATCCTCGGTGTGCTCGGAATAGCGGCGCCCGAGCCCGAGCCTGACTTGACACCAGAGGAGCAGGAAGGCGTGGAAACCCTCCTTGCTCAGGCATCCGTGGCTCTTGAGGACCGGCAGCTTCAGCAGGGCCTTTTCAGCGCTCTGGAGCGGATCATGCCGGAGATCGAGGACATCCAGCGACGCCGCAGCATGGTCCACTACGTTGGTGATGAAGCCCTCTCAGGGTTCAATCTACTGGAATCGAGCGAACTCCGAGAGTGGGTGCAGGACGCGCTGAAGCACTATTGGGGCGGGCCAAAGCTGACCACAAGCCCACTCATGGCTCTTGAGGTTGTCGAACGAGCAACCCGCGAGCAGGACGGCAACGCTACGAAGGGGCTCCGCTCTGTGCTTCGTGAGGCAGTTGAACGGCTGCGACCGGAGGGCGAGCGGAAGATGACGGCCCCGGCGTGGGTCCTGTACAACATCTTGGAGCTCAAGTTCCTTCAGGGACTCAAGGTGCGGGAAGTGGCGAAACGTCTGGCGATGAGTGAGTCGAACCTGTATCGCAAGCAGCGTGTTGCCATCAAAGCAGCGGCGCAGATGATAGCCGAGATGGAGAAAGAGGAGCTGAAGAACCATAAGGGGGAGGCCAACGGCTGAAGGGGTGGAAGGGAATAGGCTGTGACTTTGCACGCGAATGGAGCGACCCAGGAGGTAATACCGGAGGCGGGGAGACCTGGACTGGGACAGGATCGAGCAGTAGGAGGCTAGAGAATGATGGGGCAGAGAGGAGAATGGATCCCTCCGGATGCACCGTTGAGTGAAGGGTATTGGCAGGCACTGTTGCGCGATGGGGAGAACGGAAGAGCGGCGCCCACTGTCAGTCAAGAGCGCCTGTGGGATAAGACCAACTCAAAGGTCACCGAGACCCCCGAAGCAATGGATGATCCCGCGGCTGGCAGCGACGCGTGGGAGGAGGCGCGTGGCTTGATGGTGGAGGAGGAGACTGTCGAGCTGCCTGTGGTAGGATGCAATCGGGGAGGGCTCCTCGTTGGCTGGAAAGGACTGCAAGGATTTGTTCCCGCCTCTCATCTAGTCGACTTGAGCTCTTCAGAAAACGGCGAGGAGCGACAGGAGGAACTGCGCCGCTTCATTGGAACCAGACTGTCCCTCAAGATCATTGAGCTGGATCCAGAGGCCGATCGACTTGTCCTTTCCGAGCGAGCAACCCGGGTTGATGACGGACAGGACAAACAGGTACTGAGCGACCTCGAGCCTGGTGACATTTGTCAGGGCAGAGTCACTAATCTCTGTTCTTTCGGCGCTTTCGTCGACTTGGGGGGCTTTGAGGGTCTCATCCATATCTCAGAACTCTCCTGGGGTCGGGTGGCTCATCCGGGTGATGTGCTGGACTCCGGTCAGTCCGTCGATGTCTACGTGTTGAACGTAGAACCCGAGCGTGAGCGCATCGGGTTGAGTATCAAGCGCCTCCAGCCCAATCCATGGCAATCGGTCGAGAATCGCTACTCTGTCGGTCAGATCGTCGAGGGCACTGTCACCCACGTGGTCGACTTTGGGGCGTTCATTCAGCTCGAGGAGGGCCTCGAGGGGCTGATTCACGTCTCGGAGCTGGGTTCGACGAATCCCTCCGATCCGCACGATGTGCTGCGAGAGGGAGATGACGTCTTGGTCGAAGTGCTCAATATCGATGGGGATCGTCGTCGCATGGGATTGAGGCTCGAGCAACTGGCGTCCCAAGAAGAGGTCGTGGACGCCGTTCAAGACCTGGATGCGGATAGCATCCCAGAGAATTAGCGAGATGGCCAAGAGAAAGAGCCGCTGGGAAGCGAACGAGGTCCTGGGCAGTCCAGTCTTGCAGCAGATTCTGGCTCTGGTGATCGTTGCTCTGGGGGTGATCACGCTCCTGGCAGTGTTCGGTGTGACCGATGGCCGTTGGGCGAATGCGTGGGTGGGGTTTCTACGCTATCTGGTCGGCTGGGGGGTCTACCCCGTCGCCGCGACGATCACCCTTGGGGGGCTTCTTTGGCTCCAGTACCTTCTGGACCGAGCCGTTCATTGGCGATGGCGCCCCCTCGTTGGCGCTGAGCTTGTGTTCTTTGCTCTTCTGGGGCTGACGCACGCCATCCTTGGTCGAGGCGACCCTTGGGCACTCGTGGAGCAGAACTCGGGTGGTGGTCTGGTCGGTTGGGGCCTTTCGATCTTCCTTTCGACGTACCTGGGATGGCTCCCCACTGTCCTCATCCTGGCGATCTTCCTGACGTGGGGCCTCGGCCTCACCTTTGACGTGACGCTGGATGATCTCAAGCGATCGGTGCGAATAGTGCAGGGGGGCGTCGCTTCCTATCGCGCGCGTCGAGCCCGGGCGGAACGTGCCAGACAGGAGACAGCCGCGCCCCAGGTGAACCCCGCGCCTCCCAAGGAGCCCCCGAAGAAATCTTCCTCGTCGTCGAGAAAGTCGGCTCCAGACAGGCCGCGCCGTGGCTCATCGTCGCGACAGTCCCGGTCCTCCCTGCCACCGCTGAGTCTCCTCAAACAGGCCGAGGGCCCGCCGCTGACGGATAACGAGATTCGTCGGAAATCGCGTATCATCAAGGAAACGCTGGCCCAGTTTGGCTTGCCAGTGGAGGTCGTCGAGGTCCGGATGGGTCCTACGGTCACTCAGTTTGGCGTCGAGCCCGGATTTGTGGAACGGGCTCGATCCAGTGAACGGAAGGTACGTGTCCGCCAGATAAGCCAGCGAGCAGATGACCTCGCACTGGCCCTGGCCACGCCCCGCCTCCGTGTGGAGGCACCTGTCCCCGGACGCCCCTTCGTGGGCATCGAGGTGCCCAACCAGGACATCCAGGTGGTCACCGTGCGCGAGGTTATGGCGTCTGAGGAATTTCAACGCCTCGATTCACCGCTGGCTATCGCTTTGGGGCACGATGTCGCCGGTCAATCCGTTGTGGCAGACTTTGCCAGAATGCCGCACGTCTTGATTGCCGGGACCACCGGCTCTGGCAAGTCCGTGTCTATCAAGGCCTTCACAACCTGTCTCATCTGCAACAACACTCCGGACGAGCTCCGGCTGGTGATGATCGATCCGAAGATGGTGGAGTTGGTCCGCTTCAATGGACTTCCGCATCTGTTCGGTGAAGTCGAGGTGGACCTGGAGCGTGTCGTCAAGGTCCTTCGCTGGGTGGCGCTTGAGATGGACGAGCGATACAAGCGCTTCGCGGACGCTTCGGCACGCCATCTCGATGATTACAACCGCGAGATGGCGAAAGAGGGGAAGCCGGCGCTGCCCCGGATCGTGGTCCTGATCGATGAGCTGGCCGATCTCATGATGTTGGCGCCCGAGGCAGTCGAGCAGCTACTGTGTCGCATTGCCCAGATGGGCCGTGCGACAGGCATTCATCTGGTCGTGGCCACCCAGCGCCCGAGCACCGATGTGGTCACCGGCTTGATCAAGGCGAATTTTCCTGCACGGATCTCCTTCGCCACGGCCAGTCAGGTCGATTCGCGGGTGATACTTGATACACCCGGTGCAGAGACCCTTCTGGGGGATGGCGACATGCTCTATCTGGCCCCGGACGCCAGTCATCCAGTGCGTGTTCAGGGCTGCTACGTCGCTCCAGAGGAGCTGGATCGAGTCATCGCCTTCTGGCGCAACAAGACCGGCCCGGTTGACGAGAAGAGCCCCTGGAAGCAGATGATGCCTCCAGAGTCCTCAGAGAGCTCCGATGAGGATGAGTTCGACTCCGACTACGTCGATGAGGAGATGTTGCAGCGGGCGATTTCCGTGGTGAAGGAACGGGGTAAGGCCTCCGCTTCTCTCCTGCAGCGGCGTCTCCACGTCGGCTATCCACGTGCCGCGCGTCTGATGGAGGTCATGACGGAGATGGAGATCATCGGACCACCGGTCGGGGGTGGACGCAGACGTGAGGTGTTCATCGGAGACGAGGACGAGGGTGAAGAGGCACCCGATGATGCGTCTTGAGTTTGTGCGTCAAGCGGACGGCTCCGTTGAATCTTATCATCGTCGAATCCCCCACTAAAGCGAAGGCGCTCCGTGGTTTCCTGGGACGCGATCACCGGGTCCTGGCCACGATGGGGCATATTCGCGACCTCCCAAAGAAGGAGCTCGGTGTCGATGTCGAGTCCGATTTCCGCCCTACCTACTGGTTCCTCAGAGGTGGGAAGAAGCGGCTGGACCGGATTAAGGAGGCTGCCAGGGAGGCCGACGGGGTTTACCTGGCTACCGACCCGGATCGCGAAGGCGAGGCAATCGCATGGCACGTGGTCGATGCCCTCGGGTCTGCGCTTCGACGTAAGAGCGTCCATAGAATCACGTTTCACGAGATCACCCGGGATGCGGTGAGGGCAGCTATGGATCAACCCGGCACCCTCGACCTGCACCTCGTCGATGCCCAGCAAGCCCGTCGCATCCTCGACCGGCTGGTAGGGTACCAGGTCAGCCCTGTGCTCTGGCGAGCGATCAAAGGGCGAAAAGGGCTCTCGGCGGGACGGGTGCAGACGGTGGCGCTCCGCCTGGTGGTCGATCGAGACCGAGAGATCGAGGACTTCGAGCCAGAGGAGTATTGGCTGCTTGAGGTTGAGTTGTCCAAGATCACCAGCCGGGAACAGCGCTTTCGGGCCCGGCTGGTGGAGATTGACGGCGACAGGGCCGATCTCAGATCCGCGGAGGACGTTCAGCCTATCGTTGAGCGCATCCAGGTCGCTGACTACCGCGTGGGGAAGGTTAAGCGGAAGCGGAACCATCGGCGTCCGTATCCCCCGTACATTACCAGCACGCTACAGCAGGATGCGGGTCGCAAGCTTCGCTGGGGGAGCAGCAAGACGATGCGGGTGGCTCAGCAGCTCTATGAGGGGCTGGATCTCCCTGGAGAGGGCACGGTCGGGCTCATCACCTACATGCGCACCGATAGCACCTTCGTCGCAGAGCCAGCTCAGCAGGAAGCTCGCCAGGTCATCGATCGCTACTGGGGCGACGAGTACCTGCCCGATAGTCCGCCCCGCTACAAGACCAGGTCGAAGGTGGCCCAAGAGGCTCACGAGGCCATCCGCCCTACGTCTTCGATGCGCACTCCGAAGGCCCTGCGCGAGCACCTGACGTCGGATCAAGCGGCATTGTATGAATGGATCTGGCGCCGCTTCATCGCCAGTCAGATGGCACCTGCCGCCTATAACGATACTACCGTAGACGTGATCTGTTCCCGAGGGGGGGAGGATCTCCCGTATCTTTTCCGCGCCAGCGGGAGGGAGCTCCTCTTCCCGGGTTTCATGGATGTCTACCCGGTGCAATGGTCACAGCGTTCAGGCCACAAGCTGGGGGCTGCCAACCAGAACCTGCCCAGGCTGGCGATGGAAGAGCCCCTTCTGCTGCACGATGTGATTCCTGACCAGCAATTCACCGAGCCGCCCCCCCATTTCACCGAGTCGAGTCTGATCAAAGAGCTGGATAGGCGAGGAATCGGGCGTCCCAGCACCTACGCTGGGATCGTTCGCACCCTCTTCAAGCGCAGTTACGTCGGTCGTAAGGGAAAATCGATTCTGGCTCAACCGCTTGGCTTCATCGTCTGCGACTTCCTGGTGGAGCAGTTCTCGGACCTTTTCGACGTACGCTTCACGGCGGAGATGGAAGAGGAGCTGGATCGGATCGCTCGAGGTGAGCGCGGGCTGGTCGACGTGCTGGGTGATTTCTACGTTCCCTTCGAGGAAGCTTTGACCAAGGCGCGTCGCACGGCGGAAGAGGCGACCATTACCGTGCCACGGCAGGGCCATGGGAGGCCCACTGCCGAGGAGTGCCCTCAATGCGGTGGAAGCGTCGTCATCCGCCACGGCAAGCACGGCGACTTCAAGGCCTGCTCGAACTACCCCAAGTGTAAGTGGACGGCTTCCATAGATGACCAGGTTCGAGGGGACACTCCTACCGGTGGCACGTGTCCGGAATGTGAAGGTGATGTGATTGTGCGCCGAGGGAAGTATGGGCGCTTCCGGGCCTGTTCGAACTTCCCCGAGTGCAGGTGGAGCGCTCCGCTCGTGGTCGGCACGTGCCCGCGGTGCGGGGGTGACCTGGTCCAGCGGAAGGGGAAGCAGGGGGTCTTCTGGGGATGCGTCAACTACCCGGACTGTCGCCACCGGCAGCGCCCGAGTGAGGTGGAAGAAGAGGAGAATTCCTCGACGTGACTCAGTCGGCGAGACTTCCCCTTGATCTGGAGCCGCTTGATCGGCCCGGGAAGAAGGACGAACACCCTGCTTCAGCCTCCGATCGTCCGCGTGTCATCGCCCACCTGGACCTGGACGCTTTCTACGCTGCGGTGGAGGTGCTGGAGAATCCAGATTTGACGGACAAGCCCATCCTGGTTGGCGGGCGTCCCGAGAGCCGGGGGGTCGTCGCCACCGCCTCCTACGTTGCACGGGAGTACGGTGTCCATTCAGCTATGCCGATGTATCAGGCGGTGCGGCTCTGCCCCGAGGCCATCGTGCTGCCCCCACAGTTCGATCTGTACCGACGGTACTCGCGCCGGGTGATGGCCATTCTTCACGAGGCAACACCGCTGGTCGAGAAGATCAGCATAGACGAGGCTTATCTCGACCTGACCGGGCAGGTGGATCTCTGGGAGGAGGCGGTGCCCCTTGCTCGACGATTGCAGGAGCAGGTGCGGGATGGGGTGGGACTCTCAGCATCCCTGGGTGTGGCGACCAACAAGCTGGTGGCGAAAATTGCTTCGGATCACGACAAGCCTGGCGGGCTGACGGTCGTGCATCCGGGGAGAGAGGCAGCTTTCTTGGCGCCCCTCCCGGTGCGGGTGATCTGGGGGATCGGCCCAGTCACTGCCGAGAAGTTAGCCCAAATGGGCGTGACCACCGTGGGTGACCTGGCGCAGTTGTCGGGTCAAGAGCTGGCGATCCGCTTTGGGGAACACGGCGCGGCGATGGCTAGCCGAGCTCGCGGCATTGATCGGCGCCCGGTGGTGACGGAGCATGAGCGGAAGTCGGTGAGCCGGGAGACGACGTTTGACCGGGATCTGAAAGAGTTGATGGCGCTGAAGAAACAGCTCTGGAAGCTGAGTCGGAGTGTGGCGCAGCGGTTGGGACGGGCCGATGTGGTAGCGGGGACTGTGACGATTAAGCTGCGCTACGATGACTTTGAAACGCTGACCCGTCAGATGAGCTTGGATGTCCCCACCGCTGATGATGTACGCATCTACCGCGCAGCGCTGGTATTGCTCAAACAGGCTTGGGATCGGGAACGCCCGGTGCGATTGCTGGGGGTAGGGGGCTCCGACCTGAGGCGACCAACGGGTCAGATACCGTTATTCTGAGCTCGATTGGGGAGGTAGAGAACATGATTGGGCTTCAGAGCCGGTCCGGCCTAGTCGTTGGCTGGTTTCCCAGGGCATACATCCTTCAAGCTCTATCTCCAGTGTGAAGCTCAGGAACGTTCGAATAAGGACCAAGATGGCCAAAAGTCCCAGGTTGTGATATGTGGGGCGTACTGCAACGGTGCGGACGATGTCGCCCGCCA
>CAZQXX010000031.1:0-2602 GCA_964597105.1 uncultured Anaerolineales bacterium
TTCCCTGTTCGACCTGGTCTATCCCGCTGGCATGTCGCGGCTTGCCAGTACGTCGACGTCGGTGTCGACCACGTCCTCCAGCACGGCTTGGCCCATCTGGACGGGCGCTTTCACCTCGACTTTGCGTATCTCCGCCAGCAGATCGAAGATGCGTGCTTTTGGGATCGGCGCTGAGGTATAGACTGGCAAGAGGGGGTGGAGCCCGCCCGCCACGCGGACCGTCGTGGTCACCATGCGGCGCGGGTCGGTCAGCTCCTCCTTGGCGTAGTTGATGCCGCGCTTGCAGGTGGCGCCATCGACGTTGACGACCGTGTCGCCCTCGTGCGTTACCTCAAGGGCGCACCCCATGGGGCATGTGATGCAGATCAGCTCCGTCGTTTCCTGTGCCATAGTCTCTTCCTCTACCTCTCTACCACGCGGACGCTCAGGCTTTCGGCCTTGTTCACCGCGTCGTATGCTTTCTGCGGGACCTTCAGCGTCACCATCTCGCCGGGACGCGCGTACCGCGCGCCCTGCCGGGCCACCACCTCGGTGCCGTCCATGAGTTCCACGGACACTCGCTCTTCGATGGGCCGCGTGACCCGCATCTGTAGCTGCACGTCCCGCTCCACCAGCGCGTCCTTCCGCAGGCGATGGGGGATCACGTGGCGCACGTTGTCCCCCGTTGTCACCGGCAACTCGCGATCGACGTGCTTCCTATGCTCGATGGCGAAATTCGCCGCCCCGCGCCCGGCGACGTAACCGGCGGTGGTCACCCAATCGACGAGGTCGTAGACGTGGACGACGTTCCCTGCGGCGAATATCCCCGGGATATTCGTCTCCATGTCCTCGTTGACGTACGGCCCGCCGGTGATGGGATCGATCTCCACCCCCGCCTGGCGAGACAGCTCATTCTCCGGGATCAACCCCACCGAGAGGAGGAGGGTGTCGCAGGGGATGATCTCCTCCGACCCGGGGATCGGCTTCCAGTGTTGATCCACCTGGACCGCCTCCACGGCCTCCACCCGCTCCTGGCCGATGATGCGGCTCACTGTGTGCTCCAGCTGGAGCTCGATGTCGAAGTCAAGCAGGCACTGGACGTAGTTGCGCATCAGGCCCGTCAGGTATGGCATGACCTCCAGCACGCGTTCTACCTTCGCCCCCTCGAAGGTCAGGCGGCGGGCCATGATCATTCCGATGTCGCCCGAACCGAGGATCACGAAGCGCTTGCCTGGCATCCAGCCTTCGATGTTGACGAACTGCTGGGCCAGGCCGGCCATATAGACGCCCGCCGGTCGCGTGCCCGGGATGCGGATCTGGGGCCGCGTTCGCTCGCGGCACCCCATTGCCAGGACGACGGCCCGGGCTTCGAGTTCCTCGAAGCCATCCCGCTTCGTCACGTAGACCTTGCGCATCGGCGTCACGTCCATGACCATCGTGTCGAGTCTCGTCTCCACGCCCAGATCGAGAGCCTCATCAATGAACTTCTGAGCGTACATGGGTCCCGGTAGATCCTCACCGAAGAGCTCGAGACCGAAACCGTTGTGGATGCACTGGAGGAGGATACCACCCAGCTCGACGTCGCGCTCCACGATCAAGACGTCCTGAGCACCATTCTTCTTCGCCTCGATGGCCGCGGCCAGGCCGCCTGGCCCGCTGCCGATGACGATCACGTCCCACTTCTTCTTACCTGTCATCACGCTTCTACCTCCTTCGTGGGGCGTACCAAAAACTCGGAGCCTGTTCCTTTCTTCGTCACCTCGTCCGGCGGAATTCCCAGCTCGTGAGAGAGGATCTCCACTACCCGTGGCATGTCGAACCCACCCTGACACCGGCCTGCCCCGCACCACGTACGCCGCTTGATCGCGTCGTAGGTCCGGGCGGGGATCGGGGCGTGGATCTCGGCCACAATCTCCCCCTCCGTCACGCTCTCACAGCGGCAGACGATCCGCCCGTAGCGAGGATCCTTCTGAACCAGGAGCGTCCGCTCCTCGTGGGTCATGTCGTGGAACTTGGGCCTGGCCGGGCGTATCCGGTTCCAGTTTGGCTTCGGCTCGAGGGCCTCCCCGGCGCCTTCGAGGAGATCCACCACCCGTTCCGCAATGGCCGGCGCGGAGGTGAGCCCCGGTGACTCGATGCCGCCCAGGTTGACCAGGCCATCCACCTCCTCCGGGATTTCAATCACGAAGTCACGGTGGTAACTCACTTCGGGGTTCTTGGTCTCGGCGTTGCCGCCGGCGCGCAGCCCGGCGAAGCTGGCGATCACGTGTCGCAGATCCAACGAGGGGATCAGCTTCAGGGCACCGGTGGCGATTTCATTGAGCCCGTCCTGGGTCACCGCCGTATTCTGTTTGTCGTCGATATTCTCCGCGTTCGGCCCGATCATGGTGTTGCCGTGGGTCGTCGTGGTGACAACGATCCCCTTGCTGATCTTGCTGGGAACCGGGAAAAGGACCTCGCCGACCTGCACCATGTTGGGGTCGAAAACGAAGTATTCCCCTCGCCGCGGTGTGATCTCGAACTCGGGGCGGACTCCGGCTTTGTGCATCACCTGATCCGAGTACAGGCCAGCGGCGTTCACCACCCAGCGGCAGCCGAACTCGCCCTGGTTCGTCTCGATCCC
>CAZQXX010000031.1:2702-19788 GCA_964597105.1 uncultured Anaerolineales bacterium
ACTTCATCCGGACCGATGGCGACCACGTAGGTGCCACAACGCTCCAGAGGGACGTTCAATTCCTGAGATACCGTGCTCCACAGCCTGTTTCCTTCTATACTCATCTCTGCCTTCAGGGTCCCCGCTACCGAGTCGTAGCCGGCGTGGACGATGGCGCTGTTGGCAGCCGATGTGCCCATGCATACGTCTGCCTCCTTATCGATGAGCAGAATGTCGAGCTTGTACTGGGAGAGGGTCCGGGCGATCATAGCGCCCACCACCCCGGCCCCAATGACGATCACGTCGTAGTTCTCGGCCATTCATCCCTTCCTTTCATACGGGAGAGCCTCCTGCAGGCTCCCCGGCGATAATTCCTGCTCGTTCTTTTTTCGAACGTGCGAACGGTGGCTCGGCTCTCCAGATCCGTCTATATCGTCGCTCCACAGGGAGTCGGAGCAACGGCTCAGCTGATCGTCGGGGCCATCGCACCCGACCCTGTGACACAGTACCTTCGGTGAGCGGATTCCTCACTGGTGCGGACGATTCTGGGGCAGACGGTTGGTATCCCTGACATAGTTCAGGTCCTCGTTGGTGTGAACAGCCTGCCGACCCGCACTATCTGAACAGTGCGGACTGGGAAAGCTCATAGCTAGCGCATCCGCGAAGGAGAAATCTCGGAGGGGGAAGATGGATTGTTAGAGTCGGATACGCTAGGGGACAAGATTACCACAGACGGCGCCAGAAGACAACTCACTGCCTTTGAAGGGCGCAGGGGAGGGCGCATGATCCCCGTCTCCGGCCTCGTGGGGAGCCTGGAACAACTGCCGGGTCTGACGCGTCATGAGCTCAGTTCAGGGGGCATATTCACGAGGAGGGGACAGATGGGTAACGGGGCAAGGGTGCAGAGGAAGTTGATTGTGATGTTCGGCGTGATCCTTCTCCTGGCGTTCAGTTGCGTCAGGTCGGGCGCGATCACGCTCCACGCCCGCGATGACGGCAGCCAGGCGGAGCTGGCGGAGGGCCAGACGTTCGTGGTCTCCCTGGAGGCCAGCCCGTCCACCGGATACACCTGGGAGGCCGTTGACTATGATCAGCAAGTCCTACGTCAGGTGGGCGAGCCCAGCTTCACACCGGCGTCCGACGCGCTTGGTGCCTCGGGCACCCAGGTGTTTCGCTTCGAGGCGGTGGGTGAGGGTCGGACGACTCTGGGGATCATCTACCATCGGGCCTGGGAGGAGGTGGAGCCGGAGCAGACGTTCTCTGTGGAGGTGGTGGTGCGCTGACGACGGTCGGGGCACGCCCAAGCCCGGGCTCTTCGCTCCAGGGCTGGGCGCACCATCCTTTACCGGTGCCCAGACCTCTTCAAGGCTGTGGAGAGCGCCATTGGGCCAGGAAACGGGCGACGGGCGGCACCCGGGCGATGAGGAGGGCGAGCAGGGCTGCCCCGCTCAGCGCCGGCCACGTCCGCAACTCCTTGTAGTTCCAGAGGTAGTGGGCCACCACCAGGCCAGCGGCCACGTAGACCAGGCGATGGAGCCATTTCCAGGCCCTGCCGACACATCTCATCAGGCTGGGGACTGAGGTGAGAGCCAGTACGCTCAGGATTCCCAGGGCCACCACGCCCACGATCTCGCGACGGCTTTCCAGCACGGTCGTGGCGACCAGCCCGAGGGCGAATCCGAAGTCGAGACCGACGAAGGCAAGGGCGTGGAGCGAGGCATAGAGAAAGGCGTAGAGGCCCAGTGGTCGTCGGACGAGCATCACCGTCCTAAACCCTGTCGTGATTCGGACCACTGTCGGGATCAGGGAGATCAGCAGGAGCGTAAGCACGTATCGACCCAGCAGTCGGATCACGACGGCCACCGGTGCCGGACCGAGCTGGTCCTGCCATGCCATCCACGCTAGGGCCGCCAGGGGTGCCAGAGCACCAACGTGGGTGACGATCAGGAGCCAGCGCGTGCCCGGACGCCGCACTAGAAATTCTCCTCGAGGTCCATACCCGCGTAGAGGTGAGCGACCTCCTCGGCGTACCCGTTGAACAGCTCTGTCTTCCGACGGCCTCCCTTGCCGATCACCCGCTCGGTAGCCTGGGACCAGCGAGGATGGGGCACGTTGGGGTTCACGTTGGCGTAGAAGCCGTACTCGTTGGGTGCGGCCGCCATCCACGAGGACATGGGCATTTCCGCCACCAGGTCTATCTTGACGATCGACTTGATGCTCTTGAAGCCGTACTTCCAGGGCACGACGAGCCGGACGGGAGCACCGTTCTGCGGAGGCAGGTCCTTGCCGTAGAGCCCGGTGGCGAGGATGGTCAGGTCGTGCATCGCCTCGTCAAGGCGGAGTCCCTCGACATAAGGCCAATCGAGCACGCCTGTCTTCTGACCGGGCATCTGCTCCGGATCGTAGAGCGTCTCGAAGCGCACAAACCGAGCCTCCGAGGTCGGTTCTACCACCTCGAGGAGTTTCGACAGCGGGAAGCCGTTCCACGGGATGACCATCGACCATGCCTCCACGCAGCGCATGCGGTAGATTCGCTCCTCTTGCTCGAAAGCGCGAATGTCCTCCAGGTTGAAGGTCCTCGGGTTGTTCACCAATCCACTCACCTCGACCTCCCAGGGTGACGTGATGAAGTCCTGGGCCAGATCCTGGACCTTGGTCTTAGATAGACTGAACTCATAGAAGTTGATGTAGCCCGTGACATCGTCCCGAGGCGTCAACTGGTCCGCCAGCTGCTCCGCTCTTGCGGTCGGGCCCGGCGCCGGGGTTGGGGTAGCTCCGGAGGGCTGCCCATTAGGCTCGGCCGCGCAGGCGCCTAGGAGCGAGGCGGCTGCCATGGCTCCCATGCCGGCGATCAGCTGCCGCCTGTTAAGATAGATGTGCTCAGGTGTTATCTCGGACGGATCGATCTTTCTCATGCCCTCTCCTTTCGTGTTTGCTCAGTATGCCACGGATCCCGCTCCGGTGCAAGCCTCCGGTCTCGCGATGCCGCTTGCGCTCGGAAAGAACCGGAACCTGGTTAGCCGTCCTTCGGGAGTCGGTCATCTATGCTGGGCGCGGGAGAAGCGCGTCCGAGCCCCTCTTCTTGACGCTTTTTCTCCCCGCATGTAGAATGTTGTTGCAGAGCAGGCGAGTAGATGGCAAGAAGGGCCGACAGGAAAGACTTAGGGGGTAGCGAGGAAAGGGAGAGCTATGTCCGAGATCACTCACGTCGTCAAGCGGACAGGAGCGGTGGTTCCGTTCAAGGAGAAGCGCATCAGCAACGCTATCTACCAGGCGGCTGTGGCGGTGGGTGGGCGTGACCGGGAACTGGCCGAGGATCTCGCTGATCAAGTGGTGGAAGTGCTTGAGGATCAGACTCCGCCGGGGGAAATTCCAACTGTCGAGCAGATACAGGACGTCGTCGAGAAGGTGTTGATCGAGAACGGCCACGCGAAGACGGCGAAGGCCTATATTCTGTATCGCGAAGACCGGGCTCGCCGACGGCGCGAGCGAGCCAGGCGGCACGAGCAGCCCTCCGGGAACATTCCCTGGGCTAAGATCTGGGAAGCCCTCGATTGGGGAGTGGGGCATAACCTTCACACAGTTGAGCAGCTGAATGAGCGCATCGCCGCGGGGGAGTTCCCACAGATCGTGCGCGAGACGGACCACTTCTACAAAGAGGACATCACCACGGCCTCGGAGATGATCAAGGACTGGCAGGAGCGTGTGCGGATGGTCATCATCTCTGGTCCGTCGTCCTCCGGAAAGACGACGACCACCACGAAGCTCAGCCACTTACTACAGACAGCGGGGATCAGCCTGGTACCGCTCACCGTCGACAACTACTTCTTCGATCTGGAACTCCATCCGAAAGACGAGTTCGGCGACTACGACTTCGAGACCCCTCAGGCGCTTGACCTGGATCTGATCAACGAGCACCTGAGGCGGTTGTTGGATGGGGAGGAGGTCATGATCCCCCACTACGACTTCCAGACGGGCAAGCGTCACGATGCGCAGACGCCGATGAAGATAGGACCCGATGAGATGATCCTCATCGACAGCCTCCACGGCTTCTATCCCGATATGACGGAAGGGATCAAGGATGAGGAGAAGTTCAAGCTCTACGTGGAGCCTCTCCTCCAGATGAAGCAACCCGATGGTGAGTACGTCCGCTGGACGGATCTGCGGCTGATGCGCCGCATGGTGCGCGACGCGAACTTCCGGGCCTACGATCCTGAGCGGACCCTGGGCCACTGGCACTACGTCCGCAAGAGCGAGATGCGAAACATCATTCCGTACGCAAACACGGCCGATCACATCATCAACACCGGACTGCCCTATGAGTTGCCGGTGATGAAGGCTCGATTGTTCGATTACTTCGAGGAATGGGTGGAGAAGTACAGGGACGATCCTCTGCGGCAGGACGCATATATCCGGGCTGAACGGGTCCACGGTCTGCTCAGCCCCGTCACGCCGGTCGAAGATGAGTCGGCGATTCCGCCTGACTCGCTTCTCCGCGAATTCATCGGCGGCAGCTGCTACGACTACTAGGGCGGGGGTTGTCCCTTCTGCCAGATCCCTCAATGGACGATATCACCAACTCCCGCGGTTTCCATCGGTTCGTCGTTCGCCTGCGCGGTCAGGAACTTCTCGTGATGGGCAAACCGGGCGTCTGGTCGTGGGATACGGTCGATCCGGGGACCGCGGCGCTTCTGGAGATGCTTCGCTTCGAGGCGGGTGACAGAGTGCTCGACCTGGGCTGCGGCACCGGAGTCTTGGGGGCGGTCGCGGGCCTGCTGGCCCCGGAAGGGCACGCAACTCTGGTCGACTGCAACCTGGCGGCTGTCGCGTGTGCCCGGCGCACGCTGGAGGCAAACGGGGTGACCAATGCCGAGGTGCACCTGGCTGACGGTGTGGAAGGCCTGGCCCAGGCGTCTTTCGATCTGGTGCTGTGTCACCTACCGCGCGGTCGAGAGGTTCAGCGTGAGCTACTTCGGGGCGCGGCGCGGGTGCTTCGGCCCAGGGGGCGTTTCTATTTCGTCGCCAGCACCAGGGTGGGAATCAAGGGAGCTGTGGCCTACGCGCGTGACCTTTTCGGTCGCTGCGGCGTCGTGCGTCAGAAGAAGGGGTATCACGTGGCGATGACCGTGCGATCCGAGGAGATGGAGCCGCCGGAGGCGCGGCAGACCTACGTCACACGGACCGTCGTCCTCGACGGGATCGAGACCAGATTAGTGAGCAAACCGGGCGTCTTTGCCTGGGATCGACTCGACGAGGGGACTGCGCGACTGGTTGACACCATGGCGATAGACGGGGGCGGACGGGTGCTGGATCTGGGATGCGGCACCGGCCTCGCTGGCTTGGTCGCCGCACGACGCGCCCCCAGAGGGGGGGTTGTTCTCGTGGACACCGACCTTCGGGCCGCCAGATCTGCGCGCTATACGCTGGAGGCGAACCGGGTCGGCAACGGAGCAGTTCTTCTTTCCGATGGCGTGGCATACGTATTTGGGGAAAGGCCCTTCGATACGGTCATCACTAATCCGCCCTTCCATCAGGGTCGGAAGGTGGACTACGAGGTAGCTCATCAGTTCATTCACGACTCGCGTCGCGTGCTGCGTGATGGGGGAACGCTCTTTCTAGTGGCAAATCGGTTTATCGGCTATGATGATCTAGTGAGTGAGGCCTTCGGAAACGTCACTGCGGCCCACGCGGGTTCGAGCTACCATGTCCTGACTGCGAGGGCGTCGGGTCAGGTGGATCCGGGCCACTGAGGGATGATATGCTGATCAAGCGGGAACAACGGCGCAGCGATGCCTGTGACGTCGTCGTGGTAGGGGCAGGCCTGGTTGGTGCGGCTGTGGCAGGTCGCCTGGCCCGGGAAGGATTCGACACGGCGATTCTGGAGGCGCGACGGATCGCCGGCGGCGCCACAGGGCGGAGCGCGGGGTTGGTGCTCACGGGCCTACCGGAGCATTACAGCTGGGCCGTGTCCGTCTATGGTCGTCGTCGGGCATCCCAGCTGTGGGCCCTGACTATTGGGGGGCGTGATCGTCTGATTCAGGCTGCGGGACAGCTTGGGATACCCATCGAGCGGACCGGAAGCCTGGCTCTTGCCGTCGATGACGAGGAAGCGGACGCACTGTGGGAGTCCGCTCAGCTCCTGCGGGAAGATGGATTTGATGCGTCGTTCAGCTTGACCGACCCGTTGGATCGAGGCTTTCACGGCGCGTTGCGGCGCCCCGGCGATGTGGTAGTGGATGCCCGGTCGCTGACTCGCGCGCTCTTGGTCGCTGAGGACGTGCTCACTCACCAGCGAACTGAGGTCTACGCACTGGAACCGGCAGGAGATGAGATTCGGATATGGGCGCACGGACGGACTGTGCTGTGCAGCGCCGTGGTTCTGGCGGTCGATGGGTATGCCGCGCTAGCGCATCCCTATCTGGGGGCAGCCGTCGCACCGGTGCGCGGTCACCTTTACACCGTGAAGATGGGCAATCGGGCTATCCCCAACCAGCCCTGCACCTTCGCCCAGGGGAAAGCGTTTGTTCGATCAGCGGGTGACGGTCTTGTGCTTCTCGGTGGGTGGTCTGAGCCCGGTTCCCGGCGTCGAGGGTTCTCCGGGAATCCGCTGGAAGCACTTGTGTCCCGCCATTTCCCCGACGTGGCAGTGGGTAGCGCGGGACATCGGTCGGAGGTTGCCGGATTCACTCCTGACGGTCTACCTATTCTGGGCACGCTGCCGGGCTTGCCGCGAGCATACTTCGCCGTGGGCTTTGGGGGGCGCGGGCTGAGCTGGGCGTTCGTGGTTGCGGAGAGATTGGTGGATGCTATGCTCAACGACGCCGGGTTCGACCTCCTTTCGGTTGAGCGATTTAATGACGGCGGGTTGACGGACCCGCGACAGCGAGATAGCGCCGTTGCTGGTGGAGGCCAACGGTCAAGGGATATCTGATGACTAGTAGTCCATTGACTTGGACATAAAGGGAATTATCCTGCTGTTTGCCACCCTCGGATTGTGTGATATAATCTCGTCCTGAGGCTAGCGACGAACGTTGCACAACCTCGGACCTTTTATGGATAAATCACTGCCGGGACTCACCGACAGGGAGCGCCACCCATCCGCTTCTTCCTCCTACCCCCAATCCCTCTTCTCGCGGATAGCGGCTGGGTTTGCGACGGTAATCTGGCGCACCCGCGTGGACTGGCGCGATAAGCGCCCCCTCTTGGTTCGTGCTACCGCTCACTTGACGATTGTCATTCTCGCCCTGACGGCCGTAAGCCTCAGTGGTATGACCATTTCCGTCCCCCAGATTGCTGCCGGTGGATCGTCGGATGGCATTGCCTTGTCCTCCACGACAGGGGACAGCAAGGTTGAGGGAGCCGTTCCCTCACCCACTCCTTCCTCGGTGGTGAACGCGCAACGCAGGTCTGCTCAGACCGACACGATCACTCGCCAGGCCGTTCTCCATACGACCTTCCCAGACCGCCCACGGGCTGAGGTCATCACCTACACGGTCAAGGAAGGAGACAACCTCTCCACGATTGCGTATCAGCACGGTCTGTTCCCCGAGACCATCGTGTGGAGCAACCGTGAGGCAATTCAGGATGCCCCTTGGCTGATCCAGCCAGGGCTCCAGCTCTTCATCCTGCCGGTCGACGGCGTCTATCACACAGTCAGCGCCGGAGAGACGGTGGGGGACATTGCAGCTGAGTACGATGTGGAGCCGTCGGTGCTCTACAATCAGTGGAACGATCTTGAAGAGGGGGACCCGTTAGAGGAAGGGCAGCTTCTCGTCGTCCCCGGAGGGGCGGGTTGGGAAATAACGTGGAACCCGCCAGAGCCAGAGCCCACCCAATCTGGGTATGGCTATCGGTACAGTGCCAGCTCGGTTTCCGCTCCCAGCGCCAACAACTGGTTCATCCTGCCGACGGGGAGCCGACTGGTCTCGGGGTGGTACTTCCGCGATCCGCGCAATCCGGGCCACATTGGGCTGGACTACAAGTGCCGTCTCGGAGATCCGCTGTACGCCGCCGACAACGGTGCCGTGACGATCGCCGGGTGGCACGGAGGCTACGGCATCCTGGTCGAGATCGATCACGGCAATGGCTTCATCACGCGTTACGGACACCTGAGCCAGCTCCTGGTCGGGGGCGGTCAGGGAATTCGTCAGGGAGACGTCATCGGCTACTGCGGTAGCACCGGTTGGTCGACCGGACCTCACCTGCACTACGAGATTCGTAGGAACGGCGTACCTCAGGACCCCCTGGCTTATCAGCCCTAGCACGACAAGACCTGGCATGTCTTCCCCACAACCGGGTTGCCGCGAGTCTTCTGATGGGAAGGGAGCGTGTCCCTTTCGCTGTCGGGTCGAGGACGGGTTCTCGTATGCCTTCGCCCGTCTGATAGCCGGGGTCTACCGTCTTTCCGGTGATTGGAGCGACTGGCATCCGGCACTCAGCCGGGTGAGTGCCCACGCTTCCGTCCTCATTATCGTCGTGACTGCCATCGCCCTGAGCGGCGTCACGTGGCCCGCCCGCGTGCGTTCAGGACTACTCGCTTCCGTTTCCGCGCCAGCGGTTGCTGGAGAACGGCCTTCGGAAGAGGTGAAGGCGGCGGAGGAGACGACCCTTCAGTACACGGGGGCCTCCTGGACGGCTGGCAGATCCTCTGATGTGATCCTCCGACAGGCGCAGCTACATACGCTAATCCCCGAGCGGCCACGTCTGGAGATCATCACCTATTCTGTCCGAGTTGGCGACACAGTCGAATCCATTGCGGACCAATTCGGTCTGGCCCCGACCAGCATTGTGTGGGCCAATCCGGCTGTTGAAGACGCCCCTGATCTGCTCAGAATCGGGCAAGAGATCCTCATCCCGCCGATCGACGGGGTGCTGCACACGGTTGACGAAGGGGATACCCTGGCGTCCATCGCAGAGACGTACGAGGTCGACCCGGAGGCGATCGTCAGCTGCGAATATAACGACCTGGAGGGAGCTGACGAGGGGATGGCGCAAAGGGAACTCCTCATCGTTCCAGGGGGCGAGAAGCCGTATGAGCCGAGGGCGGTCACTGCGTATGCGGGCGCCGTGCCGGAGGGTGCTCAGGGGACAGGGCGCTTCCTATGGCCGGTGCTCGGGAGGATCACGCAGGGATACTGGCACGCGCATCGGGCTATCGACATTGGAGCACCTACCGGCAGCGCGGTGCTGGCGACCGACGGTGGATTCGTGAGCTTCGCCGGCTGGACTGACGTAGGCTATGGATATCTGATCGTCGTCGATCACGCTAATGGATTCGCCACGTACTATGCACACTTAAGCAACATGTACGTGGCCGAAGGGCAGCCAGTGGAGCGCGGTGGCGTCATCGGCGCCGTGGGTAACACCGGGAACTCCACCGGGCCTCATCTCCACTTTGAGGTGCGCTATAATGGTTGGCAGCAGAACCCGCGGGCATACTTGCCCTAGGCGCGACTGGGTCACAGAAGGCGACGAGCCCTACTTGGCGTATTCCTCGGCTCGGACCTCCCGAATCACGGTGACCTTGATCTGACCGGGGTATTCCATGTTCCCCTCCAGCCGACTGGCGATGTCCTTTGACAGCCGGATGGCTGCCAGATCGTCCACACGTTGCGGTCTCACAATGACGCGGATCTCCCGACCCGCCTGGAGTGCATACGCTTCCTCGACGCCGTCGAAGGACTGAGCGA
The DNA here is from genome assembly GCA_964597105.1 of uncultured Anaerolineales bacterium. Lineage (GTDB taxonomy): Bacteria > Chloroflexota > Anaerolineae > B4-G1 > B4-G1 > SKLM01. The sequence continues at coordinate 12,371 of CAZQXX010000031.1, forward strand.
TCTCCTCCATCGTGCGAACTCTCTTGAGGTAGAACTCCAGGCTCTCGCGCCGCGCACCTGGCCTGGCGCCGGAGATGGCGTCCGCGGCTTCCACGATGATCGCCTCGACAGAGTTCTGCTTCACCTCGTTGTGGTGAGCCTCAACGCAGTGGACGACATCATCCCGAATTCCGTGTCGACGGCAGATCTCGGCGCCAATCTGCACGTGAGTACCCTCGTTCTCAAAATCGACGGCCTTCCCAATATCGTGCAGCAGCCCGCCCATGCGGGCAACATCCGCGTTCGCTCCCAGCTCCTCTGCGATCATCCCCGCCAATTTCGCCGTCTCGATGGCGTGAGCGTACTGGTTCTGTCCGTAGCTGGTACGGAACTTCAGACGTCCGAGGAGATCGGTGACCTTGGAGGGGAGTCCATGGACGCCGGCCTCGTAAGCTGCTTGTTTGCCCTCCTCCCGAATGACCGTCTCGAGTTCATTATGGCTTTCCTTCACAAAGCGCTCGATGTTCGTCGGGTGGATGCGCCCGTCGAGTACGAGGCGTTCCAGTGCTCGACGAGCAACCTCCCGACGGACGGGATTGAAGCACGAGATAGTCACCGCTTCGGGCGTATCGTCGACCACGACGTCGACGCCGGCTTCTTTCTCGAACGCTCGGATGTTGCGTCCTCCGCGGCCGATGATGCGCCCTTTCATGTCATCCGAGGGAAGCGACACGGTGGAGGCCGTCACCTCCGCCACGTGCTCACTGGCGATGCGCTGGATGGCTGTGGTGATGACCTTACGCGCGCGCTTGTCGGCCTCTTCCTGGGCCTCAGCCTCCACCTGCCGGATCACACGGGCCATGTCCTGTCGCGCCTCACCTTCCACGGACGCGAGCAACTCCTCCCGGGCTTCCTCACGGCTCAGGCCAGCGACTCGCTTGAGCATCTCTTCTCGCTCTTCTTCCAGTTGCTCGACTCGATTCCGTTGCTTGTCTAAGGCACTCTGGCGTTTATTGAGGGTCTGCTCGCGATGCTCGAGGCGATCCTGGCGGTGGTCAAGCTTCTCCCGCCAGCCTTGGAGACGTTCTTCCTCTCGACGGAGCCCTGAGCGCCGCCGCTCTAACTCTCGTTCCGCTTCCTCCCGCTTCCTGAGCGCCTCGTCTTTGGCGCTGAGGATGATTTCCTTGGCCTCCTTCTTGGCCTTTTCCAGGCGTTGCTCGGTCTCTTCCTCCAGCTCCTTCAATCCAGCTTGAACGACGTGCGCTCGAATCAAGAATCCCAGACCAACACCCACGGCCAGTGCCAGAACCATTCCAACTAACGTCAGTATAGTCTGCATGTCTTATTCTCCCTCTTCCTCGGGCGCTCTCTCGTCGATCTTCTCCTGAACGAGTGGCTTGATCACTCCGTAGGAGAATCCTCTACGGGCCATATAGGCCTGCAGCTTCCGACGGAAATCCTGAGGCGCCTCCTGCGACAGGCGGCGTGCACCGGCCTCCACTACCTTACGGGCGGCCTCGTGCACGTCGTAGCTTTCCAGAACATCCTCAATGATACTGCGAGAGATCCCCCGTTGTCGTAATTCGTGCTGTAGACCTCGACGTCCGCGGGGATTGAAGCGCGCCCTGTTGTCAACCCAGTACCGGGCGAACTCTCGATCATCCAGTAATCCAGCCTGCGTCAATCGGCCGATGACCGCATCGATGACCGGGGCCTCGATATCCTTCCGGCGCAAGTTGCGCCGCACCTCGCCCTCACTCCGAGGGCGGTACGAGAGGTAGTTGAGCGCCCGCTCGTACGCTCGCTCGACGTCATCTTTGCGTTGGAGCTCAACAATCTCGTTGTCACTCAGCGCCTGACCTACACGTAGACGAGCGGCTTCGATTGCGGCTAGCCCGAAAGCGAACTCCCCGTCAAGGTAGACGTTGACGCGGTCCCTATTCCGTTTCTGAAACGTGAGAGCCGTGATCTCTTTTGCCATAGTCACCAAAAAAAACAAAGCCGTGGCTCACAAGCCACGGCCGATGACGAGCATTCGTCAATCTTGATCTCAGATTCAACTACTTCCCCCTCTCTCGATAAGGGGAAGCTATCCCTCTCCGTAGTTGACCGAACAGACAGGCGACCTGGATGGTCGCCTGCAACGTCAGGCTACCTCTTCCTACGTTCTACAATTCAACTCCTGTCTTGAAAGCTTCATCACCAATATGATGGATTGTACAAATCGAAAGCTCCCAGCGTACATATCAGAGGACTTCCCGCTTCTCGGACAGGTCATAGGCAAAAATGTTCTCGGAGAAGGATACCATTTAAAGCAGGTGCCCATTGATGAGGCACCTCTATCTGATGAGATCAATCCGTGGCTGTCTACCGTAATTTGACAAGAGCTAGTGTTGGTCGCCGCTTACTCCGTATCGTCCTCTTCCTCGATCTCTGACGCTACGGCAGAAGGCGCCATCGTTCCTTCGTCTACCATCTTCTGTCGGACGGCAGCCTCGATCGATTCGGTGACGTCCGGGTTGTCGCGCAGAAACTCCTTCGTATTCTCGCGTCCCTGTGCCAAGTAGTCTTCGCTGTCGTAGTAGTAATACGACCCGCGCTTTTCCATAACCCCAAGATCAACCGCTACGTCGAGCAGGTCGCCTTCCTTGCTGATCCCTTCGGAGTACATCAAGTCAAACTCCGCCACCCGGAACGGTGGCGCGACCTTGTTCTTCGTCACCCGAACCCGGGTTCGGGTTCCTATCAACTCCCCTCTCTCTTTGATCGAGGTGATGCGCCGGATGTCCAACCTCACCGAGGCGTAGAACTTCAGCGCCCGACCCCCTGACGTTGTCTCCGGATTCCCAAACATCACACCGATCTTCTCTCGAAGTTGGTTGGTGAAGATCAGGGCGGCGTTCGACTGCTTAATCGCACCGCTCAGCTTACGAAGCGCCTGGCTCATCAGGCGAGCCTGGAGGCCCGGATGTGAGTCTCCCATCTCGCCTTCAATCTCGGCACGCGGTACGAGCGCAGCCACGGAGTCAATGACGACGACGTCGACGGCACCTGAGCGAATCAGAGTCTCAGCAATCTCCAGAGCCTGCTCACCGGTGTCCGGCTGCGAGATGAGCAGGTCGTCGACATTGACCCCACATCGTCGCGCATAGGCGGGATCGAGGGCATGCTCCATATCCACGTAGGCCGCCGTGCCCCCAAGCTTCTGTGCTTGAGCTACCACATGTTGGGCGAGGGTCGTCTTGCCAGCACCATCGGGACCATAAATCTCGGTGACGCGACCTCTGGGCACGCCGCCCACGCCGAGCGCCCGATCAAGTGCCAGGGAGCCTGTAGGGATCACCTCGATATCCATGTGAGAGACCTCTCCCATGCGCATCACGGTTCCCTCGCCAAAGCGTTTCTTCAAGTTGTCCAAGGCTCTATTCAGTGCTTGTTCTCGACCTTTATCAGCCATAGGTTTTCCAGTTGGGAAGTAAGAGCAGGCCAGACCGACCCACTGCCCGCGCCAGCTCTATGTTAAGATGAAGTTGTCTTAAGTGTACATCAAATGATATCAAATGGCAAATGATTCTTTCGCTCTTTGTCCCCTTGACCCGGGGACTTCCTCGTGATAGAAAGGGTACACTATGAAGGTGAGAGACGCTCATCGCAGCGACTGGCCGGCTGTCGAGGCACTTGTGGCAAAGGCTGGCTATTCGTCGCCGGTTCTATGGCGATGGAGGGCATTCCTGAAGGACGCGAGTCTGATCCTGGTTGAGGAGACGAGCCGCATCCAGGGGGTCCTCTTCGCTTCCTCAGACGACTCTCCCGTGGCCTGGGTTCGGCTGGCGGCTACCAGGGAGGAGGTGTGTATCGACAAGTGGCTCGACCTGTCGCTCCCGAAGCTGCTCGAGGACCTGCAGGCCCGGGCAGTACGTGAGCTGGCTTGGATGGATGATGACGAACGGATCGTACCGCACCTGGTGGGGTGGGGATTCAGATCGTTGACGGAGATCATCACGTTGACCAAGACCGGGCGTGACCCAGACATACTCCCTGTGCGGTCATCGGATCTGGCACTGCGGCCCGCGCGAGACGAGGATTTTGAGACGATGGAGGCGATCGACCGAGCGGCATTTGCTCCTCATTGGTGGCGCAGCACGGCGACCTTGCGGCGCAGGGCCGCCACAACGTCGGCGTTCACCGTTGCCGTACGGGACGGGAGGATCGTTGGATACGTCGAGTGGGAGTCGCATCTCTCGGCTGCACACATCAATCGGGTCACCGTTCACCCCAAGGAACAGGGGCAGGGGGCCGGCACGCTTCTCGTGACTCACGCGCTCGAGGCCATCTGGGGGAGCGGGGTGGAGCGTGTCTCACTGAACACGCAGAGTCATAACCGCCGGGCGCGACGTCTTTACGAGCACCTGGGATTCACGCCGACGGGAGACGATGTGCCCGTGTGGACGCTCTACGTCCAGCAGGCCCGCGAGGGTTGGTGAGAAGCGAGGCCTGTGCACCGGGCTTCAGACCGGGCGCTCTGCCGCCCTAGTCTGGTCAACCGCGGAGGAGCGGGCCGACGGGACTCGAACCCGCTAGGGGGACTCCGTTGGGGGTGTGCCTCCGGGTGACGTCTCCTCCGGTGTCGGCGAGGGCGTCGGTGTGACGTCGCCTTCTGACGTGGGAGACGGCGTCGGTGTCAGCGTTGGCGTCGCCGTGGCGGCAGGCGTGGGCGAAGCGGTCGGCGTTGGCGTGGGCGATGGCGTGGCGGTCGCCTCCGGTGTCGGGGATGGCGTGAGCGTAGGTGTCGGCGTCGGGGCGACGAGTTCAATCTGCAAGCGCGCCTCCACAGCATGTTGCTCTCTGTCAAACGCTCTCACGCGCACGGTGTACGTCCCCGGGGCAAGATGCTCCGTGTCCCATTCGGTCAACAGCCCATTCTGGACCTGCGTCTGATGAGGGCCGCTGATCCATCCCCACCCTTGTGGATCGCCCCCGACACCGTACTGAATCTCATAATGATCGAAGTTCGGCAGCAGGACGGTCCCGAAGATGGGCACCACGCCCACCACCTCGGCGCCCGCGGTCGGCTCAGTGATGAAGACTTGGGGACGGTCCGTGCTCTCGGTGCACTCTTCCAGCGGAGCGAGGGGCAGCCCGTTAAACTGCTCGGGATGAGTATTGATCCATTCCCGGCCTCTTTCATCGGTGACGTCGAGCATCAGCTTCTCGACGACGTGGTCCGGGCAGAAGGCATTGGCGCGCAGCTCGGTGAAGGCATCGAGCTCCACCATCTGGTACCAGTCGTGGCTTTCGTCGAGAGGAGGCTGACCCCGGGCGAAGACCTCCTCGATACGAACGGGACAATGCTCGGTGGGACGGGCTCCGGAGTCGGCGGAAACCTCGTGTTTCACAATCCCGGAGGGTTGGGCAAAATCCTTCACCGGCAGTTCTGCGTGAGCTGCTTCCATGAAGTTGTGCCAGATCGGCCCCGCACCGGCAGCTCCCGGCACCCCTACCATGGGGGAGTTGTCCGAGTTGCCCACCCAGACGCCTGTGACGAGCTGAGGCGTGTACCCCACAGTCCATGCGTCGCGGTAGTCATCGGTGGTGCCTGTCTTCGCTGCTGCTGGGCGGCTAAGCTCCAGGATGCTGGGGCAGCTGAATGCCGCACAGCGAGCCTCGTCATCCGCGAGGATATCGGTTATGAGGTATGCGTGCTCAGGCGAGACGACCTGGTTGCCCGCCAGTGCGCTGTTGTCAAGGAGCACGTTCCCCCGGCTGTCCTCAATGCGGAGAATGGGGCTGGACGGCATCAGAATGCCGTCGTTGGCGAACGTACCGAAAGCGCCGGCCATCTCCAGCAGCTTGACCTCGCCGCCGCCCAGGGTTAGCGCCAGGCCGTAAGCAGGTGGCTGATCGTAGGGATACTCAGGGCAATGCTCCTCAGGGTGGGCCAGGGACGAGACGCCCAGACGGGATGCTATCTCCAGGAGCCCGTCGACTCCCACGAACTGAAGCGCGGCGACTGCCGGTACGTTATACGAGTTGGCGAGGGCGTCGCGCAGGAGCACCGGGCCATGGTACTTCCGATCGTAGTTCACTGGCACGTAGGGCGGGTTGGCGCCATCGGGGAACTCCGTGCGCACGTCCCAGAACAGAGTTGCCGGCGTCCAACCATGCTCGAAGCTGGCCACGTAAGTCAGCGGCTTGATGGAGGAGCCCGGTTGACGACAGCGCAGAGAAACGTTGACCTGACCGTCGATCGTCTCGTCGTCAAAATCGGCAGAGCCGACCATCGCCAGGATGTGACCAGTTGCCGGGTCGAGGGCAACGAGAGCGCCATTGGTAGCGTTCCGTCCCGCCAGGTTGGCCACGCCTTCCCTCACAGCCTGCTCGGCCTTCATCTGCAGATCGGGGTCGAGCGTGGTCGTGATGCGCAATCCGGCCCCGCGGTACATAGCCTCCGGTCCGTAGAGCTCCTCCACGATCTGCCTTACGTATGCGACAAAGTGAGGGGCCAGATCCACGTCGCGCTGTGGTGCCTGAAACTCGTAGCTCTCCATAGCGGTCACTGCCTGCTCCGCCTGCTCGGCAGTGATGTAGCCGTCTTCGACCATCAAGGAGAGGACGGTCTTGTGACGGGACAGAGCCCGCTCAAGGCCCCCGCCGAGGGGATCGTACGTGGCGGGTAGCTGGGGCAAGCCGGCGAGAAAAGAGGCCTGAGCCAGCGTCAGATCGGCGGCATCGGTTCCGAAATAGGTCTCAGCGGCAGCCTGGATGCCGTAGGCACGGTTGCCGTAGTTGAGCTCGTTGAGGTAGATCTCAAGGATCTCGTCCTTAGAGTAGACGCGGCTCAACTCTGTTGCCAGTATGATCTCCTTGGTCTTGCGCTCGGCGGATTGCTCGAAGCGCTGGTCGGGGAGTAGGATCATACGGGCGAGCTGCTGTGGAATCGTGCTGGCGCCGGAGACAATCTGGCGTTCGGTGACCACATAATAGATGGCCCGGCCCATTGCCACAGGGTCGAAGCCGGGATGGAGCCAGAAGTCCCGGTCTTCTGTGGCGACCGTCGCGTTGACGACGTGAGTTGAGATCTCATCCAGTGTGACGTACGTCCGGCTTCCCCCCTGAGGATCGGTGACCTCGTACAGGAGGTGCCCGTCGCGGTCGTAGATCTTGCTGCTGACGAAGGCGGTCTGTCGGGTCCGCAACTCCGCGGTCGAGGGGAGCTCATTCGCGATGGTAACGTAGGCGACGACGGAGGCAGCGACAGCGATGAAGAACGCGACCACCAGAACCGCCACGGTGATAAACCCGGCCTTCAGCAGGAGCATCCCCCAGTTACGGCCCGAATTCCGGGACGGTGGGCCATTCGCGGGAGCACGGGGCGGCTGCTGGGGTGGACGGTATCCGGGTCGTTGCGGTGGTGCCATATTGGGAGATCCTTTGGAGAC
>CAZQXX010000032.1:0-2397 GCA_964597105.1 uncultured Anaerolineales bacterium
AGTTACGTAGGGCAGCACCGACTGGCTCCACAGGATTGCGTTATCGCCCTGTATGGCCTGCACATCTTCGATCGAGAGGGAGGAATCGGCACCGATGAGATCGGAGATGCGCTTGGCCCGATAGCCGGGGTCCCAGTCCTTGGTCAGCAGATAGGGATACTCCTCACCTATCACTGCGTTGTTGGCAGTAACGATGTAGCCTTCGGGTGGGTTTAAGGCCCGTGGGAGATCGTCGAAGGGGATGATGTCCACCCACTCGTGCTCTCCTGTCCAACCGGGCACCGGCATAGTCCCATCGCCGGTGGCACGGATGGGAATGCGACCCGGGGCCTGATAACCGATATTTCCCTCGACGTCGGCGTAGACGAAATTCTGGCTGGGCGCATCCCAGTATGACAGCGCCTCCCGGAACTCCTCCCAGTTGGTGGCTCGGTCCAGGAGCACCACGCTGCGCATCAACGTGCCAGGCTGAAGCCCGGTCCAGGACAGGGCCAGGGGTTGCCAACCAAATGACCAGTCCTCCTCAGTGCCCGCACCTATATCGTTGATGATTGGCCCGTGATGGGTGGCGCGGACATCGATGATCACCGGCTCCTCCCGACCGGCGACGCGGATCTCCTCGCGGATGATCTCCATATCCTGCCACTCACCCTGATACTCGTACTGGTTGGGATTCTCTGGATTGACCCGCTCGATGAACAGATCCTGGACGTCCGGGCCGAGGTTTGTGACGCCCCAGGCGATGCGCTCATTGTGACCGATGATCACACCGGGCGTGCTGGCGAATGAGGCACCCACGACATTGTAGGGACAGTCGGGACCTACCGGATCGCAGTGGAGCCCAATCTCGTACCAGATCGACGGCATCTGGATGCCCAGGTGTGGATCGTTAGCTAGGAGAGGTGCGCCCGTCTCGGTTCGGGCGCCGGCAATCACCCAGCTATTGCTTCCGAGATGCCCTCCGGAGCCGAGGGCCAGAGTCCCCAAAGCACCCCCCGGTACGGTTCGCAGCGAAGCCTCTGTCAGCGGATGAGGGACGATGACGGGGTGCTGTTCTGAATAGGGTGGCACGAGGGTGTCCACGGCCGAGGTGCCCAGCTGAGCCGCGATGTGCGCGCGCAGAAGCTCTGAGGATCTGTTGCCCGAGAGATCCCATGCCATCACCTTGGCCCACGTGAGGCTGTTGAGCGGGGTCCACGGTTCGGGCTCGAACGTCGTGCCGGTAAGCCCCAAGATGATGGACTCCAACGCCAGCGACTCCCTATTCGCGTGGACAAACGCGTTCACACCCTCGGCATAGGCCTCCAGTATGGAACGGATCTCAGCGTCGAGGGTCTCTACTTCTTGAGCAGCGGTGCGGTGCCAACCGATGGTCCGAATGAAGCGGTCGTTCTCGAGCGCGGACTCGCCCAGAATCTCGGACAGCCGGCCCGAACCGATGCGGCGCCAGAACTCCATCTGCCAGAAACGATCCTGGGCGTGGACGTAGCCCTGCGCAAAGAAGAGGTCGTGAGGGCTGGATGCGTAGATGTGAGGAATGCCCCAGCTGTCGCGGATGATGGTGACCTCCGATTCAAGGCCCGTTGCTGGGAGCGTGCCATCTACCCTCGGCCAGCAGCGGCGGACAGTCACCACTCCGTACGTCAGCCCAACCAGGCCAACTGCCAACACCAACGCAGGCAGCGCCAATAAGAGACGGCCCGGCTTGCGCATATCCCCCTCCTTATGGATTGCAGAGCACGACGTGGCAGAGCGATTATATCGCCCGGAGCATGCGAAGTCAAACAGAGGTTGTGCGGGCTGGGGCTTGTCCTACCGGTTGTCACCTACGTCACCGATGAGCGACCAGGGGCCGGTCCAGGTGACGCGCACGCGGGCCAGGCGACCGTGCCAATCAGCGTCGTCCTCGAAGTACACCAGCTTATCGGTGCGGGTGCGCCCCCACCAGCGATCTCTCTTCTTCCCCTCGACGAGTACGTCTACCGTCTCGCCCATGAGCTGCGCGTTGATCTCGCCGACGATCTCGGCCTGGAGGTCATCGAGGGCCTTTCGTCGGCGCTCCTTCTCCTCCGGCGGGACATCGTCCTCAAAATGGCGCGCTGCGAGGGTCTGTGGGCGCGGCGAGTAGCGGGCGATGTGCGCCTTATCGAGGCGCAACTCGGACAGCAGGTCATACGTCCGCTGGAATTGCTCGTCGGTCTCGCCCGGGAAGCCGACAATCACATCGGTGGCTATGGATACCCCGGGAATACGCTCGCGGATGCGTGCGATCAGACGCCGATAGTCATCGACGGTGTAGCCCCGCTTCATGCGCTTGAGAACCTCGTCATCGCCGGCCTGCACAGGGACCTCGATGTGCTCGCAGACCTTAGGCAGCTCTGCCACCGTGTGGAGCAG